>JAIPKB010000158.1 GCA_021733795.1 Akkermansiaceae bacterium | reverse complement strand
GGTGCCGCTGCTGCGCCAGTCGGAGTTTGTGAAACTCAACCAACCGGGCACCGGCCGCGACCTGCTCAAGGACCTCGACCAATCATTGTTAGATGGCTACGGCGAACTCGAACTGGAGTTCTCCACCTCTCCTCTAACCGAAGCCGCCGGGTCCATCGACTTCCTGATGCACTACCCGCACGGCTGCGTGGAGCAAACCACCTCCGGCCTCATGCCGTGGCTCGCCATCGAACCGCTCCGACCGCTCATCCCGGCCTTCGCCAAGGTCTCCCCGGAAAAGGCCCGCACCGTGATCCAGACCGGAGTGGATCGGCTGCTCACCATGCAACTGACCGACGGCTCATTCGCCTACTGGCCCGGCAGCACCGAAACCTGCGACTGGGCGGCCTCCTACGCCGGCCTAGGCCTCATCCTCGCCCAACAAAACGGTGCCAGCGTCCCCGCCTCCTCGATCGAAAAACTCTGCAATCACCTCATCGCCCGCCTCCGCAAAATGACCTTTGCCAAGGATGTTTGGGAATTCGACCAACAAGCCCGCGCCCTCTGGGTGCTCGCCCTCGCCGGCAAACCACAGGGCGCCTACCACAACACCCTCAGCGACCGCCTTCACAACCTCTCCCCTTCCGGTCGCGCCTTCCTCGCCCTCGCCATCGCCCACACCCAAACCAAGGCCGATCTCGCGACCGCCCGCGCCATCCTCCGCTCCACCAAACCCATCCGCGTTTCCGACGACTGGTGGATGCCCTATGAGACCGATGCCGCCACCAAGCTCCTCGCCTGGGCCACCATCGACGTCGACGCCAAGGAAACCTCCGCCCTGCTCGACCGCCTGCTCAACGAACGCAACCCCTACGGCCACTGGCACAACACCTGGGCCAACGGCTGGGCCCTGCTCGCCATCACCCAATACGCCCGCCACGATCAAGCCGGCCAGCAACCCGCCACCCTTACCCTCGAAACCGCCGACGGTCCGCAAGCGATCCGCCTCGACCCCGCCAATCCCACCGCCACCCGCAGCTTCCCGCTCGGCCCCGATCTCAAACTCGCCCTCGCCAACGACACCCGCGCCTTCGTCCGGCTCCGCCTCGCCGCCAAACCGAAGATCGCCCCGCTCAAACCCGTCGCCAAAGGCGGGCTCTCGATCGACCGGTTCTATGAAACGGTCAACCCGGACGGCACCACCACCACCCTCACCGAACCCACGGTCGGCGACCTCATCAAAATCACCCTTCGCGTCACCCTGCCCACGGATGGCACCCGCTATCTGGTCGTCGAGGACCCGCTGCCCGCCGTCTTTGAGGCGGTCAACAACGACTTTGCGTCCCAACGTTCCGCGATTGCCCCAGCCACCGGCCAGCAAAACTGGTCCGTCAGCCACACCGAACTCCGCACCGAGCGGGCCGTCTTTTTCATGGACTACGTTGGCGCTCGCGGCACCTATTCGGTCAGTTATCTCGCCCGTTGCACCCTCGCCGGCGAGGCCACCGCGCCGCAGGCCAAGGTCGAGTCAATGTATGACCCCTCCCAAGTCGCCCTCTCCGCGTCCCGCGTGTTTCGGATCGGGGAGTAACTGCGCCAGACGCCCGACGGAATGTCGGGCTCACATAGCCGACAGAATGTCGGCGCTCCGCGCGTTCATTCTGAACGTTGGGTCCAGCGGACCTGCTGTCCGCCTCCCCGCCGCAGCCGCCTACTTGGACGACGAGGTGTAGCTCGCCTGGCTGGCTCCCTTCTTGAGCTTCTTCTGCTTGATCCAGCTCATGGTCGAGCGGAGTTTCTGGCCGGTCTTCTCGATCGGATGAGCGGCCTCCGCCTTACGGATGGCATTGAAGTTCTTGGAGCCGGCCGCGTATTCGGCAGTCCATTCCTTGGCAAACTTGCCATTCTCGATCGCCTTGAGCTGGGCGGCCATGCGCTTCTTCACCGAGGCATTGATGATCTTGGGACCCACCGTCACGTCACCGTATTCGGCGGTTTCGGAAATCGAGAACCGCATCCCCGCGATGCCCGCCTCGTTCATCAGATCGACGATCAGCTTGAGTTCGTGCAGACACTCGAAATAGGCCATTTCCGGTTGATAGCCGGCCTCCACCAGCACTTCGAAGCCCGCCTTGACCAACGCCGTGGCACCGCCGCAGAGCACGCACTGTTCGCCGAACAGATCGGTCACGGTTTCCTCGCGGAAACTGGTTTCAAAAACCCCGGCCCGGCTGGCACCAATGCCGCGCGCCCAGGCCAGCGCCGTCGCCTTCGCCTTGCCGGAGACGTCCTGATGGATCGCGATCAGCGCGGGAACCCCCTTGCCATCGACAAACTGCGAACGCACGGTGTGGCCGGGGCCTTTGGGAGCCACCAGAATCACGTCGATGTCCTCGGGTAGGTCGATCGTCTTGAAATGCACTGCGAAACCGTGCGAAAACAGCAGGGTCTTGCCCTTGGCCAGGTTCGGGGCGATGTCCTTCTGGTAAACCGAAGGGATCACGGTGTCCGGGGTGGCCACGAAGATCACGTCGGCGGCTTTGACGGCATCAGCGGTATCCATCACCTCGAAGCCAAGCTTCTTGGCCACCTCGCGGGATTTGGATTTCTTGTAAAGCCCGATCACCACTTTCATCCCGCTATCCTTGAGATTGAGGGCGTGGGCGTGGCCCTGCGACCCGAAACCGATCACGGCGAGGGTCTTCTTTTTGAGCGGGACAATGGAGGCGTCTTTGTTGGTATAGATCTTGGCGGCCATGGTGGAGGGGTCGGTTGAATTGGTTGAGGTTCGGGATGCCGGAAGCCCTTTGGGCGGCGGCGGACAGCGAAAATAAGCGTCTTAGCCCCATCGGTCAAGCCCTGTCTTGCCGGATTTCGTCCGCGAAACAGGGAACGGGCGGAAATCAAATCCCCCGGCCCGTTTCAACGCAACGCCGGCTCAGGCGACTGGCGGCGCCCCCCCGCGTGCTGCCGCCGGAACCGCGAGTGAACCTCGAACGCGAAGTTGTCCAACACCTCGTTGTCCAGCGGATCGCCATTGAGCCCGAGCGTCAGCGAAGGCAGCCCCTCACGCTCGGCAAGGTGGAAGAGCGGAATCCCGATGGCTCCCTGCTCGCGCAGGATGGCGGGCACGTTGGAATTCAACATGTTTTATGGATCGTGTAGGGGCACCCCATCACCACCACCGGGGTGATCGCCTGAGCGGCACCACCCCCCTGATACCGGTCTCCGAGCCACTCTTCAGCCCCGCATGTGCACCAACCCAGAAAAGCAATTTCCTAGCAATCACCCCTGGGATGGGTGAAATTCGCGGTTCCTTCCTGAGCATGGCGCTCGGCCCATTCCTCAATCTGTGGTAGGACGTTCCCATCACCATCGTACAATTTGAATTGGTATCCGTCGTTGTCGTATTCCAACGCGCCCCAAAGCAGCAAGTGACTGCTTTCATTCACAATACGGCATTTCACCCTTGTCTTCCCGGGGATTTCATTTGAGGTTTCCGCGTAGAGTGCAATCCCAACTTTGGAATCCGATGCGACTGGTGCAGCCGTTGCCGACTGAATGGCGGCAATCGTTACAATAATCATGAGACGGCGGGCGGCGGATGAATGAGTTGTCATGGAGATTTCCGGTTGGAGTATTGCATTTTGCGAGGGGTGACGATGTCGGGTCATGGCACCGGCAGTTCAGGGTCCGCTTTTGAGTTCGCCGACCATTGGGGATGATCCGAACATTCCGTGACCGTGGGTGCTACTCCCCCCTTGGGTGAAGTGACCGTGGTCCATCCGTCGGCAGCAGAAACGCTTCCTCCCCATTGCCATTCGAGCTTCCGCAATGGCACATAGCGGGAATCGGAACCCGGCGGCTTGAACATCAGATAGGTTTCGAAACTCTCGTCGCATGATATACTGGCCCCGCCAACTATCGGCTCACTTGGCAGATCCTTATCAAAGTGTATGCTTCCATCCGCAGGGTAGGATCCCGCTACCACCGGATTGCCAGAAAATGGGGCGGGAGCATAAGCATACTGGGTATCCAGGTTGAAAGTGACGCCGTCGCCCATATAGGTGTGGGCACCGGTAGCAGCGCTCGTGAACAAACGCTTGCTTTTAATGAGTTGCACCGAGTTCCAGCACCCCGCTGGCCATTCGGGTGGAGTGGTGACGGTCCCGGTGAAGATCATTCCATATAGGTCTGCGGCAACGGTGGGGAAGTATCCGAAGGACTGAACAGGCGGATATGGAAGTGGCAGCAGGCCCACCTTGTCCACGCCTGTTTTGGCGACAAGGGTTGAGGTAATCTTTTCAAGATGGAGGGAGGCCCCGGAGGAATCCTGACCGGCAACCGAGCCGTCGAGATTCAGATTATAGGATACCTGAAGACTCTTGACACCGGAATCCGCCCAATAGAAGCCGATGTCCTGGGCCAGGGCATCCCCCGCTGGGAGTTCGGTGATGGTGCCGGAAGTCGGGTCGGCTTCTGCCGTATATGTGCAGACGTAGTCCTTGAAGGATTTATCTGGAATGGTCCATTGGAAGCCGTTCAAGGTGACGCCCGGAGGGCCGTACGAGGAGAGTAACAGGTCTTGCAACCTGAGAAGCATTTTTTGGCCCGGCAGTGCTTTGGCGGCCTGCCCCTCAATGAGTGTCCATACTCCGCTACCAGGAATGCTGCGTTCCACGGGCACCGGCACGAGGTAGATGGACTGCGGACCACGAACGGCGGCGCCATCTTGAACCCATCCGGCGGTGATCGGAGAGGCTCCACCGAAGTGACCGAGGCATTCCACTGTGTCCGCACCGCTACCACCAACGGGCGGGGTCGTGCGCAGCACCAGGTAGGTCATGCCGGGAGGTGGGGTACCATCCGAGGGAAGAATGAATCCTCCGCTGTTGGTGAGATCCGGCTGTTGGTGAGATCCGGGAACAAGGTGGGGAGTGATGACAACAGTGGTGGCTGGTGCGATGGGTCCGCTTTCCCGGACTTGATTTGCCTCACTGTTCGCCGGGAGTGTCTCAACCTTAGTCCCACCGTTGCGATCAATGAGTGTGACCGTGACAGAGCATCCGGGAGGGCTAGGGGTAACAAGATAAGCGCCATAGTTGGGAATGACACCGAGGAGAGTTGCCCATGTGTAGTGAATGCACAAAGGGGCGATGCCGGCAGGGGCCTGGGTTCCTGCTGTCCCAACAGTGGTGGTTCCACCGGTGGCGTTCCCTGTGGAAAAGACGAAGGAGTCTGCAGCCTGGAGGGCTTTGCGGTCGCCGGATTCCACGGTGGCGTTGTTGAAGATGCGCTCAAGATCGAGAACCAGGGAGTGGTAGGCGGAGAACGGGAGTGCGGCGGTGGGCTGGAAGGTTAGGGTATGGGTGGCGGCGGCATAGGTGAAGGTGCCGGGCAGGTCCGCACCATTGCCGGCACGCAGGTGGATGGATTCGGCATTGAGGGTGGACGGGTCCATGTCCTCGCTGAAGGTGATGGAAACCGAATCCGGTGGGGCAATGCCAAAGGAGAAGTCTGACGGTGATACGGCGACGACACAAGGGCCTGCCCCGACGACTGGAGTGGAACGTTCCGGGCGTGTCGTGAACGACCAGGAAACAGCCTGAGCGTGGGATTTACCGGTTAGATTTTGGAATCCGGTGCCGATGGTGACGGTATATCGGGTGGCCGGAACCAGAGCCAGGGCGGGGGTGATGCGCAACTGATTCACATCCACTCCGTAGTCGAAATCGACGGAGATGGCGACAGGGCTTCCACCGTCGGGAACCAGGCTTGCATTGGCCGGGATGACTGTTGCGGGGTCGAGCGGCTCACTCCAATTGACAGTCGGAATCGTGTCGCAGGCAACGTCGATAAAATCGCTGGCGGGGGAGGTGACGCCAATCCACGGACCGCAGTCCAGCGAGCCGTCCGCAGTGGTGGTGGTGAAGGTTTTGTGGAAGGGCAGGAGATGACTCAGGCCGGTGGTGGCGATTGTGAAGTCAATCTCGTAAACGGGCGGGGATTCTTGATTCTCCGGCCAAGGAGTAAAGGAATTTCCGGTGGGAGTGAAGGCGATGGCTTGACGACCGGGAAGGATGGTGGTGGTTCCGGCTACGGGCACGGGATTCCCTCCATTGAGGTCGATGATCCACGGATTGGTGATCGTGGCGGTGGTGGGCAGCGGCTGGTTGAGATGGAGGATGACGGGCTGGCCGCAGGAATGGCCGAGATAGGCATCATCTCCCGGCTGGAAAACGGGCACGGACGCGGTGACTTTGATAGGAAAGGACAAGGGGTCGAGCGGATCTGTCACAGCGGTGATTTCCTCACCATCCCAAAAACCGTCGTGGTCGGTGTCGGGTTCGAGTGGATCGGTATCGGTAACCTCCAACTCGGTCTGGTTGGAAAGGCCGTCGTTATCGAAATCGCAGGCTTCCGGTGTCACGCCCGGCGGAATGGGGTCGAGGGTGTATTTGAGGCGGAAGAAGGCTTTGTCAGCGGTGCCATCGACCCCGTATTCGATGTACTGGCTGTTGCCAACCTCGATGCAGGGGAGGAAATTCCATTTGCGGAGGTGGTCCGCCTGGTTGGAGGCTTGGATGAAGTAGGTTCTGCCCGGGTGGGCAAACCAGCGGACGAAGGAACCATCTGCCGGGGAAATGATGATTTCCAGATCCTGGATGACACCAGGGGTTTGGGCGGGGGCGGCGGATGCCAGCGCCAGGATGAGTGCGGCGGGGATGGCCGTCCGGCGGCAAAGGTGCGGGCAACGGATCATTTGGCACCTACTGATTTTCCCGGGGTGGGGTTGGTGAGGTAGCGGCTGCCGCGGTGGGGGCGCAGGATGATGGTTTCGCTGCGAGGCGGGATGGGGTGGGCGGCGTGCCAGGCGGCGCTGGCGGCGAAGTAGGTTTGCCTGGCTGCCTGATAGGCAAGCAAGCGGTCTTTTTCTGCGTCGATGACGCCGCCGAGGATGGCGGGCAGCGCGGCGGCGGCGGTGTCCGCCGGGTCACCGTGGGTGATGAGGATACCGCCTTCGGGGACTTCGGGAATTTTGATCCGCCACCGGTTGGCAAAGCGGTGCACGGCGGTGGTATCGTAGTGGGAATGGATGAGAAAAAATCTGTATTTCTCGCCGCAGTGGATGAAGTCACCGACGCCGGCGAGCAGACCCACATCGAAACCACAAATGGCTCGATAGGGTGTTAGTGTAACCGGATCGGTCCATTGAATCACGCTGAGGCGGTGGTCGAAGATGGTGGCTCCCAGATTGAAGCTGTGGCGCAGTGCGTAGAGGCGTCGGGCGAGTTGTTCCGGAGTGGGTTCCGTGGGAGATGTGGGGAGGGGCGGCGGCGGGGGTGGCGGCAGGTCCGGGGCGGTGGATGCCTCGCCGCGCTGAAGGGTGAGGGTGGTGGTGGGGCTGGCGCGGTGGGTCACCGAGGCGTCGATCCGACAGGCTGGCAGCTTTTTTTCCACCCGCAGCGGCGGCGGGGTGAATTGGAGGACATTGAGCGGATGGGGAATGCAGGTGCGGGCGAGGGGCTCACCGGGTGGCTTGGCGACACGGGGCGTAGCCGCCTCTTGGGCGGTGGATAGGCCCTGAGAGAGCATTAGAATTGCTAGAATTGTTTGATTCATGCGGGCAGGCTGGGGTCAATAGGTTGACAAGTCAAGATAGCCAATTTCCTAGCAATGAAACCGGTTAGTGAGTTCTCGACTCATGCGGCGGGTGCGGCTGGCGGTGCCCCCCCGCGTGCTGCCGCCGGAACCGCGAGTGAACCTCGAACGCGAAGTTGTCCAACACCTCGTTGTCCAGCGGATCGCCATTGAGCCCGAGCGTCAGCGAAGGCAGACCCTCACGCTCGGCAAGGTGGAAGAACTGCGACTCGGCAACTTTGTTAGGCATGCATTCGTGGGGCCCCGCGCTGACGACGCCGTCGATGTCCCCATCCCGCCAGGCCAGCAGCGGTGCGCCGAGCGTGAGCACCGCCTCGCCCTCAAGCTGGTCGCGCAGATAGGGCCGCGCCGCGCTGAGAATCCCGGCTGTGCGGTGCCGCACCGGCCAACCGAGGGCGGTGTCGAACACCTCGCTCGCGGCATGCCGGATGCGGGCCTTGGTATGCGTGCTAATGCGTGGTCCGAGTTGCCACCAATTGTGTTCAAGGGCGGCCAAGTGGTCGGTGTATTCCAGCCACTCCTGGATCGGCGCGAGCCGCACCCGCAGACCTCGCTGACCGAGCTGCGCGACGGTCTGGTCGTTCGCGAAGGGCACGCAGCGAACATATATTTCGCCGACTAACAAGACAGTCGGCCGCTCTGCTTCGTCGCGGATTGCGGCGAATTGTGCCGCCGCCCCGGCCAGCAGCGCGCGCAGGCCGAACAAACGGCCGCTGGCCACCTGCCAGAACGCCGCCGCGGTTGACATCTCCTCAGCGGCACGCCGTTCGAGCAGCGCGCACAATTCGCCGCGCGCGCGCTGGTAGATCGCGTTCGCCGCCCCGGGTTGCTTCTCTTCGGTGCCAACCGACAGAGCGGCTTCATTGAGCAGGTCGACGGCGATAATGCCGGCGAACGCCAGCATCCCGAGTGACGGCGGAAATTCATCGAAGTAGCCGGTCTCGGTGGGCGACCAAATGCGGATGCGGTCCTGCCAACCGAGCCGCTGAAGCACGACTTGGTCGAGCAGCCCATAGACCCCGAAGCGACACGGACCGCAGGAGCTGGGCAGCAGAAAGACGAAAGATTCATCCTCACCCGCACGCTCCAACCGCTGGAGCAACCCGCCCAGCGTGAGCGCCATCGGCAGGCATTCCTTGCCGGAAGTGTGGCGGCGCCCCAACCGCAATGCGTCGCGACCCGGCGGCGGCAGACACTCGGCGGCGATGCCCCGCCCCCGCAGACAGGCCGCCACCGCTTCGGAGACGTCGGTCATCCACGGCATCAACATCCGTTCGCCGCGACCGAGCATCTCGCGCAGTTTCACCTGGCTCGTCCGCACGCCGCTGAAATCGTGTGGCGCGGTGGCTTCCCCCGGGCGCTGGAGGTCCTGCGCGACGCAGTGCAGGAATGCCTCGACCCGCGTCTTGGTGCCCGCGTCGCCGGAGTGGCCGTCGGTCTCGATGATGGCAAACGGCTTACCCGCCATGACGTGGGCGTAGAAATGCAGGTTGAAGCTATCCGGACCGCAGGCGTAGTTGCTGCAGTAGAGGCTGTAGTGACCATCGGTCCGGCGCACCTGGTGGGCCGCCCGCAGAATCCGCTGGCCGTAGCCCCAATACATGGCGCCAAACGTCGGGATCGCCGCCTCGGTCGGGTAACAATCCAGTGGAATCCCGATGGCTCCCTGCTCGCGCAGGATGGCGGGCACGTTGGAATTCAACACGTTGTTATAGATCGTGTAGGGGCGCCCCATCACGACCACGGGGATGATCGCGTGGTCGGCGCAGAACGCCAGCGCCCGCGCACCCAGCGCGGTGCATTGACGGTCGAACTCCGCCTGCGCCTCACAGGCGGCGGCATGGGCCTGCCGCCAGATCCCGTGGCTCACCCCCAACGATTCCGCGAGCGCCTGACAGGTGGCGAGAAACCCGGGCGACCTGAAACCCGCGCCCAAATCAATGACCGGTGAAATCAGCCTGGTATCCTTGAAACCCGCCAGATCCCACCTCACCAGATCGGGGCAGGCCTGCACAATCGGGCAGACCACCGCGTGCGGCTCGCCGTTCACGGGCGGCGAACTCCGCAGCATGGGCATCAGCACAAAGGCGGCATCCGTCATCTCGGCCAGGCGGGCGGCGATGCCATGGAACATCTGCATCGGCGCGCAAAACGGGACATTGCCCCCCCGGATGCCACGTTTCAGGTCGGCGTGCCCCCCACCTTGGACCACCACCGGATCAAGCCCCAACTGGTGGAGAAACGTCGCGAAAAACGGCAGCAAACCCTTCAGGGTGAATTCGTCGGTGAGCACCACCTGCGGGTGCCCGCGTGGCTCGACCAACGGCGCCAGCAAGTCCGCCACGAGCTGCTCGCGCTCACGGAAGGGATCCGGCGCGCGGTCGGGCAGTTTCTTCTTGCGCGTGCCCTTGTCGTGCAGGGCGCAGCCGCCGCCCCAGGTGAAATTCAGCCCCTTGCCCTCCACCACGGTGCGCAGCCGCTCGATCCGGCAGCGGTTGCCTGCGCCGCCGCAGCCGACCGTGGCCTTGCAGTGGAAGGTGTCCTTGCCTTCGACGCGCGCTTCGAGAAACCGTTGGGGGTCCACGCGCGCCGCCGTGCCGGAGTCCAGCTCCTCCCGGGCGAGCAGGGCGATCCCGAGCGCGCCGACGGTTCCCGGGTTGGGCGGCACAATCACTTCGGAGCCGGTTTGCCGGGCAACCGCGGCGGCCAGCGCGTCCGAGGCAAACGGCATGCCCTGACAGAAAATCACCTGCCCCACCGAGCGGCTGCCCTTCACCCGGTTGAGATAGTTCTGAATGATCGAATCGTAGAGCCCTGCGATAATCGCACTGCGCTCCGTACCGGCCCCGACCGCTTCGTCAATCACCTCCGCCATGAACACCGAGCAATGCTGACCGAGCGACACGCCTTCGCGCGCCGCCATCGCCTCCTCCGCCAGTTGCACCACATCGCGGATGCCGGAGAATTTACGCCCTTGTTCCTCGATAAACGAACCGGTGCCCGCGCTGCACGCCTCGTTCATCGCGCAATCACTCACGCGGCCATCGGCAAGCCGGATGTATTTCGCATCCTGACCGCCAATTTCAAAAATCGTGTCCACCCGTGGGTCATAAAAATGCGCGCCGGCGGCATGGGCGGCGATTTCGTTGAGGATATGGACCGCCTCCTTGCCGTAGCAGGCGGTTAGCAAGGAACCCACGATTTCGCGGCCGCTGCCGGTGGCACCGAACCCGCACACCGGACATGTCGCCGCCACTGACCGGGTGAACTCCAGCAACAGCGCCTGCGCCGCGCCCACCGGATCGCCGCCGGTCGCCCGATAGGCCTCCCACACCAACCCGCCCGACGCGATTTCAAGCGCGACCGCCTTCGACCCGGTGGAACCGATGTCGAAACCGAGAATCACCGCAGGCGTGTTGCCATTGACGTGGACGAGCGGCCGGGGCGGCATGCGGTGCACCCGGGCACGCCAGTCGGCCAAGGCCGGCAGGCGCTCGAGCTTCACCGGCTCGGGTGGCAGCAGCAACTCGGCGAGTGGCGGCACGGGCACCGCCTGGGTCGCGGCGATCAGTGCGCTGCCCAGCGCCTCGAAATAGAGCCCGGCATCATCCGGCAGCGTCTCCAGCGTCATGCCCAGGTCTGCGAGCTTGGTGCGGAACGTCGCCCGCACCCGCGGCGAGCGGGCCACCCCGCCAATCAAAGCCACCCGCGGCGGACTCAGTTCGGGCTTGATCAGCACCAGCACGTTTTCACACACCGCATCGAACAGCCCGGCGAGAATCGCCGCGCGATCCTCGCCTTTGTTGGCCAGATGGGTCATGTCCGTCTTGAGAATCACCGGGCAGCGGCCAGAGAGCACTGCGGGATGCTCGACGTCGGTGCAAAGCTGGCTCGCCTCCTCGATACTGAGGGAAAACCGTCCGATCAATTGACGGAGGAAATTCCCGGTCCCCTGCGAACAACGGCTGTTCTCGCGGAAAACCTCGAGCCCGTTGTCCCGCAGCTCCAAAATCGAAAAACCATGACTGCCGATCGATACCAGCGTGACCGGCCCATCGCCCAGCAGAAACCGCGCGCCGTTGAGCTGGGCCTGTTTCGTCGGCACCCGGGGCAGCTGCAACTGGCGGCCGATGCGACCGCTCGCCGCCGCACCAGCGACCCCCGCCCAATTCCAGCCGCTCAGCAACTCCAGCAACCGCAGCCCCGGTTCCTTGTGGTGATCGAGCGCCGCCCGGCGCGTCCACTGCAGGCCCCCGTCCGTCCCGCGCACGAGTTCGACCACCTTGAGGGTCTCCGAGCCGAGATCGATGCCGATGAAACGCTCGCCCCGAGGGCTGGCACCGCCCGGAGGAGAGGCCGGGCCCTTCATGTCGACCGGCGCGCTGGAGCGAAACATGGCAGTTGGAGTCTTCATGGCGGATTCGGGGGTTGCAGGGGAGGTCTCCCATACCTCCTAAACCGGATTCTGTCCCCGAGGTTACAACGGAAGCGGAAGGGATGCAATCAAATCCCTCGAATTACTTCGACCGCCCATCTGGAGGCACCGCATTCCCGTGGTCCCGGCAAAGCCGCCGTGGCCGCGTGGGTCACAACGCGCCTGCCCATGGGACCGCCCGGGAAACCGCAGTGGCCGCGTGGGTCACAACGCGCCTGCCCATGGACCGCCCGGGAAACCGCCGTGGCCGCGTGGGTCACCACGCGTCTGCCAATGGACCGCCCGGGAAACCGCGCCTGATCGCCACCGCCCGAAAGCGGGCCCCGTCAAGAGGGAATCGGAGATCCTCCAGGGCATATCCTCTCAAAATCAGGCAACCCCGCGCTTCTACCCTTGACAAAGGGTTCGGCAGGCAATTGCCTCGCCGCTCCCAATTGCCCATGAATCGCCCAATTCTCAATCCACCAACTAACAAAACAACACCAACCATTATGAATTCCACAGTCCAATTCGCCAGCGGAGAGTTCGTCCCCCTGGAAATGCACAAAGTGCGCGTCGTCCAGAAACTCAACCTGCTGCCGGTAGAGGAGCGGCTCCAATCGATCGAAGGCGCGGGTTTCAACACGTTCCTGCTGCAGAACCGGGATGTCTTTCTCGACATGCTGACAGATAGCGGTACCAACGCCATGAGTGACCAGCAGGTCGCGGCGATGTCAGTGGCGGACGACTCCTACGCCGGCTCCGAGTCTTATAACCGACTCTATGAAGCGATCGTCGACATCTTTGATACGGAGTATTTCCTGCCGGTGCACCAGGGCCGGGCGGCCGAGCACATCATCAGTCAGGTGTTTGTCACCAAGGATGGCGTCGTCCCGATGAATTTCCACTTTACGACCACCAAGGCACACATCGAACTGGCCGGCGGCAGCATCAGCGAGCTGTTCACCGACGAGGCACTGAAAATCAAGAGCAGCTATCCGTTCAAGGGCAATATCGACATCGACAAGCTCAAGGCGAAAATCGAGAAAACCGGCAAGGACCACATCCCCTACGTGCGGATGGAGGCGGGAACGAACCTGATCGGAGGTCAACCGTTCTCGATCGCCAACATGCGCGAAGTCCGCGAGGTTTGTGACACCAACGGTCTCATGGTCGTGCTCGATATCAGCCTCATCGCGGAGAACATCTACTTCATCAGAACCCGTGAAGAAGAATTCAAGGATGCCGACATCAAGACGATCATCCGCGCCATGTGCGACCTTGCGGATATCATCTATTTCTCGGGCCGCAAGCTGAGCTGCACCCGCGGCGGAGGCATTGCCACCAAGAGCAAGGAACTCTATCTCAAAATGCGCGATATGGTTCCCCTGTTCGAGGGGTTCCTCACCTACGGCGGGATGTCGGTGCGCGAGATCGAGGCCATGGCCGTCGGCTTGCGCGAAACCCTGGATATGAACATGATCAACCAGTCCCCGCAGTTCATCAAATATCTCGTCGATGACCTGGATGCCGCTGGAATCCCGGTGGTCACCCCCGCCGGAGGATTGGGATGCCACCTCGATGCCAAAGAATTCCTCGCCCATGTACCGCAACTGGAATACCCGGCCGGTGCCTTGGCGGCCGCGCTGTTCATTGTCTCCGGCATCCGGGGAATGGAACGCGGGACGATTTCAATGGACCGCGACGCCGATGGAAACGACGTGCCCTCTGAAGTGGAACTCCTCCGTCTAGCCCTGCCGCGCAGGGTCTTCACCCTTTCGCAAATCAAGTACGTCGCCGACCGCGTGAAGTGGCTTTACCAAAATCGTGCTCTTGTCGGAGGACTCGAGTTTTCCGAGGAACCGAAGGTTCTTCGCTTCTTCGTCGGCCGCTTGAAACCAAACAGCGATTGGACCCAGAAGCTGGTTGCCAAATTCCGTGAAGATTTCCCTGAAGGAATCTGAACCACTAAAGAATCGACTCATTCGCTTTGCACTTGGGCCTGCTCCCCGAACACGAGTTCGGGGAGCTCCGTAATACCAATGGAGCTGCGAATGAAACGAAACGCAGAGACGCAGAGGTCGCGGAGGAAGACGCGGAGGGGATAATTTGCAGGATGGGATTACAGCCTGTTGCCCGCCACCGGGAGCACAGTGGCCGCGTCGGTCACAACGCGTCTGCCAGTGGACCGCGCGGGAAACCACAGTGGCCGCGTTGGTCACAACGCGCCTGCCAGTGGACCGCGCGGGAAATCACAGTGGCCGCGTTGGTCACAACGCGCCTGCCCATGGACTGCGCGGGAAATCGCGCCTGATCGCCACAGCCCGGGAGCGAGCCCCGTCAAGAGGGAATTGGAGATGTTCCAGGACACGTTCTCTCAGAGGCCGTCTGAAAAATGGCAGGGACGCTTCCGTAAGCGTCCGGGTGAATGAACTGAGAATAAAGATGCCGTGTCGACCGTTCATGCGCTACCCATTCTCGCGGACCTTTCGGAAAAAGGTCCCTGCCGGAAATAGGCAGGGACGCGTTTCCGACGCGTCCGGCGAATGAGACGAGAATGGGAAAGCCGGATCGGCCGTTCATTCGCTACCCATTCTCGCGGACC
>JAIPKB010000157.1 GCA_021733795.1 Akkermansiaceae bacterium | reverse complement strand
GGAATTCGGGATCCGCCGGGCGATCAAGCTGAACGTGGCGGGGGCCTACCACTCGCGGCTGATGCAAAGTGCCAAGGAAAAGCTGGCCTCCCAGCTGGCCACCATCACCGTGCAGACACCGACGATGCCCGTGGTTTGCAATTTTTCTGCCTCCGTGGTCTCGGAGGCTGCGGAGATCCGCCACTCGCTCGAATCACAGGTGACGGGGTCTGTGCGCTGGACCGAGTCGATCCAGAAGCTGATTGCCATGGGCCACCGCCATTTTCTGGAACTTGGCCCCGGCAAGGTGATCGCCGGATTGCTGGGAAAGATCGACAAGGAGGTCACCGTTCATTCGGTCGAAGATCTGCCGTCGCTTGAGGCAGCGGTCGAAGCCTTGTCCTAGCTGCTGCCAGCCCAATTGGTTGGATCAACGTCCGACCGAAATCCTCCCCCAATGTCACGTTACCGTTCGCAGTCAGGCAGCCGGTCCGTTCCGGGGTTGGCGTTGCCGTCGGTGCTGGTGATTGTGTCCGCGCTATTGATCCTGGCGGTGGGGTTGTTGCTGGTGGTGCGGACCGAACGTGGCACCGCCCGCTCATTCGTCGATTTCCAACGGGCGGACCTGGCGGCGCGAGCGGGGCTGGCGGATTTCAAGGGCTTGTTCACGGCCAAGGCGGCAAACGATACCTATACGATCCTCCAGGCATCGCTCGCCGAGCCCATCCAACCGGGAAGAACCAAGGCTCCTTTTTTGTTTCTCGCCCAGGGTCGGAAGGCCTCGAATGATGCCTTTTCCTTCAGCTACACCCCCTTGTTCAGCGCCGCTGCGGTGCCGCCGGAGTCTGCCGTGATCGCCCCCCCCGAAGTGGTGCCACTGGTCGGCACCGAACCTGCCGGGCACCTTGATTTCAGCACCCGGCCATGGTTGGACAAGGTGCGGGTGGCGTGGGTCCCCATCCACGATGAACAAGGGCGGATGGTGGCCCGCTACGCCTATTGGGTGGAGGATCTGCAAGGACGGCTGGATCCCAAAACCACAGGCAATACCAGCGGTGACGGCGGCGCGCACGCCGGCGTCACATGGCCGTTTCCGGCACCCGGGCTCAACCCGTTGCCGGAATCCGCCGAACACCCGGGACTCGACCGCATCGCCCTGTATGCCGTGGATCCGGCCAGCCGCGCGGACCAACCGGGACCGCTGGCGGCGACCCTCATCGGCAATCGCCCGCTCCTCATTTCTCCGGATGCCGCACTGGCTGCCGCCGGGGTCCAGCCGCCGCTGGTCCGCGATGCCTACGGCCACCTAACCGATCCAGCGGCCCGCGTCGCCGAGGAGTCGCTGGCAACGGGGCTCCAGCCCTACGACGAACAACCCCGGGTGCCGTTTGCCGCTGGCCTGGCCACCGCCATGGCCGGGCAGCCGAAACTCAATCTCAACGCTCTGCTCGCCAAGGGTGACTCGGGGGTGACCGAAATGGCCGACTTCATCAAAAAGGCCCTGCCGGAGTTTGAAACCCGCAAGGGTGGTTTTCCCGATGACTATCTCAAGACCATCGCCGCCAACGCGATCGACTATGCCGACGCCGACTCGGAATCCACCCTGGTTGCGGGCAGTCACCGGGGGTTGGATGCGTTTCCGTTGCTCAGCGAGATCATGTTGCATGTCCACTATCTGGGAATGACCACCATCGACAACCGGCGGATCGTCAACTGGGAGTTCCGCCTGTTTGCCGAGCTGTGGAACATGACCGACAAGGACGTAGCGGGTGCCACCCGCCTCAGCTATGAAGTGGCGCTGCCGATGGAGCCGATCGGTGCGGCCACCGCATCGAAACGGTTCGATGACCCGTTGCTGCTCGGTAATCCTGACAAATCAACCCACCAGTTGGTCAAGCTGGATGGCAGATACTGGACGCCGGAAATCGCGGTGTCGCTCAGGGCGAATGAATACAAGACCTATGAATTCGCCACCGTTGGTTATAAAATCGATGTCGGCCCGTCCGGCATTTCGGTGGGCAGCAAGGTGAGTCTAACCGAGCAGATGGGAGCCGCCGGGTGTTCGCTGCGCTGGAAGGATCAGGAGGTGGACCGCTTCGCCGGCATCATTCGCCAGAAGAGTGGCCTCGAGTTCACCCTGAACAAGCCGGAAACCAAGAGCAAGGCCACGGTGGCGGCTCTTTCGTTAGGTCCATACACCACGGTGGCCGAGGAATTCCGCAACAACCCGGGTGATCCGCGCAGCACCTACTACCTCCGCAATCCGGATTACCCGAGCGGTGAGAATGCCAGCCCGGAAAACACCAGTCCCAACCGCCGCAACATCCGGCGCTCCACCATTTACGATAAGGACACCTCGCGCAGACCCAAGGTCTACGGCCGGGTGCTGCCCTCCGAGTGGCCGGATGGCGGTCACGATTCACCGGTCGGTTCCTGGTCAATTTCGAAGGATGATGCGGTAATGCCGATTGACGCGCGCTACTTCTGGGATCAGGACCCGCAGGCGGGCCAGGCACCCCAGCGGCTTTCCAATCTGGGGCGTTTCTACAGTGCCACCGAGCTGGGTGGCATCTATGATCCGCTGATGTGGCAGCCCGCCTACGATACCACCTGGGAAACCAGTTCCATCCGCAGGGGGCTGATGCCGGCCACCCGCAACTCGTGGCCGGATGTGGTGTTTGCCAGTCCGCCCAGCACGGATCAGGGCGGCGGCAATACCCTGCGGGTCGGCCGGCCCGAACACCCGGCATTTGACCGACCCGGCAGGCGCGCCAGCCAGTTGTTGGATCTGTTTCACTGCGGTCGTTCCCGATCCGATGAGAGCATCCTACGCGATGGCGGCTTGGTGCGGATCGAGGGACATGTGAACCTCAACACCGCGACGCGGGACGTGCTCCGCGCCCTGGCCGCAGGCCCGCTCGCCCAAGATCCGCTGCTGGCCACCATCACCTCCTCCGGAACCCATCAGGGGGCTCCGCTGATGGCACCGGCCACCACCACAGCCACTCTTTACGCCCCTTCCACCTCGCTCAAGACCGAGGCCGACCGGATTGCCGACGCCATTCTTCTTGGCCGGCCCTTCGCGTCGCCCTCCGAGGTCGCCCACCTCAAGGATGCTGATGGCAAGCCGGTCTTCGGCAATCCGGACCTCTATCATGCCGATGACCAGCTCAAGTCCAATGTCCGCGTCCAGTGGACGGACTCTGCGGCAGAGGAGGTGTTCGCCCGGGTTTACGAGGCCACGACCGTTCGTTCGCGCAACTTCCGCGTCTGGGTGGTGGGTCAGGCGCTCGCTCCGGCCGCCGTTGGCAGCACCCGCCCTCCGGAGGTGCTGGCGGAATCCCGGCGGGTGTTCACCCTTTTTGTTGACCCCGGAACCCGCGCCGCCGATGGCACCATCGATCCCAAACAAGTCCGTCCCACGATCATCAATGAACGCTTATTCTAACCATTTCACCCGATTCCTCCGCAGCTTGGCCGCCGCCGCCGTCGGTTGCTGCCTCATCCTGCCAGCGGTGGTTTCCGCCCAGGATCAACCGGTCCGCAAGATCGGCTTCGTGCGGCTGGTCAATGCCGTGGCCCAACGCAAGAATGGAGTGGAGTGGCTCATTGATGGCGAATCGATGAACCCGGACGGCTACCAGCTTGGCGACGTCACCGGCGGGATCGGGCTCAGCCCGGGGTCCCATCAGATCACTGTCAAACGCGAGGGAGTCGAGCAGGGCAGCACCCGGATCCAAGTGGTGGTTGACGACACCACCACCTTGATTCCGTTTGCCGAGAAGGTGCCCGCCACGGATGAAAAGCCCGCCTATTGGACGATCCGGATTTTGCGGCTCAGGCAGATGAAACCGGAGACCGAGCGCACAGCCACGTTTGTTTCGGTTTCCCAAACTCCGCAACATGAGGTGGAGATCCGCGATCCTCAGGGGAATTGGACCCGGGTGGCGGTCAAACGGCTGGCGACCGTCCGCACGCCCATCAAATACCCGGAGGGCTATGTTCCGCTCCGCTCCAAGGAGGGGAAACTCCCGCCGATTCCGGTCGGGGGGCCAGGAAACTATGTGGTTGTCCTCTATGATGCCAGGGATGGCACCACCAAGGCGCTCAATCTTCAGGATTACAAGTTTCTGAGCGCGGAGTAGGGATGTGGTCGTCGTAGTCGTCGGGCACCCCGGTTTCGGGGAGTGGACTTGCTTTGGGCGGATCCAACGACACCACCATCGAACCAGGCACGCCGGTTCCGCTGGATCCGGTGGCAGTCTCGGAGGCCGGGCTCATCCCGTGGCGATACGTCGTCATCGACTTGCTGGCCGTGGCGGAACTCACCAAGATTGGCAAAAAGTGAATGAAACACGCCCGCTGAGTGGGATGCAGTCAGAAGAAGTACTTGCCTGCTTGGCTGAGTGATTCCACACTACCCCGCCCAGTGTACACCCACCCAGCCGCACACCCAACCCACCAAAAAATGATCAGAACCAAGTTGAACTCCATCCTGCTGGCGACCGTGGTCGCCAGCCTCCCCGGACCGGTCGCCGCGTTCGAGGTCAAACCCATCAGCGACGCACAGGCCACCGAGTACCAACTGGATCCGGCTTTCTATCAAAAGGGCACCCTGGTCCAGAACATCCTGATCGCCACCTCGAAGCGGGTATCTGATTACACCCACTTAGAGGCCGCCTACCAGTTCGACATGATCATGAAGACCATCAACCCGGAAGTCGCCCAGCGGATCCGGGAGCGCAAGGTTCTCTGCATCCTGGTCGCCCATGACGAACTGACCTCCGACGTACCCCAGTTCAAGAGCGACAAAACCGGCCGGGATCTCGATTTCTACAACTGGCGCCAGCGCGGATTCCTGACTTCCATCGACGGGCGTCCCACGGTGCTGTTTGCCGAGGAGGATGTCATGGAATACGAAGGCGGCATGCAGATCGAGAGTATCCTCAGCCATGAGTTCGGACACGTTATCGACGGCGCGGGCTTCGATGCAGACCTGCGGCGCCGCCTGACCGAAACGTTTGCGCAAGCGAAAAGCAAGGGGCTCTGGAACGACGGACGGGCCGCCTTGCGGTTCCGGCGGATCAAGGGTGACGACCCGGTCAGCCTCCTTGATGCGCTGATGAAGGCCTTTCCCAATGAAACGCCTGAGTTCCTCAAGCGCTGCCTCGACGGCGGCGATATCCTGGTCAATGAGAAACCCGCCAACGCGTCCATCCAAGTCACTGGCAAGGACAAGGTGCTGATTGTGTTCGGCGGTGAAAAGCAATGCTACGCCGGCAAGAACCAAGCCGAGTATTTCGCGGAAGGCGAGCAAACCTGGTTTGACACCAACCGGACCATGGACCACGACCACAACCACATCCATACCCGCGAACAACTCAAGGCTTACGATCCGGGCCTGGCCAAGCTTTGCGAGGATGTCCTGGGCGACAGCGAGTGGCGCTTCACCTCTCCCCGGCTCCGCGCCGGCAAGGAGCATCTCCAAGGTTACGATCCCGCCAAATCCCCGGTCGTCGTGCAGGCCGATTTCATCGAAACCGCAGCCTTGGACTACTACGACGAATACTGGGCCCCATACTGGCAGCGGTTGCGCGACAAATACCCCGCCACCCCGGGATCCGGCTTGCCCGCCACCACTGGAGAAGAACCGCCCGTCCCAACACCCCTCACACCCGCACCGTAGGATTCGTCTCGCTTCCCATCATCTGCGCATGACCACCAGCAACTATTTCATCACCACTCTCGCCATTGCGGCGATGCTGGCGACTCCCGCCCTAGCGGCTAAGAAGGGCCAGATGACCCTTCCCGATTTCACCAAAGGAGAATCAATCCCGGCGGATGCCAACCACGACTGGAACCTCGGTGCCACCGGAGCCCGCGGCTGGATGTTCAGTGACAAAATGGTCACCACCGACGCCCGCCAGATTTCGGTGACCAAGGTGGACAAGGGTTCCCCCGCCGACGGCATCCTCGCAGTCGGCGATGTCATTCTAGGCGTCGGCGGCAAGCCGTTTTCATACGATCCGCGAACCGAGTTCGGCAAGGCGCTCACCACCGCCGAATCGGAGGCGGGCGGCGGAAAACTAACAATCACCCGCTGGCGGGACGGGAAATCTACGGAGGTCGTGGCCAAACTCCCCATCCTCGGCAGCTACAGCGCCACCGCGCCCTATGACTGCCCGAAATCAAAGCGCATTCTCGAGCAGGGCTGCGAGGCGCTGGCGAAAAGGATCGCGGATCCGGCATATCGCCAGAACCCGATCACCCGTTCCCTCAATGCCCTCGCGCTGTTGGCCAGCGGCAATCGTAAATACCTCCCGCTGGTCAAAAAGGAGGCCAAATGGGCCTCCGGCTATTCGGCCGAATCGATGGCCACCTGGTATTACGGCTACGTCATCATGCTGCTTGCGGAATACCAGATGGCGACCGGCGATGACTCGTTCATGCCCGGCCTGCGGCGGATCGCACTCGAAGCCTCCAACGGCCAGAGCATCGTCGGTTCCTGGGGGCACAAATTCGCCGGACCCGACGGCCGTCTCGTCGGCTACGGAATGATGAACGCCCCGGGAGTGCCGCTCACCATCTCGCTGACGATGGCCCGCGCGGCGGGCGTGAAGGATCCGGCGGTGGATCGCGCCATCGAGCGCAGCGCCAAGCTGCTGCGATTCTACATCGGCAAGGGCGCGGTCCCCTACGGCGACCACCACCCGTGGACCCAGACCCACGAGGACAACGGCAAATGCGGGATGGCCGCAGTCCTGTTCAACCAGCTCGGCGAGGCGAACGGCGCGGAGTTCTTCTCGCGCATGAGCGCCGCCTCCCACGGTGCGGAACGCGACACCGGGCACACCGGCAACTTTTTCAATATCCTGTGGTCTCTGCCCGGCGTCGCCCAGTCCGGCCCCAACGCCACCGGGGCATGGATGCAGGAGTTCGGTGCCTGGTATTTCGACCTCGCCCGGCGCGCGGACGGCACCTTCGTCCACCTGGGGCCGCCGCAAATGAAGAACGACAGTTACTCGGGTTGGGATGCCTCCGGCGGCTACCTCCTGGCCTACGCAATGCCGTTGAAAACGCTCTATCTAACCGGCAAACGCCCGGGTGTCGCGCCGCAGCTCGACGTCGCCGCCGCCCACGCCCTCATCCTCGACGGGCGCGGCTGGAGCAACAAGGACCGCAACAGCGCCTATGACCAACTGAGTGGAGACCAGCTCTTTGAATGCCTCGGCAGTTGGTCTCCGAGCGTCCGCGAGCGGGCCGCAATGGCCCTCGCCCGCCGTGAGGACGCGCCCGTCCCGGCCCTGCTCAAGCTGCTCGAATCCCCGCGCCTCGAAGCCCGCTACGGAGCCTGCCAGGCGCTCGCCATGTTGAAAGGCGCCGCCGCCCCCGCCGTGCCGGCCCTCAGGGAAACCCTCCGCCACCAGGATCTCTGGCTGCGGATCAAAGCGGCGGATGCCCTGGCCGCCATCGGCCAGCCCGCCATGTCCACCCTCCCCCAACTCCTCGAAATGCTCGCCAAGGGCCCGCCAACAGAGGATCCGCGCGGCATGGAACAGCGCTACCTGTGCTTCGCCGTCTTCGACCAAATGCTGAAAAAATCGCTCGTCGGCGTCGACCGCGACCTGCTCCGTAAAGCGGTGATCGCCGGACTTCAAAACCAGGACGGACGGGCGCGCGGGGCCGTCGGCGGGGTTTACGGCCAATTTTCCTACGAGGAAATCAAACCGCTGCTGCCCGCCATCCGCGAGGCGGTCATCACCCCCGCCCCGAGCGGGATCATGTTTGACAGCGGGGTCCGCCTCGCCGGACTCGATCTCTTCGCCAAGCATCGGATCAAGGAGGGCATGCCCCTCTGTCTCAAGGTCATGGACCTCGATAGGTGGGGCAAGGGTGCCCGGATCACCAAATGCCTGTCCATCCTCGCCAAATACGGTCCCGCGGCCAAGCCGATGCTCCCCCGCCTCCGCCAACTCGAAACCGAGCTCCTCGCCCAGAAGCTCACATCCCATGCCGACCAGCTCCGCGCCATCATCAAGGACATCGAGAATGCCACCGGCACCGTCGAATTGCGCAGCCTCGAATGACACCCCGGCTCTGAGAGCCTGTCTGAAAAATGGCAGGGACCGTTTTGCCCTCGCTGCGCTCATGCCATGCCAGAATCCGCTTCGCGATCCAACGGGGGCCGCCCCTGGCGGCCTGGGCGTTCCGCAACGGTCCGGCGAATGAGATACGAATGAATCATCCCATGAAAATCCGGACCGTCACCCTATGGGCGGTCATTCGCCTGCCATTCTCGCGGACCGCCCGGAGGCCGGGTCCCTGCCCTTGGATATTTTTCAGACAGACTCTGAGAGACCCGGCCGGAGCGGTGAGAGAGGCCGGGTTGTTTGATCGAGAAGTCTCAACTCAGTCGCTGGGGGTGATCATCCGAACTGGCCCGAAAAGGCCCGACCTCATGAGTGGCGGAAGCTTATCGTAAACGGGCCGTGTCTTGCCGCCAGGAACCCTCCCATACGAACTATCCGACGTCGGATCGGTTTGAATCCGATCGAGATTGCTGCGCGTAAAGCGATCCGACTCGGGCAGCAGCGAATCCCCGTTGAGGCGGTTGGCCCAGAGATTGGCAACCCGGACCACCAACTGATTCGTGCCGGTATGAACCGCCCCGGAGATTTCGATCCGATAGGGTGGCAGCCAAGTCAGCCCAAGGCGCTTGCCGTTGAGCGTGACTTCGGCAATTTCGGCCAGGTCACCCAGTTCAAGGAAAAGTCGGTTCCGTTTGGCCAACGATTCCGGCACTTCGATGGTTTTCCGATAGGTGGCGATGCCCGAGAAAAAACGGATCCCTTCGTCGTCGGACTCGGTCCAGCTTTGCAGTTGCTCGAAGTTTGTCATTGGCGGGGCCCCCCACCCTTCCGGGAACTCGGCTTGCCAAGGTCCGTCGAGCGTCAGCGGCGCGGGAGTTTCCGCCGCCGCGAATGTGTCGCGGGCAATCGGATCCGGCGCGGCGCCGGCTTTCCGGAACACAACAAACACCGAGCCTAACGGTCCCAGCGTCACCGGCAGTTCGGTCTGGCCGCTGGCGAGGCTTTTCCAATCCTGACACGCGCTGCGGAGTCCGGAATCCGGCCACCAGAACTCAGGCACCCGACCCTTGGTCTCCGCCGCCACCCGGAACCGGCAGGTCAACGTCTGCGGATCCATCGTCTTGTTACGAATGAAATAGAAATCATCCTCCATGGTCTTCCGATGGATGAAGTCCAGCGGTCCCAGGTCTCCCTCACTGTGTCCAACGATTTCAAAATCCCCGGCCACTCCTATTTTCCGAAGCGCCGCACTGCGGTCGCTGGCAATGATAAACCGTCCCTGGCCGATCGGCCGGACCACAACCGATGGCTGGTCTTGCGCATCTAACGCAACTTCACTCTTTCCCCAAAGCTCCTCGACCTGTCGCCGCACTTTCTCAGTCTCCGTTTGCTGATCTTTCATGCCCGCAGAGCGGGTCGGTTTCTGGTGACCGATAACCGTTGCCCCGTCCGCCACCAGTGTTTGAATCTTTGCGAGAACCTCCGCTGGGATATGATCCTGTTCGGGCAGCACGAGCGCCGCGTAACTCATCCCATCCGGCAGCACGATCCGCCGGTTTTCAACGCGCATCCGCTGTAGGATCACCTGCGACGAACACACATCATAACCGTGGCTCGGATTAAGACCTTCCAACAGTGGATTCTCAGGCACATTGCAAAGCGGCGGATAGAAGTTCGGTGCCTGATCACCGTAATAGTAACAAACATCGGCGACAAACCAACCCTGCCGAAGCATGTATGAGCACCGCGCCAGATAGTCCATCAACCCTCGGGCCATCGGCCACCAGGTGGCCGATGGATTGATATCCGTGCCTGCATGATAGGCCCAACCGGGAAGCCCGGCCTCGGGCGGCGAACTGGCGAAGGTGTGTAATGAAAAACAATTCAACCCTTCGCACAACGCGCGATCCGCCAGATTCTTGTGATTCAGCGGTCCATCGACCCAGCGCCGCCAGGTGGTGAACGATTCCGCATCCACCAGCCGTTTGTCGTAAACGTGCGCGGCCGAAGCAATTTCCTTGATCAGGAAGATTCCCCGATGTCTGTTCCAAAACTCCCCCCGCGGAATGTCCACCGCCCCGAGCGCCTTGATTCCATCCACCGGATTGGAATCCCAGATCGGAGGCCCGGGACCACCCGACTCGGCGATGAGCTTCACGCCATAGGACTCGAGAAACCTGCGGCCCGTCACGTAATGCGAGTCGATCAACAGGTCGCTCACCAACTTGCGCCAGTCGTAGAGGAATTGCTCCTGGACGGCTTCATCCGCCAACTTCCAACCGGCGAGCACCGGCAGGAACCGGATCATCGGATAGCCGACCCGGCGTTGGAACTCTGCGGCCATGGTCTCGTTCCAGGGCGTAAACCCGTCGAGTTCCATGCTGTCGAACTCCAATGTCTTGAAGCTGGTTCCCTCGAACGACTTGCGTCCCAGTTCCTTGAGGATCGTGGTGATAATATGATGGAGATGGAATTCAGTGGCACGGGGGTCAAAGAAATCGATCATTGGCCCGCCGGAATTCGGACTTGGCACGATCAACTGCTGCCCGTGATTCGCGCAGACAAAACGCAGGATGTCCCAATCACCCGCAGGCACTTCCCAACGCAACTTGCCATCGGCATCGATCAGTTTCGACAAATCGACAACCTGGTTCACATCCGCCAGCGTTTTCGCCTTGTTATGAGGCACCGCCAGAACCGCCACCTCGCGGAGATAGACCGGCCGGCCATCCGCATCCCGCGGGCACAGTTCCGGCAACCCGGGCAGCGCCAACTCTGCGTCAAACACCGTGGGCCCGGTCACCGTCGTGGTCGACTGATAGACGCCTTTGCCGGCGTGCTCCGGTGGAATCCAACTGCCGCCCGCATTCCATCCGCTTGAAGCAACGATGCCGATTTCCAAGCCGAGGCGGTCGGCCTCGTGGATTGCATGGACGATGAGCCGCGTGGACTCCGGCCCGAGGAACGCTGGCCCGGCAGGCACCCGCCCATCGGGATCGGCGCACGCGGCCACGTCCCAAATCTCCCCGCCGCGCATGCCTCCGTGTTTCATCGCCTCCAAATCCCGGGTGATTTGCTCCTTGCTAATCATCCCGTTGAGCCAATCCCAAAACGAACCGGGCCGCACATGGACCGGCGGATCGACAAATGCGGCGGGCGACAGCCGATCATCGGCCCTGCCAGGTTCCGCCCCGTTGCCGGCCGCACGCGCCGCCGCGGCATCGGCACTAACAATCTCACGGCCATGCGAAAGGCCGCACTGTAAAACGAAGGCGAGGCACAGCACGGACGGAATCCGCCTGGCCGCGCGTGAACATTGGATGGGATGATGATGTTTCATAATGGTTGGGTTGATCGAAAAAGGGTGGCAAGCATCAGGGTTACCTCTGGCCGCTGGATTTCCCATGTCGCGCGGAATGACCCGGGATCCCCGGCGATGGCAAGGTCACTCGCTGCAATCACCAGCGGCGGAGCCGCACTGGCGGAGGTCCAGCAGGCACCCGCCAAGGCAAACCCCGTGGCAATGGCAACGCCGGATTTTCTTATGGATCGATGGTGAATCATAAGTAGCTTGAATAGGTCAGGTAACATTGAATGCGGGCGAAAACTTCCAGGACAACGTGCCACGCCCGAGTAGTCACTATCGAGCGAGATGATGATTGACAAGAAATTGTTTGTGAGTGCGGTCCCCGCCTTATGGTCCGCTTCGCGGGCGGGTGACTACGGTCAGTTCATTGGTGGTTGCATCGGTCCGGACGATTCCGATGGAATTCTTCGCGATCACTTTGACATCGTAGGTTCCCGCGGGCAGACCGGCCATCTGCTCACCGGGTAGCATCCAGGTCCCATCCCGGTTATCAACACCCCGGTATGTCATGCCCGCGATCTCGACGACCAGGCTTTCAGTCACGCTTCCCAGGGTGCCCGAGAGATCGGCAGGCTGGCCACTCACAAAAGTGAGCTTGTTCACGGTGACATCGGGAGGTAGCCGGTCGAATTTGAAGTCACCCAACTCGTAGCCAATCTTGAAATTCCTTGCTTCCAGCACCTGTCGCACTCTGGGGATCAGCCGGGCGGCATTCCAATAATAAATATGATTGAGCACCGGGTCCGGTAGATTGAAGCCTTCAAACTTGGGCCCGCCGTGCAACCCGTTGGTGAGCTGGGCGGTTTCGAGCACCTTGCGTTCATTCAAGAATCCACTGGCTCCGCCCCCCGCTGCAAAAACATCGGAACCGAACAGGATACGGTCGCGGTATTTGAGATAAAACTCCCTGGCTGTGCCCACCGTGTAATTGGCCGGTTGTCGCGCATTGTGTACGAAGGCGACATCGACAAACACATTGGGGTATTTGTCAAAGATTCCGGCCAGCTTGGTCATGCCCTGATCGCTTTCCAACATGAAGAGACCATGGGCAAAGATAAAGGTGGTTTGCGGGTGTTGCTTGACAACATCAATCGTATCATCCTCAAACTTGGGGAAGGCGGCGTTGTTCCCCTCGGCATTGCCCGGGTCACCGGTATGGTAGCCCACCAGCGGCATGCCTTGCCGCCCAGCCTCATCGAGCTGTTCATGAATCCGCGGGATCTTGCTGGAAAGAATCGCCCCGTGAGGCCACAATTTAAGACCGACAAACCCCTGCTCTTTAAAGGTTTTGATTTCGTCGACACTCCACCAGATGCCTGCGCTGGGAATCGTGAAGGCGCCAGGGACAAAAAGGATCCGGTCATCCAGCTTCTCCTTCACATACACCATGTCATTGCCCGGGATCTGCCGCACACTGGCCGGGCTGGCATTGTTCCCATTGTTGTCCTTCACCCAGAATAATCCCGCCAGCGTGATGCTGATGGTGCCGCCCCATTGGTCCATCGCTTCGACCGATTTCGCATACTGGGTCTTGGCATCCATGTGAGTGTGCATATCCACCCGCGGCATGGCCGATGGTGGGAAGATCACCTGCTGATCCGCCGTTGCGGAAACTGTAAGGGGCAGCAACAGGCAAAGTGCCCTGCGGGTTGCTCCAATTTTTTTGAGATCCTTTTTCATGTTTTCGCTTGTTGTAGAGGGCAGTTTGTAACACTTCAAGCCATTGCGCTTTGAATCACTTTACCGTGGACGTCGGTGAGCCGATAGTCGCGGCCTTGGTGGCGGACGGTAAGGCGGGTGTGGTCGAGCCCGAGCAGGTGGAGCACGGTGGCATTGAGGTCGTGGACATGCACCGGATCCTTGATGATATTGTAGGAGAAGTCATCCGTTTCGCCGATGATAGCACCGCGTTTCACCCCGCCGCCGGCGAGCCAGAGCGAGAAGCAGCGCGGGTGATGATCCCGCCCGTAAGTGGTCTCGGTGAGCTGGCCTTGCGAATAGACACTGCGTCCAAATTCACCGCCCCAAATGACCAGAGTGTCCTCCAGTAGTCCGCGTTCCTTCAACTCCTCGACGAGCGCGGCGCTTGGCTGGTCGGTGTCGTAACACTGGGTGCGGATGTCCCGGGGCAGGTCGCTGTGCTGGTCCCAACCGCGATGATAGAGTTGGATAAACCGGACACCTCGCTCGGCGAGGCGTCGCGCGAGAATGCAGTTCGCCGCATAGCTGCCGGGCTTGCGCGATTCCGGGCCGTAGTGTTCGAAGACGGCTGCGGGCTCTTTTGATAGATCGGCAAGCTCCGGGACGGATGACTGCATGCGGAAAGCCATCTCGTATTGGTCGATGCGCGCCTGGATTTCAGGATCCTGATAGTCGTCAACCTTGATTTTGTTGAGGTTAGCAAGGTCGTCAAGCATCGCGCGGCGGTGCCCAGGGGTGATGCCGGGCGGGTTGGATAGAAACAGCACCGGATCCTTGCCGGCGCTGAACCGGACTCCCTGATAGCGGGGCGAAAGAAATCCCGAACCCCACATCCGCTCGTGAAGAGGTTGTGCGTTGCCCTTGCCGCTTGGCCGGGAAATCATCACCACAAACGCGGGCAGTTCGGCGTTGTCCGAGCCCAGACCATAGGACATCCACGAGCCGAAAGAAGGCCGACCGGCAACTTGGCTGCCGGTCTGGAGCATGGTCATGGCCGGGTCGTGATTGATGGCCTCGGTGTTCATCGAGCGGATGATGCAGAGATCATCGGCCAGGCGCGCGGTATGGGGCAACAACTCGCTCAGCCAGTGGCCGGCCTGCCCGTATTGTTTGAAGCTGAAAACGGAGGGAGCCACAGGGAAGCGCGCTTGACCCGCAGTCATCCCGGTGACGCGCTGACCATCGCGAACCGAGTCTGGCAGGTCTTTGTTGAACATCTCGGCCAACCCCGGTTTGTAATCGAAGAGATCGAGTTGCGATGGCGCGCCAGCCTGAGTGAGCCAGATCACGCGCTTTGCCTTCGGCGCGAAATGCGGGATGCCCGCGACGCCTTGCGCGGCTGACAATTTCGGGTTCAGCAAGGAAGCCAGCGCAGCGGTGCCGATGCCAGCGCTGACGCGGCCAAGAAATTGGCGGCGGGTGATGTCGAGCAATGGATTCGAGTTCATGATGCGCTATTCTTTAGTCACCGTTTCATCGAGATTCAGCATGGTGCTTGCCAGTGAGGTGTATGAGGCCAGTTCCGCGACGTCAAGTTTTTCATCGGTGGTGGCCTCTCCGACTTCCAACAAAGTTCCCGCG
>JAIPKB010000156.1 GCA_021733795.1 Akkermansiaceae bacterium | reverse complement strand
GTCGATCGGCACGGTTTATGAGGCGGTTTCGGGCGCTGGGCTGTGTTATTGTGCGCTTGAGTTGCTGCCGGGGGCGACGCTGGCGGAGCGGTTGCTGGCGGCGGAACCCTTGAAGCCGGGCCGGTTGGCCTATTTTCTGAGGAGGATCGCCGAGGCCAATCTTTACCATGAGGCGCGGGGCCATGCCACCGTCGAATTCGGGCCGGGTGCGGTTCATATTGACGATGCCGGAGTCATCCGGATGGAAAACCTGGTGGTGGCCGGTGAGCGTCCCCCGGATCAGTCGGTCCGCGATGTGAAGCGGTTCGGGGAACAACTGCCGGCGCTGGTGGCCGACGGGTTACCGGGAGCGACGCGGTTGCTGACCGTGTTGGGGTGGATGCGCGGGAAACAGGCGGACGGACCGTTGAGTTGGAAGGCGGTTCACGGCTATTGTGAGCAGATCGAGCAGCAACTAGCCGAGCTGGTTCCCGCGATGACGCCGATGACCGCTGCGGTGGTACGCCCCCAAAAACCACCGGTGCTGGCGATCACCGCCGGGATGCTGGCGGTGCTGCTGGTGGGTTTCCTTATTCTGAAGGCGAACGGGCGCAAGTCCCGGTCACCGTCGGCAGGAGGGCATCCGGTGGCGGTGTTGATTCCTGCCGGGGAATATCCCACCCCGGATGGGGGGCGGGAGCCGCTCAGGGAGTTCAAGCTGGACGCCCATGAAGTCACCATCGGCGAATACCGCGGCTTCCTGGAGGCGCTGGAGATGCACGTCAAGAGCGGTCGTGGCAGGATTTACGATGACGACAAGCAGCCGCCGGAAAAGACCGATCATTTGCCGGCGGATTGGGCGGGTTTGTTGGGAGCGGCCAAGACCCAGGGCCAGTGGCAGGGACGCAAGGTGACCCTTGATTCGCCGTTGGTGGGCGTTGACTGGTGGGATGCCGCCGCCTACGCCGAGTGGAAACAGGCGCGTTTGCCGACCCAGGAGGAATGGTTTGCGGCACTCCGGCAGGGATGCGACGAGCCCGCCAAGCTGCCACCGGGTCCTTGGCAGGCGGTGACTGAGGATACGCAGGACCGGACCCGCACGGGATTGTTGGGGATGGCGGGATCGGTGGCCGAGTGGACCCGCCGCCCGGCGGTGCCCGCGGACAATCCCGCCGGGCGACCGAAGTGGGTGATCATGGGTGGTTCCTATCTCAAGCAGACCAATGGCGCGCTGACCCGGGAGTGGGTGGATGACCGCGGGCTGCGCCGTCCCGATCTGGGATTCCGCCTCGTGGTCGGGCGCTGAGGGGCTGATTTTCCTTCTTCCGATGTTCAACCTGGTTTTGCTCCATCCCGAGATTCCGCACAACGCCGGGGCGGCCGGGCGCTTGGCGCTGGCGACCGGCTCCAGCCTGCACCTGGTGCGACCGCTCGGGTTTTCCCTGGATGACAAGCATGTGCGGCGCACCGGGCTCGACTACTGGCAGCAGGTGGATCTGCGGGTGTGGGATTCAATGGATGAGCTCACCGCCGCCGCCGATTCCACTGCGACGTTTTGGTATCTGAGCACCAAGGTGAGGCGTTCGCCGTGGCAGGTCACGTTCAAACCGGGCGACTATCTGGTGTTCGGCTGTGAAACCAAGGGGCTGCCGGAGCCGATGGTCCCCCCCGCCGGTGATCGGGCGCTGTGCATCCCCATGAAGCCCGGCGGCGTCCGCAGTCTCAACCTGGCCACCGCCGTGGCCATCACCCTCTACGAAGCCATCCGCCAACAGGGACCGGAGTGGGGGTGAGGAGCCCGGCTATTCCGGAAACACCACCTCTTCGCCGCCGCCACCGATACCATCGCCGATGTCCTTGGTGGTGACGTAGAGCATCAGCCCCATCAGCAATAGGGCGAACGCCGTCTGCACCACTTCGAGGATCCGCGCCTTGACCGGGCGGCGGGCGATCGACTCCATCACGGCGAGCGTGATGTGACCGCCGTCCAACACCGGAAACGGCAGCATGTTGAGCACCGCCAGATTGACGTTGAACAGCACCATGAAGGCAAGCAGGCGCTGCCAGGGAAACTCGGATTTCAAGAGCGCAAACTGATGCTTGGCAATCCCCACCGGACCGCTCAGGTGATCGATGCCGATGTTCGAATCGGGGGCCGCCACACTGGTAATGGTGGTCCACATCATGCTCAGGCTGGTCTGCACTTGGGTCCATGGATCCGGGTGGACGATGGTCTTGTCCTCCCTCGGCACTCCGCTAAGATGAATTCCGGCTTTGGGTTTCTGGTCCTTGGATTGGAGAGGCACTACGGCGGTGACTTGGCAGGTTAGCCTGGTACCATCCCGTTCGATCTCGAAGGCGACCGGGGCACCCGCCGCTTCGGCAATCTGTTTGATGGCGGTGTCGCTGTCGGTATGGGGGACCCCGTCGAGCGCCAGCAAACGGTCGCCCGCTTTCAAACCGGCTTTTTGCGCCGGGCTGTTCTTGATGACCTTGCTCACGACCACATATTCCGTCTTGGGGCCGATGCCGATCTGCCGCAGGGCACGTCGCTGCCACCATGAACTCTCGGGAATATCGAACTTGGAGGTGAGGTTCAGCGGATCGGTGACGCCGGGGCGGGTGATGGTGAAATCGATTTTGTCACCGCGGCTGAGGACGACGCTGGTGAAGATCGAGTTGAGCGGGCCGGCGAAACCCTTGACCGGTTCGCCATTGATGGCGGTGATCGTGTCTCCCACCTGGAGGCCGGCTTTGGCCGCCGGACTGTCCGGTGCGACGTAGCCGATTTCCTGAGTCGGGATGAAATCCTTGGGTTTTCCGACCTTCCAGATGACCACGCCACAGGCAAGCGCCAGCAGCAGCGAGAACAAGGGGCCGGCGAAGGCGACGATGATCTTGTCCAGCGGACTGATCGGCGGCAGCGGTTTTTCGGCGGTGTTACCACCCTCGATCGATTCCATGGGGGCCATTTGCGGCAGTGCCACGAAACCGCCGAACGGGAGCCAACCCAGTCCGTATTGAACTTCGTTGAAGGTTTTTTTCCAGATCGGCTTGCCGAACCAGATTTGGAAACGATCGACTTGCAGGCCACGCCAGCGGGCGGCGAGGAAATGTCCGAGTTCGTGAGTGAAAATGATGATGTTGAAGATCATCACGATCACCACGATCAATAGGGTGGTATACAGAATGGAGGATAAGGCGGCCATGGGAAGGGTGTGCGGAGCGCGCAGCATAGCCGCCATCGGCGTTTGTGCAAGCGCGGACAACGCGAAAATTTGCACCACGATTGCCAGGAAACTGCATTTCGTGGTTTCCATTATCCGTTCCTGCCCGATTATGCTGACGCAGTCACATGACAACCACCGAGAAAAAGCACGAGAGGGAGCTGATGGACGAGGCGCTGGACCACCTCGAAAACGCCATCGAGAATCGCAACACCAGCGAGGCTCTCAATGCCCTTGAAACCCTCGACTGGGAAGATCAACGCTGGGCGATCTCGCACCTTTCCATGCGGCGGCTCAAGCTGCTTACGCTCATCCTCGGCACTGCGGACGCGGCCAAACTCATCAGCCATCTCGCCGAGGCCCAGGCGATCGAAATCCTGGAGGAACTCCCGCGACCGGAAGCCGCGTCCATCCTCGACTCCCTCCCCCGCACGCTCGCCGCCGATCTCCTTCGCGAGCTGCACGACGAGGACGCGCAGGAAATCCTCGCCGGCATCACCGATGAGGTCGTGCGCGGCGAACTCGAACGCCGCATGGCCTATTCCGAAGGCTGCGCCGGCAGCCTCATGCTCGGCGGGGCCGTCACCTTTCCCGTCGCCGCCAGTGTCGGCGAGGTGCTCGCCGATCTCGGCGAACACGCGGAAGACTATGCGGACCGCAACGTGCAATACCTCTACGTCGTGGACGAGGCCGGGAAACTCGTCGGCGTGCTGCGCCTGCGCGACCTCGTCCTCTCACTGCGGTCCAAACCCGTGCGCGAACTGATGCTGCGCGACCCGCTCACCGTGCCCGACTCGATGGAACTCGAGGACCTCGCCGATCTTTTCGAACAGAACAAATTCTACGGTCTGCCGGTCGTCGATGCCGATGGCCGCCTGCTCGGCGTGGTCCCGCGCGACGCCGTCGCCCGTGAAACCGCCGACGAACAGGCCGACATGTTCCTGCAGGCCAGCGGGATCGTCAACGGTGAGGAAATCCGCAGCATGCCGCTTGGCGAACGCTGCGTGAAACGTCTCGCCTGGCTGGGACCGAATATCGGACTCAACCTCGTCGCCGCCAGCGTGATCGCCGCCAACGAGGCCACCCTGCGCGAAGTCATCGCCCTCGCCGTCTTCCTGCCCATCGTTTCCGACATGAGCGGTTGCTCGGGCAACCAAGCCGTCGCCGTCAGCATCCGCGAACTCACCCTCGGCATCCTCCGCCCCGGCGACTACTGGCGGGTCGTGCTCAAGGAGGCCGCCGTCGGCATGATCAACGGCTTCGTCCTCGGATGCGTGCTTGGCAGCATCGCCGCCCTCTGGAAAGGCAACATCGCACTCGGTCTCGTCGTTGCCGCCGCCCTCATGCTCAACACCATCCTCTCCGTCCTGCTGGGTGGCCTCGTCCCGCTGCTGCTCAAGCGGCTCAAGGTCGATCCCGCCCTCGCCAGCGGTCCCATCCTCACCACTTGCACCGACATGTGCGGGTTCTTCCTCGTCCTCAGCTTCGCCGCCGCCACCCTTGGTCACCTGGCTGGCGTCTGAAATCCTTCCGATCTTTCCAATTGCAGGCGCGTTGTGACCAACGCGGCTACCGCGCCCCTTGCCCCGGTTCCCCGTTTCGCGGAGCGGCGGTTACTGGACGATGCCGAGCGGCTTGGTGGTCTGCCACTGGCCGCGGGTGAAATCCGGGAAGGGTTGGGGCATGCCGTCCTGGGCGACGGAGGCCTCGCTGAGCGGGCCGACGGCCGACCAGAAACATCCTTCATAGACGTTTTGGTCGAGGGGTTGTCCTTCGCGCAGGCACTCAATGATGCGAAAGAGCATGAGGAAATCCATGCCGCCGTGGCCACCCATCTTTTGGGAGAGTTCGCCCATGCGCTTGAACAGCGGATGCTCGTATTTGGCGGCGAGTTCCTCCCAGGCGGCGTCCTGCGACCATTCGTGATGGCTCTTGGTGACGCCTTCAATGGCCATCCGGTTGGGGAACCCGGCCAAGGTTCCCTTGGTGCCCTGAATCAGATTGTGGCGGGAATACGGGCGAGGGGAGGTCTCGTCCCATTGGACCATGATCGTGCGCCCAAGCGCGGTCTTGATGATCGAGGTGTTGATGTCGCCGCCTTTGAAATCGAGTTTCTTGAATTCCGGGTTGGTGAGTTTCTCGGATTTGGCGGCGTAGAGTGCGCGGCCCTTGGCCGGAGACGAGAACGAGACCAGACGGCCGAAATTGTCCTCGCCGCGGCCGAGGCTCATATATTGGGCGACGGGACCCAGACCATGGGTCGGGTAAAGGTTGCCGTTGCGCTTGGCGTAGTGGAAGGTGCGCCAGGATCCGGTGCTGTCACCGTTTTCCATCTGGCCGCGCAACTCATGGATATAGGCGGCCTCGCCGTGGAGCAGTTCGCCGATCACGCCCTGCCGGACCATGTTGAGGTAAACCAGTTCCTCGCGGCCGTAGTTGACGTTTTCCATCATCATGCAGTGTCGGCCGGTGGCCTCCGAGGTGTCCACAATCTCCCACATCTCCCTGAGCGTAAGGGCGATCGGCACTTCGCTGAAGGCATGGGCACCGGCTTTCATCGCGCCGATGCACATGGGGGCGTGGAGTTCCCACGGGGTGGCGATGAAGACGGCGTCCGGCTTGGTTTCCAGGAGCATCTTCCGCCAGATGGTTTCATCTCCGGAATACACTTTCGGCTGGTGGCCCTTTTGCGAAACGCGCTCGGCCGATTGTTTGGCGGGCCCTTCGCGGAGGTCGCAGACGCCGACCAAATCCACCCCCTCGAGCATGGCCAATTGGCTCGCATGGCCGGAGCCGCGGGCTCCGACGCCGATGATGGCGACCTTCACCTTGGCGAGCTTGGGCGCGGCGAAATCACCCATATATTTGGCACCCGGGCGGCGGGACGGAGTTTGTGACTGAGCCCCGGCCAGGCTAGGCAGGGTGGCCATGCCGGCGCTGAAACCGCCGAGGGCTTTGAGGAAGCTGCGGCGGGGCGAGGACGTGTCGCTAGAGGTATTCATAGGATTGGATTGGACAAGATGACGGGCTGAGTTACGGCAGCAATGAATGGATTTGTCACGGATTATGGGATTTTTGTTTCGAAAGGCCTGTGATTGATTAAGTTTTCTTGACAACCTGAGGGTTTTTTGCGATTTTTGCGGCGCAGCAATGGCGAAACGCAGTCAACTTACGGTTCGAGCACGCCGCCTGGAGGTCCGGAGCAGGGTTCTTCAAGGGGTGGTCCGCGTGGTCTTCGCGGTATTGGGCCTGTCGATCGGCTTTGTGGTGGTGTCCACTGGGGTGCCGCAAAAGCGGCGGTTGGAGGAGTTGGCAGCCAAGCTGGAGCAATCCATAAACCGGGAGGAGGAGGTTTTAGCGGAGCGCGAGATTTGCGAAATCGAGTATCAGGCGCTGCGCAGCGACCCGAAGTTTCTGGAGATCATGGCCTACGACCGCCTCGGTTGGCACCGCGAGGGGGAGAGAATCCTGATATTCCGTGACCGGTGAAGCCGCAAGGCGCGTCATCTACGGTGGCCAGTTTCGCCGGGTTGGTTGTCAGGTTGGCTTGACGCATGGGGCAATCCGGTTGAGGGTGGTGCCCCATGAATCCTGATTTTATTCGCGAAGCTCTCCGCCAGGTCCGTTACCCCGGTTTTTCCAGGGATATTGTGTCGTTTGGCCTGGTCAAAAACGTCACCTGTGAACCCGGCCTCACCACCGTGCAGATCGAGGTCTCAACCGCCGATCCCGCAATTCCGGAGCAGATTTTCCGGGATTGCCATACCATTTTGGACCCGTTGCCGGATATCGGCCACGCCAAGGTGGAGATCGAGGTGAAGGCCGCTCCGGCGGCAGCTGGTGGAGGGGGGGACGGCAGCGTCGGCAAGTCCTCGATTCCGGGCGTGAAACGGATCATCGCGGTGGCGTCCGGCAAGGGCGGGGTGGGGAAATCCACGGTCGCCGCCAATCTGGCGGTGGCCCTGGCCGCGACCGGGGCACGGGTGGGACTCTGCGATTGCGATCTATACGGGCCCTCGATGGCGCAGATGTTCGGCACCTGCGAGCGCCCGCTGGCCAACGAGCTGGACGAGATCATCCCGATCGAGGCCCACGGGATTCTGCTGATGTCGATGGGTTTCCTGTTGGATGGGGCCTCGCCGGTGATTGTGCGGGGGCCGATGGCCACGCGCTACACCCAGCAATTTCTCCGGCAGGTGGCGTGGGGCGAGTTGGATTACCTGATTCTGGACCTGCCGCCCGGTACCGGTGATATCCAGCTCACGATCGTGCAGACGGTGGCGGTGGATGGCGCGGTGATCGTGACCACGCCGCAGGAGGTGGCGCTGATCGATGCGCGCAAGGCGGTGGCGATGTTCGGCAAGGTGAACGTGCCGATCCTGGGGCTGATTGAGAACATGTCCTGGTTCGAGTGCGATGCCGGGAAACGCTATCATCTGTTTGGCGACGGTGGCGGGGCGCGTGAGGCGGAGTTGTTGGGAGTGCCGTTGTTCGGTCAGATTCCGATCGATATGGCGACCCGTGAAGGCGGTGATTCCGGGGCCCCGATCGCGTTGCAACCGGCAGGGGAGAACAAGGTTTCCGCCGCGTTTCATCGGACGGCGGCGGCGCTGCGGGCCAAGGTGGTCGCCTGACAAAAATATAACTGGTTCTGGTCATGGATGATTCCGGCTTGCAGTTGATCGAGATGGCGCTGGCGGAGGACGTGGGTCCCGGCGATGTGACGGTGCGGTATTTTGTGCCTGCGGACCGGCGGGCGCGCGCCTTTGCGGTGGCGCGGCAGGACGGGGCGATTTCCGGGGTGGCGGTGGCGGCGCGGGTGTTCCTCGCGGTGGATCCGAAATTGGACGTGGAGGTGCTGATCCCGGATGGCAGCCAGGTGGTGGCCGGGGCCATGCTGATGAAGATCGAGGGCCGGGCGGGATCGATGCTGACCGCTGAACGGACGGCACTCAATTTCATGCAGCGGCTGAGCGGGGTGGCCACTCTAACCGCCCGCTATGTGGCGGCGGTCAAGGGCACCGGCACCCGGATTCTCGATACCCGCAAAACCACCCCCGGGTTCCGGGCGTTGGAAAAACAGGCGGTGGTTCATGGTGGCGGCTCCAACCACCGGATGGGGCTTTACGACCGGGCGATGGTGAAGGACAATCACCTCGTGGCCGAAGGCGGGGCGGCGGTACTGCAGGAGGCCATTTGCCAATTGAAGGCGGATTACCCCGAGGTGGAGGTGGAACTTGAGGCCGACGATCTCACTCAGGTCCGGACGTTTCTGGGACTCGACGGAGTGGATTACCTATTATTGGATAACATGAGTTGCGACGAACTGCGGGAGGCGGTGGCGCTGCGCGGCGACCTCCAGAGTCCGCAGTTGGAGGCCAGCGGCGGAGTCACGCTGGCCACCGTCCGCGGGATTGCCGAAACCGGGGTGGATTTCATCTCGGTGGGCGCCCTCACCCATTCGGCTCCGGCCTTGGACATCGGGCTGGACTTCGTGCCGAGCTGACGTTCAACCACCGAGCCAGGCACGGAGCAGCAGTTGATAGACGCGGCGGCGGGGAACCTTGACGCGGGCCTGCAGGGATTCCCACGTGGCATGGGCCAGCAGGTCGAGCGTTTCCTCGGCAAGCAGGCCGGGCAGTCGTGAGGCAGCCCGCAACCGGCGCAGCGGCAGGCTGGCGGAGTAGGGGAGGCTCCCGGCCACCCATTGCCGTGCCCGTTCCAGCCAGCGCGCGTGACACGCTAACAGGATGGGGCGATCCAGTGGATCGGCGACGGGCAGGTAGCAGCGTCCGGCGGCGAGGTCGGCCGGTAGATCGCGCAGGATATTGACCAACTGCAGGCCCATGCCGTAGCGCCGGGCGAGGGGGAGCAGGACGGCTTCCGAACGAGTGGAAAAACCGTCCCCCATGGTGAGCAACCCGAGCCGGGTCCAAAACTCGCCGACGCAGCCCGCCACCCGCCAGGCGTAATCCTCCAGGGCGGCGTCATCCGGCAATGAGACGGGGTGCCCGGCGGTGCCCGAGGCGAACCGGGTGAGGTCAAGTGTCTGTCCGCTGGTGATGGTGGCCACCACCTCCCGCACCAGCACGGTTTGGGCGGCAGGGAGGGCTTGCAGCATCGTGATCAGCTCGGCGGTGCGGCCCAGGAGCAGGCGCTCGCGGGGATCCGCCACGGCGGCGATCAGTGCCGCCGGCCAGGCCGGGAGCAGGCGGGTGCCAGCGACTGCTGAGGAGAAGTCGTCGAGGGCGGCCACTTGCCCGGGCAGGTCACCGGTCGGGCTATCCGCCACGGTGTCGCTGGTGCGGGCGAGTAAATAGCCGAGCGCCGCCGCATCCCGCATCGGGGCGGGCAGCAGGCGCAGACTCAGATAGAATGATCGCGAAACGCCTTTACTCCAGAGCACGGGGGACATGGGCATGGGGGAAGAGTCTGAAGGTCGGAAAGGCTGAAGGTCTGAAAGTCGGGACGGGTTGGCAACAATCCCGGGGTTGCGGATTCAGCGGCCTTCGGCGATGCGTTCGGCGAGCATCTGCGGCAGGCCGGCGGCGATGATTTTGTCCTGGGTCTTGGTGATATCGTATTCCACCCGGCGAAACACGACCAGTTGGTGGTCGGTATCGTAGATCGCGTAGCACGAACGCCAGTCGCCGTCGCGGGGTTGCCCCACCGAGCCGATGTTGATGAAATACTTGGCGTTTCGCTCGATGATGATCGACTCCGCCGGGACCTCGGAAACCTTGTCCGATTTGATGAACACCCTGGGCACATGGGTGTGACCGTGGAAACATACCTGGGTGAACTGATACGAGAAATTAGACATCGCATCGAAGCGATTGGTGACGTAGTTCCAATGGGTGGGTTGGTCCAGCGTGCTGTGGACCACGGTGAAGGCACCGATCTGCCGGACCATGCGCAGTTGGCGCAGCCACAGGCAGTGGTCATCGCTGAGTTGGGTGCGGGTCCATTGCAGGGCTGCCGCAGCCACCGGGTTCATGCTGTCCAGCGAGTGAGTGCCGCAGGCGTCCTCATCGTGGTTGCCCTTGATCGTGGCGCAGTCCATTTCCCGGACTTTCTCGAGACAGGCGGCTGGATCCGCGTTGTAACCGACGACATCGCCCATGCAGACATAGTCAGTCGCACCCTGGGTGGCCGCATCGGCAAGCACCGCTTCCAGGGCTTCTAAATTGGCATGTATGTCACCAAAAAGGGCAATCCTCATAAACTCAATACGCGGGCGCGTCTCAGGTCTATCGTAAATACGGGGTGATGTCGATACGAAATATCACGAAATCTCAACAGGAGGGACCTGGGGGGGAGATCGTCGGTGAGATCGTGCTTGAAAGAAACGGGTAGGTGACCGCAGAATGGGTCTTCCACCGGGGGCGGAGGGCAATGAGGTCCGGCGCCTTGGGGATCGCTCGCGCGGACCGGGTGGAATTCGATTATGGACTATCAAGCGAAAATCGCCCGCAATGTGGCCGCTATCCCGCGATCCGGGATCCGGGATTTCTTTGACCTGGTGCAAGGCCGGGAGGGGGTGATCTCGCTCGGGGTGGGGGAGCCGGACTTCACCACGCCCTGGCATATCCGTGAGGCGGCGATTTATTCGCTGGAAAAGGGGCAGACGACCTACACTTCAAACCTGGGTTTGCTTTCGCTGCGCAGGGCGATCAGCCGCTATGGGGCGGGATTTTTCGAGGTTGATTACGATCCGGCGGCAGAGGTGCTGGTGACGGTGGGGGTGTCCGAGGGGCTTGATCTGGCGCTGCGGGCATTGTTGGATCCGGGCGACGAGGTGGTGTTTCACGAGCCTTGTTACGTGTCCTACAGTCCGAGCATCGCGCTGGCCCACGGGCGGGCGGTGGCGGTGGAGACCCGTAAGGAGGATGCGTTTTCGCTGGATCCGGTGCAACTGGCGGCGGCGATCACCCCGCGCACCCGGGTGTTGATGCTCAATTTCCCGACGAATCCGACCGGGGCGGTGGCGAGCCGGGGAGATCTGGAAGGGATCGCGAGGCTGGCGATCAAGCACGACCTGATCGTCATCACCGATGAAATCTACAGCGAGCTGCGCTACGACGATGAAAAACACCTGTCGATCGCCGCACTGCCGGGGATGAAGGAACGGACGATATTGCTGCATGGGTTTTCCAAGGCCTTTGCGATGACCGGGTTCCGGTTGGGCTATGCCTGTGCGCCGCAGCCGATCATCGAGGCGATGATGAGGATCCATCAATACGCGATGCTGTGCGCGCCGATCATGAGCCAGAACGCGGCGATCGAGGCGCTGGAAAACGGCGGTCCCGCACTGTGTGCGATGCGCGACAGCTATCACCAGCGGCGGGATTTTCTGGTCAAGCGGCTCAATGAGATCGGGCTGGATTGTCATTTGCCCGGTGGGGCGTTTTACGTGTTTCCGGACATCCGGAAGACCGGGTTGACGAGCAAGGAATTTGCGTTTGGGTTGTTGGAGGCGGAGGAGGTGGCGGCGGTGCCGGGAAGCGCATTCGGGCCCAGCGGTGAGGGGTTTCTCCGGTGCTGCTATGCGACGGGAATGGCTGACCTGCGCACGGCGATGGAACGGATGGATCGGTATGTCCAGAGTTTGCGGGCATGAGCACGGCCCGCTCGATATCCGCTCCGGACACGGGGTTGCTGACCCGGGCCCATGTGTTGCCGCTGGCGGTGTTCATGGGGTTCATGCTGCTGCTGCAGTTGGTTGGCGGTTGGATCGAGTGGAGGCATCCGGATGCACCTTGGTGGAGGCAGGATCCGGCGCATTTCATGTATCCGCTCCAGAGCCTGGTGGCGGCGGTTTTGCTGGTGCGCTATTGGCGGTGCTATGACTTCGGGTGGTCGTGGAAATGGAGTGTGGTGGGGGTGGTTTGCGGGGCGGTGGGGATCGGCTTTTGGTTGCTGCCAACCACGCTTTACGAGGTGCTGGGGCTGAGTGGAAAAACCGAGGGGGTGCTCCGTTGGCTGGGGGTGGCGGACCGGCGGGAGGGTTTCGACCCCGGGGTATTCGAGCATCCGCTGGCCTACGGAGCGGCAGTGGGGATGCGGTTTTTCCGGGCGGTGGTGGTGGTCGCGCTGGTGGAAGAGATCTTCTGGCGCGGGTTTCTGATGCGTTTTGTCTGCGATTGGGAGGGGGACTACTGGCAACAGCCGTTCGGCCGGGCGGATTGGCGATCGTATGGGATCGTGACCCTGATGTTCATGCTGGCCCATGGTCCGCTCGACTGGGCGGGGGCGCTGGTGTACGGGTCGATCACCTACGGCTTGTGTGTCTGGAGCAAGAACCTGGGAGCCTGCGTGGTGATGCATGCCACGGCGAATCTGGTGATGGGCGGCTACATCATGGCCTACGGGAAATTCGGGTTGTGGTGAGAAACGCGGGTCGCCAACTCCGCGATTTGTGGTTTTTTGGCGAGTCCCGACATTTTTCTCTTTGCAAACCGTCGGAGTGGCACTAGATTGCGCCCGCGCCTAAAACGGTGGTCGTAGCTCAGTTGGTAGAGTCCCGGATTGTGATTCCGGTTGTCGCGGGTTCGAGTCCCGTCGTCCACCCCATCTTTCTCATTGGGAGTTGTCCAACTCCGGGCGAGGAAGAAGGAAACCGCGATTTGACCGATGCAGTCCCTCGAAAGCCGAATCCAATACAAGTTCCGTAATTCGCTGTTGTTGGCGGAGTCGCTCACCCACCCGAGTCTGGCCTATGAATCGGCCAACCCGCATTTTGACAACCAGCGGCTGGAGTTTCTCGGGGATGCGGTGCTGCAGTTGATCGTGACCGAGGAACTCTACCGGATGTTTCCGGACTTCACTGAGGGCAGGCTTACCAAGTTGCGCTCGCGGGTGGTTTCACGGCAGGCGCTGGCGCGGTTCGCAACGGCGATCCATCTGGGGGAGTATGTGCTGTTAGGCCGGGGTGAGGAATCATCGGGTGGCCGCCGCCGCCCATCCACGCTGGCGGATGCCTTTGAGGCGTTGATCGGCGCGGTCTATCTGGACGGCGGCCCGGCCGCCGTCCGGGAGCTGGTGCTGCGCTTGTTCCAGTCCGAGATCGGTGCCATGGCGCAGAGTCCGGAGGAGCGGAACCCGAAAGGCGAATTGCAGGAGTGTTTGCAAGCGCTCCAGCCACAGGCTCCCTGCTACCGGATCATCAGTGCGGGTGGACCCGACCACCGCCGCGTGTTCCAAGCGGAGGTCTCATGGTGTGACCTGATACTGGCGACCGGCCGTGGCCGCTGCAAGAAGGACGCCGAAGCCCGCGCCGCGCAGGAAGCCTTGCGCCTCCGGGTTTGGGAAAAGCCGCAGGAGGGCTGAGGCCGGCTACGCCTCGCCATTGGCCATCGGCCACCGAAACACGCCGGGAAGGCTAGCGCTGCGGAATCGGTCACGGTGGATTTTTGCACGGCGGCTCGCCCGCGTAAGGGGGCATTCTTACGGAGCGCCGGGTTCAGCCGGGGCGTCAAAGGGGTGGATCTGAAAAGCTGAAAAACCCTGCTCCGCCAAGACACGCCGGCTGAAGCCAGCGCTCCCCAGACTGTCAAGCCGCCGTGCAGAAATCAGCCGTGGAAATCGGTGGCATCTTGATCTTGCGGCTTGCATGTCAGCGGGATGCAACCAGACTCGGGGCGTGCGCATTCTCATCACTGCCGGCCCCACGCGGGAGCCCCTCGACCCGGTTCGTTTTCTGACGAATCGTTCGTCGGGCAAGATGGGCTATGCCCTGGCCCACGGGTTTCAGAGTGGCGGTCACTCGGTGTTGCTGGTCTCCGGCCCCACCGTGTTGGATGTGCCGGACGGCATTGATTTTATTCCGGTGGAAACGGCGGCGGAAATGTATGAGGCGGTGAATCACGCGATCAGGCGGATGGACATTGCGGTATTTGCGGCGGCGGTGGCGGACTACACGCCGCGCCATCCGTCCGGGCAGAAGATCAAGAAAACCGGTGAAACAATCACGCTGGAGTTGGTGCGCACGCGGGATATCCTCGGTTCCGCCCGCGGGGACTTCGGTTTCACCGGTACCCTAGTGGGGTTTGCCGCCGAGACGGAGCAGCTCGAGGCCAACGCCCGCGCCAAGCTGTTGGGAAAACGATGCGACCTGATCATTGCCAATGATGTTTCCAAACCCGGTATTGGTTTTGATTCCGACCACAACGAGGTGCTGCTGGTCTATCCGGGGTACAACGAGGCACCGCCCGCAGCCTCCAAGCACGACCTGGCCCACCACCTGGCAAGGACGATCCTCAATCTCCACCAGCGGCAGCACACGAATCCTACCGACGACCCCTCATTCCAACCGACACCCCCCTGACCCCACTCCATCGCTCATGACCGATCTAGAACTCGCCACCCACGCCGCGCTGGAAGCCGGCAAGCTGCTGCGCACCCACTTCGGTACCACCGCCGTGGTCGATGAAGCCAGCCATCACGACCTGAAACTCGCCCTGGACAAGCAATCGCAGGACCTGATCACCGGGATTCTGCTAGGATCGCGCCCGGGCGACGCGCTCTA
>JAIPKB010000155.1 GCA_021733795.1 Akkermansiaceae bacterium | reverse complement strand
AACGGTCATCCTTCCCATCATCCTCCATCTCCTAACCATCCTCCCCGCCTCGGCCATCCTCGACATCAACGAAAACACCCTCTCCGACATCTGGGAACTCGACGTTAACAACCAATCCCTCCTGCCCCATGTGGACCCCGCCAATCCCCCGGCCACCGCCGCCGCCGACCCCGATGGCGACGGTCAAACCAACTGCGAGGAAGCCGCCGCCGGCACCGATCCTGGCAATCCCAAATCCTCCCGCCGGACTCTTCCGTCCCGAATCCCGCTTCGTTCCGGAAACATACATGATCGATGAGTACGGCGTGGAAACCACCTACCCTGAGAGCTTCGTTCTCACCTGGACCGGCCTCCCCGGAAAGACCTACACCCTCGAACACAGCCTCGACCTTGCCACCTGGACTCCACTTGTTTCCGTCCTGAGCGACGGGACACCCATCGAAAGCGGTGCTCCGATCACCAACGTCCCCCGACAGTTCCTTCGCGTCGCCGTGACAGACACCCACAGCGATTCCGACGATCTAACCGATTGGGAAGAATACAAACTCGGCACCGATCCCTCCAACCCCGACACCGACTTCGACGGCATCAACGACAAAGCCGAACTCGAATGGATCAACCCCACCGACGGCACCCGCCCCCTCAGCCCCCTGGACCCCGACTGCGACAAAGACGGCATTCTGGACGGCATCGAAATCGCAGCCGGAACCAACCCCGCAATCAACAATGCGGAGACCTCCCCCGACGAAGCCGGCCTCATCGACCCCGTCACCGGCAACCCCACCTTCCTTCTCACCACCGCAGCAGGCCGCTGGGATCTTGAGGCCATAGAATCCATCGCCGGAGCAAACGTCTTCAAGGACAGTACCACAGCCGGTCGCCACGCCACCCCCGTATCCATGTTCTCCGCCGATCCAGAGGGCATGATCTCCAAGTGCGCCCGTACCAATGCCATCCCTGCAACCGGCCACGTCCACGTCCCAGCCACCCTGCTAGACAACAAAACCCACTACACCGTTTCCTTCTGGGCAAACATCGAACCCGGCAGCGTCCTCAAACCCCTGATCCGTCATGAACCGCAAGCATGCCCTCGTCACCGCCGCCACCATCTTCTTGCTGACGGGCCTCTATCTGGTCTTCAGGTCGGTGCCCACGCCGCCGCCCGATCCACCTGACGGCGGCGTATCCCGTCTGCCGATCCACCCCAGTGCGAACACCGCTCCAGGAGCAGCCACCGTTTCCGGTGAGTTCAAGGAGATCAGCCTGCCAGGTCTGCCACCTGTGCGTTACTCTGGAAGGCGAGACATGAGCCTGTCCCAACTCGTGGAGAAGTTTGGAGACCCTGACGAAATTGTTCCGGATTCCACGGACCTCACACCAAGGTTTCTGGAGCAACTCGAAAGCCGGATGGAAATCCTGACTGATGAAAAGGGAAACCTAGTGGCCCTTTACAGAAACCGCGGCCTTTTTCCCACGGAAAGCCGGACCGAACTTGCCCTGGAGCGTTTCCGTCACGAGGGTGTGGAGGTCACTCGCATGGGTAACGATGTGGCGAACATTGGTAACCGAAACTTTGTGCTCGGCCTGTTGGCCTTTCTGTATGACGAAAATGGGTTGGATAGCCCGGAAGGCACCAGTGAAGATTACCACCTGGTCCCCTACTGCGATATCGAGCTTGTTCCGGTGACCGTCCGCGTCACCGGGCTGGAGCGTGTGGGCGTCCGCGACAACCAGGAGATCCCCGCCATCCTGTGGAAGGAAAAGGATTCCTCTGGTGCTCCTGAGCCTGGCAACAGCATCGATGCCTATTGGAAGGAGGCTTTCCAATACAACGAATCCCATGTGGCTGACTGGCGGATCATCTTCATAAATCCCAATCCCAAGGACGGCGACGTTACCAAGGTTTTTCCAGCCGGGGATGTACGCAACTATCCTGGCGTCGGTCTTGGCCGTTTTTACGAGCGGCGTATTCCCCGTCCCGGCGAGCCACCTCCCGGCCCGTTACCGCCAAACTGGGACTACCCGCAAAAATGAGTTGGTTTCGAGGATTCGCTTGCCCCCATTCCTGCTGGCACAAACAGGCAGGGCCATGTCAAACGGGATGCTCATTTCTCGCCGGGTTCCAGTTCGAAGCGGGTGAACCAGCGCGCGAATGCATCTGGGAAATGTTCGCGCAAGGCGGCTTCGGCGGCTTGGGCCGTGCTGAAACGCAGTGGGCCGCCGGGGCCGGTGAGGCGGTCGAGCCAGATTCGGTCCGGCATCCCGGGGACCCAGATCTTGTGCCAGGAGAAGGCCGCCTCGTAGTCGCCGCGCCGCCAATGCATGCCCTCGCCGTTTTGCGAAGCGTAGTGGGTGGTGACCAGCACCGACTGGTCGCCACCGGCGTGTAGGGGGCGGCCGGTGAGGTCCTGCCACTGGGAGTCCGGGCAGCCGATGGCGTCGAGGATGGAGGGGACGATATCCAAATGGCTGGCTTGGTCCACGGGTGCGCCGCGGCCCATTGAGCGTGGCCATTTGATGAGCAGGGGCACCTGGGTTTGTTCGCGGGTCAGCGCGGAGGCGTGGAACCAGAACCCGCGTTCCTGGAGTTCCTCGCCGTGATCGCCGGTGACGATGATCATCGCCTCGTCGTAGCGGTCGTGCGCCTTGAGAAAGTCCACATAGTCCCGCAGCAGTTGATCGGTGAAGGCTACCGAGTTGTCGTAGCGGTTGCGCACCAGCCGGATGTCGCGCGGGCTGGGTTTGAAGGGGAATACCTTGGAAGTGAAAAACTCGGAGTGGGGCGGCGAAAACGACTTGGGCCAGTAATACGGGTAGTGCGGCGACTCGACTGCCAGCAGCCGGAAAATCCCGCCGGCGGGACGGGCGGTCACGGATTGCTTCCACAGATCGAATACCCGCAGGTCGCGTTCGCTGGAGCCTGGCGGCCAGGCTTTGGGGTGGATGCGCACGTTTTCCATTTCATCGGTGGCCTCGCCATGGCCGAAGTTGGTGGTGTCCATCTCCACGTAGTCGAAGATTGATGCGGAGCGGATTTCGTTGCGGTAGCCGGCGGCCTTCAGGCTTTCCAGCAACGGGGCCGGCCGCTGGGCCTGCCGGTCCTGATCCCAAAATACCGACGCCTTGCCGCTGAGGGCGGCGAACCACGACAGGTGGGTGGCATTCGAGGCTGCGTGGGTGGTCCCGATCGGTTGGCAGTCAGTATCCCGCCAGGCACAGAGAAACGGGGCGATTTCCGGGCGGAGCGCATCGGAGCGCAGGGTTTCCACGATGAACAGGTGGATGTCCGGGGTGCGGGTGGCACCGGCACCGGTCGGCCGGGTGGGTTCGCGGAAGGTGACGCTGAACGTGGCCCAGCCGGGTTCGGCCAGATAGGGGCTGAGGTGCAACATCAGTGCCCGGCGTTGGAGCCAGTGGCCGACGCGATCGTTCCACAGGTGTTCAGTGCCCTGTTCGATGAGCAGCAGCAGCCAGGCACCCACGGCGACTCCTAACAATGTGCGGGGGCGCAGCCGCAGCCCGAGCCGTTTGGAGAGCCATTTGGTGAATTGATAGAAACCCGCCACCAGCAGTACCACGCCGGCCACCAACAGGCTGCCGGCCACCCCGAGTTTGATGTTGCCACCCTCCATCACCCGCACCAGATCGAATTTGTCACCGGCGGCGAATTCTCCGAAAAACAAGGTGAGGCCCTTGCCCCACAACTGGCTCATCCCGATTTCGGCGAGCAGGCCGAGCAGGGCGAACCCCAGCATCACGCCGGCCAGCCAACGGGTGCCGCGGGGCGACCACAGCACCAGCAGGTGCACCGCCCACCAGCCGATCGCCACCAGTGCCACCTGGGTGAGGACCCGCACCAGAATGAAGGTGGCCGCCGCCGTCGGGGTGGCTTCGAGTTTGCCCAACACCATGCAATCGCTGACCACGCAGAGCAGCAGGATCAGGCCGAACAGGATGCCATTCCAGGGCATGGCGGGAGTCTTCGGTCGCGGGTCGCGGGCTTTCCGGCAACTCCACATTTTCCACAGCCAGGTGGCCGCCAGCAGGCCGATCCAGCCGGCTGCGGCAAACCAGTAGACCGGTTCGGACAGGGCTCCCCAGCATCCGGCGAACCCCCATGCCGCCGCAATCAGTGCGAGCCACCGGCCACCGCGCAGTTCCCTGCCGCCCGCCGCCTGCCACCACCCGCCGCCGAGAATCGCCCCTCCGGTCGCCAGCATGCCACCGACGATCAGGCCGATGAGGAGATTGCCGGGCCACACCCGGACCGGCATGGCAAAGGATCCCACTTTCACCACCCATCCCTGGACAAACGGGGTCAGCGCGATCATCACCCCACCCAGCCATGCCAGAGAGTGATTCATCCAATTCATTTTTCCGCCACCTTCCATTCGGCGGCGGTTTGTAGCGGATTGTCACCCGCTGGCAATGACAAATTGGGAACGGGTGGAGGCGAGGGATGGAAAACCACCGCAGAAATCCAGGGGGAACCAGAGACTTATTGGCGCACCAATCACCCTAGGCTGGCAGCATCACTCTGCGGAGAGTCCGGAAAAGCGCGGAGAGGTTGAATCCTCACGATTCGATTTGTGCATTTCTTGCTTGACCGCTCCCTTGTTTTTTCTGATCCTTAGGCTAATCCGTCGCGGTGAGGAGGATTTTCGCCGCTGGATTCACTCCAACCCCCCCTGTTCCATGAAACCAAAATTCGCGTTTAGGATCCGCAGCGTCTGCTCCGCCACCCGTAAACCGCCGGCCAGTCAGGGCCGCTCCCGCTCCCTGCGCCGCATCGCACCGCCATCCACTGCCCTGCTTTGCGGTATCGCAATCGCTCTGACATCCAACGCCCCGGCCACCACCATCACCTGGATCGGCGGCAATGCAGATTGGGTGGACGGCGGAACCGGCGCCGGCCTCTGGAGCCCCGCCGACGAACCGGATTCCAACGATGACGTGATCTTCAACACCGACGACACCGTCAAGCTCGGCAGCAACAACACCGTCCTCAGCCTCGCGCTGTCCGGTAGCATCATCCTCGAGACCAATGACTTCGATCTGACCGTTGACGGCTTGCTGCAACTGGCCGGGAGCGGCACCAATCTCACCATCGGCGGCAGCGCCTCGTCGGTGGTGGTTGACTCCGCCGTGATCAACTCCGGCGGCAGGATCATCCTCGAGGACGGCGCGCTCCGCATTGTCGAGGAGACCGGTGCCGGACTGCTCGACATCAACAGCGGCGGCAGCCTCTCCGGCCAGGGCGCGATTCACTTTGATGACGCGCTCGCCGTCGCCACCACGCTCATGAGGAACGATGGCACACTCGCGGCCTCGTACGTCGGTCTCTTCCAAAGTGGCATGCTGCCACCCGCCGGCACGCTGACGATCCCCGCCGGCAGCGCGTACGCCCGCATCGACCTCGACGGCACCTCCGGCAACGGCATCGTGACGGTGGGCCGCAATCAAACGCTCGACCTCAACGTCGCGCTCTCCGACCCCTTCAGCGGGGACTTGAACCTGTTCCACCGCTCCACCATCGACGTTTCGACACCCTGGTCCATCGATGCCAGCTCCACGGTCGATATCGACAACGGGGCGCTCACCGGCTTCCCGGCAATCGCCGCCGACACCTCGTACATCGCCGGAGTCTCCTTCATCCAGAACGGCGGCACCATCACGGTCATCGACACCGATGGCACGCTCCAGTTCGACGCCCCCTTTACCCAGAACGGCGGCGATCTGGTCAACAACGGGCTGGTCGTTTTCAACGCCGATGCCACCATCGGCACGGGAGCCAATTTGACCATGCCCGGCAGCACCTCCAGCCTCACTGTGAACCCCGGCGTGACGGTCAACATCGACCAGCCCGAGTTCAATGCCGATGGCACCGGCTCCATCAACAATGTGCTCACCGTGGAAAGCGGCGGCAATCTCGACCTTGATCTCGGCACCGGAGCCGACGCCAGCCTCACCGGCTCGATTCGACTCAATGGCGGCGAACTCGACGTCACCACCGGCACCGACAGCTGGACGATCAACGGCCCCGTCACCATGGGGGCGAACAGCGGCACCTCCCAGATCAACGGCGAGGCGGTCACGTTCACCAGCACCGCCGTCACTCTCGGCGAAAACTCCGTGCTCAGGGTTAACGCCGCCAGCACGTTGAGCCCCACCGCCTCCTTCGCGGTGGCCACCAACGCCACCCTCGGCTTTCCCACCGCTCCGGTTTTCAACGGGGCCTCCTTCACCGGTGACGGCATCATGCGGGTGGAAGGAGCCTCCGAAGTCGCGGCCGATACCACCATCGGAGTGCACTTCTTCGATTGGGACTGGAACGCCCTCGGTCAAACCCACCGCATCAATGCCGGCGTGACCTTCACCATCAACTCGCCGGTCTGGATGGACCCGATGGATGACTCGGTCATGCTGGTGGGCGGCGGCTCCACCCTCAACGTCAACGGTCCCACCGCGTGGAACATGGACGGAACTCTCGTCTCCAATCCCGCCGCCTCCACCACCGCGACCGTGGGCGGCACCTCGCACGCCAACTTCGGCGGTGCCATCAACGCCAACAGCGGCAATACCTTGGTCACCGCGCCCGCCACCCTCGCCGCCACCTCAACCATCAACGTGGGGCCGGGAGCACTCCTGAGCTTCAACTCCAACACGATCTTCGAAGGCGGTGCCAGCAGCGGCAGCGGCATCCTGCGGGTCGGCTCCACCTCCAACATCAACGCCGACACCACCATCGACGTCGATACCTTCGACTGGGACGGCACCGGGGTTGGCTCTCTCCAATCCATCAGCGATGGTGTGACGTTCACCATCAATTCGGCGAATTTCGATACCGATGGCGACATGGACGACCCGATCAAACTCGGCGGCAACGGAGCCACCCTCGCGGTCAACGGCCCCGCTTCTTGGACGATGCTCCGCACGCTCACCACCAACCTGGCGGATACCGGCGTGGCGACGATTACCGGCTCCTCGCGGTTGATTCTCACCTCGGCTACCGGCTCCTTGGTTGCCGATGGCGACACCACCGTTGACGCGCCGATCACCCTCGGCCCCTCCTCGGTCACCGACGTGGCCGCCTCGGCAGTCCTGGCCTTGAACAGCGGCGGCACCGTCTTCGACGGCGGCACCGTCACCGGGGCCGGAGCACTCCAGGTCAGCAGCTCCTCTGTCGTGACCGCCGACACCCTCATCGACGTCAACACCTTCGACTGGGACGGTCCCTTTGTCGGCTCCCTGCAGAGCATCGGCGACGGCGTGACCCTCACGATCGAGTCCCCGGTGTGGGATGACGACGGCGACATGGACGACCCGATCACCCTCGGGCAGCAGGCCTCGCTCGTGGTCAACGGCCCGACTTCGTGGGAGATGAAAGGCATCCTAACCGCCTCGCCGACGGCCGGCAGTCCGGCGATAGTCGGCGGCACCTCCCGGATGATCCTCACCACCGGCACCGGCATCATCAATGTCAACGGCGGCCTCCGCATCACCGCCCCGGTTTCCTTCGGTCCTTCCTCGCAGGCCAACGTCGCCGCCGCCACCACCCTGACAGTCCAAGGCACCGCGAACTATGACGGTGGCACCATCACCGGTCCCGGCACTTTCTGGCCACCACTGACCAACTATGTCTATTCGTCGTCCACCATCAGTACCACCAACTTCGACTTCGATTATGGAACCTGGACACTCAACGGCGGTGACCTGATGATCGCGGTCGATGACTACGAACTCGGCGCCGGCACCAACTCATTCGACGCCACCATCAGCATCAACGACGCGACCCTCAAAGTCACTTCGGCCGACCCCACCTTCGTCATGGATGGCACGATGAACTGCCATTCTTCCGGCGTCAATGCTGCCTGGGGCTCCGGCTCCGACCCACTCGCTATCGGCAACCACACCGGCACCTCGGATGCGAATTTAAACGTCAGCGGACTCGGATACACCCAAATTGCCACCGATATCGTTTTCCAATCCGATGCCGACGTTGACATTGCCGCCGGCGCGACGCTGCAACTGCTCAACAACGCCACCTTCAACTCGGTCAACGGAGCGAACAACGCGGAATTCACCGGGGGCGGGCACCTGCAAACCAACCGCGCGGTGTATTTCAATCAAGCCACCACCTTCAACATGCCCGGCGGATCCATCGATCTGGACGGTTCCGACGCATTCGGCGACACGATTTACATCATGGCCCCGGTGGTCATCAACGCGGCCACCATGGAGAGCTTCGGCAATTCGAATCTTTCTGGCTCCAACATCCTCGACGTCAGCCACTCGACCACCACCGGTTCCCTCACCGTCAACCTCGACAGTCCGACCGCCGAATGGACCCTGAACACCCCCGGCGTGCTGGCTCTCAACAACAACGCCGCCGCCGCCGCCGTCACCCTGCTCGCCGGCTCCGACGCCAATCTCAACGGCTACGTCCAGGTCCGCGGCGATGTCCGCTCCGAGGCCCGGCTGGATATCGGCGGTGTCGTCGATGTCCTAACCGCTGGCAAGCCCTTCCGGCTCGCCGGCGGCGATCTGACCGATACCAACACCCTGGTCGGCGGCACGATCAACGGCCCCGGCCTGCTCGGCGCCGACAGCCTCAGCAGCCTGGTTGGCTATGGCACGATCCATCCCGACATCGACTTTGATGGCAGTTCAGACCTGCTGGCGGACAACGGCACGCTCACGATCAACGGTTCGATTCTCGATGCCCGCTACGTGGGCACTGCGGACAGCGACGGCATTCTCAACCTGGCCAACGCGTGGAACTCATCGGTCGTCAACGCCTTGCAGATGCAAGGCGGCGAACTGAAGGGTGGCATCCTCACCATCGGCAACGCCAACGGCATCATCGGCCGCGGCCGGGTCTCGTCCCGCGTCGTCAATAACACCAAGATCGAGGTGACCGGAGCGGGCGAAACCCTGCTGGTGGAAACCGTCGGCAACGATAATGACTTGGACGGCACCAGCGAAACGGGTATCTTAGGTGCCAACCAAGGCACGCTGGAGCTCCGGGATGACACAGCCTTCGTGTTCAATGGCACGATCAACGCCCTCAACGGCGGCACGGTGTTTGCCAACGGATTCGAGCTATCCCCCGAAACGGGCTCGACCCTCAGTCTGGCCAACGGCGGGAGGTTTCTCCAATCCGGTGGGATTGCCACCCACTTGCGCGGCACCATTCTCGTGGGAACCGGCAACCCGCCGCTGTTGATGACCAGCGGTGCCGGCGGCAGCTTTCACTTCATGTCAGGCAGCACCACCACGCTCGACGGCAGCCTGCACCTGAGTGATTCGACCACCGTCATCCAGAGCGCCGCGACCTTCGGCGGCGCGGGGAGTCTCGTCAACCTCAGCGGCAGCCAACTCAGCCCGGATGCCGGGGCCAACGTCAACGTGCTGGTGGAGAACCGCAGCCGCTATACCCCGGCGGGCAGCGGGGTCGGTCGCAATGACTTGCGCGATTTCCAACAGACTGCCACCGGAACCCTGGCCATCGATCTGCAAGGCACCGGCTTGAACGAGTTCGACCGCGTGTTGGTCAACGGTTCCGCCCAGGTCGCGGGCAAGCTCGCCCTCTTGCTCGGCGGCGGCTATGTGCCGGCGCTCAACGACACCTTTGTCATCCTCTCGGCGACGGCCGGAGTGACCGGAACCTTTGCCCCGCCGATCCAACCCGCCGACATGCCGGCCGGCCTGGCGTTTGAGGTCAGCTACACTCCCACCAACGTCCAGCTCAAGGTGGTCAGCTCCGGCAGTCCGTTCGATCGCTGGTTCAACTTGTTCCCCGCCCTCACCGACCCGGCGGACAAGACCAAGGCCGCCAACCCTGATGGCGACAGCCTCAACAACCTCGGCGAGTTCGCGCTCGACGGCGATCCCACCAGCGGTGCCAACAACGGCAAGGTCGTCGGCAGAATCGCCCCGGTCGGCGGCGTTGATGCGTTGACCCTCACCTTGCCAGTGCGCAACGGCACCGTCCTCGACCCAGCCGATCCCGCCGACGGCGAACTCGGCCTGAAACAGGCGGCGGATGGACTCTTCTACCAGATCCAGGCCTCCGACCCACTGACCGCCTGGACACTCACTGTTACCGAGGTGACCGGCCCCGACGCCGCGGCGATCCAACTCGGCCTGCCGGCACTCACCTCCGGTTGGACATACCGTACCTTCCAGAGTCCCGGGCCTGTCGCCGGCGATCCGAAGGAGTTCATACGCGTGAAGATTTCCGACTGATCCAGCACCTCAGTGGCGGTCAGTTGGTCCCGGCGAAGCCATGCGACGACGGGTGATCGTCGATGAGGCATTGTGGCGGCGGTTTGCAACCGCCATGCCCAGCCATCCGAGCGGCAAGCGACCCGAATTCGGATTCTGCTGCAAAAATGCGAAAGGTGGGGGCAAGAAGGGAGTAGATGAACGAAGGACTTGAGAGATGAGCGCGGGGACCGGGGAGGAGATTGGTGGGCATGGCGGTTGGAAACCGCCGCCACGCTGCTGCCACACCACCTCAATAGCCACTGCAGAGAGCGCCGAGTTCAGGCCGTTCTGCGGGCATGGTGTTCTTGCCGGGGCTATCGATTCCGGGCTGGCGGCGGGGGGACGGGGCGCTGCGGCAGCAGGATCGAAAACAGGTCAATGTCCACCACCTGTGGTTGGCCGAGGAATTCCAGCAGGATTTTCACCCGCTCGGCGGCCGGGGCGATGGCGACTACCACGCCGCTCATGCCGGCCAGCGGGCCGTGGGCCACTTCCACCTCGTCGCCGTTTTCGAGTTTTGGCACCACGGTCAGGACTTCGGAGCCGGCGTCGTTGGCCAGGTATTCGCGGCGGATGGCTTCGACGAACGACTCTTGGATCGACGGGATGTCCGGTCCGAACCGCACCAGTCCCCGCACCCCTTGGCAGAAGGTGACCGCGCGATCCGATTCCGCCATCACGAATTTGGCCAGCAAGTAGCCGGGAAACAGGGGTTCCAACCACCACACCGTGCCGCGCCGGGTGGCCTTGCGATACCGCAGGCGCGGACAGAAAACCTCCACCCCCTCCACCGCGCGCAGATGCTCGGCGGCGATGTGCTCGCGCTTGGTCTGGGCCCGCACACAATACCAGGCCGGTTCATTCAGGTTGGCTGTATTCATTCTCCTAACAGTTTTTGGGCTACGGGCAGCAAGCGGCCGCCGCTCTTCAACCAGTGCTCGAGACGGTTCAGCCGGTCGCTGAGGAACTGCCGACGGGCGGGATCCTCTTCGCTCCGCGCGGTTTCTTCCAGTTGGTGAATCTTGTTGCGGCCGCTTTCCAGATGGGGGCGGATCTGTTCCCTGATGAATCCGCCGACCAGGCGCTTGAGTTCCACCGAGGCCACAAAATAGGTTCTGCGTTCCGTGCCCACCTGCACCTCGCGGATGGCCCCCAATCCTTTCAAGGCCCGCAAGCCCTGGCTGGCGGACCCTTTGCTGATGCCCAGAGCCTTGACCAGATCATCGAGCGACCTCGGTTCCTGGGACACGAACAACAAACCGTAGATTTCCCCGATCGAGCGCGGCATGCCGAGGACTTTCACGCCATCAATGAAAAACTCCACGACCTGACGCTCGATCACTCCGGGGGAGATCGGTTGCCTTGATCCGTGCTCGGGTAATCGGCTCACGCGGCGGACCTTACCCGAAAAGGCGGGCTTGTTCAATCATTTTTGAACAAAGTGTCGGAGGGAGGCTCATAATGCGGTTCATCCACGGCACATTGGCTGGTGGACAGTAAGGTCCACCCTCCTTATGGGATTGGCTGGTGGACAGTAAGGTCCACCCTCCTTATGGGATTGGCTGGTGGACAGTAAGGTCCACCCTCCTTATGGGATTGGCTGGTGGACAGTAAGGTCCACCCTCCTTATGGGATTGGGGCGAGCCGTGGCCTGTGCGGTGGTGACTCAGCGGTTGCGGCGGTTGTCGTTGCGGTCGCGGGGCAAGGTCTTTTCGACGACGGGTTTGAGCACGAGATCGGCGATGCCTTCGATGGTGGACTTGAGGCGTTGATCGGCGTCCTCGCGCCATTTGAGCGATTGCTCGGCCGCCTTGCGGTGGTAACTGCTGAACTTGGCGGGGGTAAAGTCGGCGACGCTGCGTTTTGACTGGCTGTTGACGGTGGCGAAGATGCTGGTGATGCGCTTTTTGAGGTCGGCCTCGCCCATGCGGCTCTTGTTGGAGGCGATCAGGGTGTGGAGGGCGATTGTTTCGGCGGCGACCGGGAGTCCGGTTGCTTCGGAGAGCACGGTGTTGACGGTTTCGGAATTGCCGATGGCGGTGTCCACGCCGAGGCCTTCCGGGCTCGGGGCAAGCGCGGCAAAGGCCACCACGACCTTGGTGAAACGATCAAAATCGACGATGGCCTTGCCCTCGGAGAGAAACGCCGCGACGGAAACGGTCTGCCATGAAAGGGTGCGGTTGATGCGGGAGACGGTGAGCCGGGCTGCTCCATTGTCGGCCGGTTCGCTCCAGAGGTCGGAGCGCTCGCTGGCGGGGGTGGTGACAATGGCGAGGACCTTGCCGGTGACGGTGTCGATCACCGGTCCGCCGGTTTTGCCGGTGAGCTTGGAGGGGTCGAGGTTGATGGTTTCGTCGCCCTGGCCGAAGGGGCTGACGATCTCACTGGTGACGCTGCCGTTGGCCGGGGCGATGCCCATGCAGCAAAGTTTCGAGGTCGTGGTGGTTTCCGAGTCGGCTGACGCCAGTTGGAGGGCAGGGATATTGTCGGACTCCTGCAGTTCGAGGCGGACGAAGTCGCAACCATCGGCGACTTCGAGGTTGCCGAATTTGGTGAGTTTGGTGCCGCCCGCGGTGGCGATGGTGAGGCGGGTGTTGCCACTTAGGATGGCGGCGGTGGTGTAAAGGTGGTACTTGCCGGCATCTTCCACGATGAAGCCGGCTCCTTTGGTGCTGTCACCGGAGATGGTGGCCATGGCGTTGGAGAACTTCTCTTGTTCGGCCGGGTCGAAGTCCTTGTGGCCGGGGACCGAGGCGTCTTTCGGGGTCTTGGCATAAAGCTCGGCCTTGACCCGGTCGAGTTTCTGTTGGAGATCGCTTTGGTGGGATTTGAGGGTGTTGATCTCCTCGGTGAGCTGGCCGATTTTCTCCGTGCTTTTTTCCTCGGCATCCTCCTTTGCCCGTTCGATTTCCGAGAGTTCATCGTCTTGCTCCTCAATCCGTTCTTCGTATTCGGACTCGATGGTCTCGATGTTTTCCTCGAGTTCCTTGATCTTGGCCTCGTACTTTTTCTTGGAACAGCCGCTGAGCAGCAGCGCGAGGAGGCAGGGAATGGCGAGACCGCGAAGGATTGAAGTTCTCATGGGTGGAAAGTAGGACGATCCCGGGTGTCCCGCAAGCTCGGAAATGCGGAAATGGAATCCTGTCGTGCTGAGCGGTTGGTGCCGGGTTGACAGATCCGGCGAAAGCGTGCAGGCTCCCGCGCGGTGACCCATCAAACGAAAACGCCCTTAGCCGCGACTTCCGTGCCGGTGTTTCCCATCGCCTGCTGGGCGCTTGGGCTGATGGCGTTTTGCCAGTTGCTGGTGGCCGGTCTGGCGCTGGGTGCGCGGTTTGAGGCGGGCCGGCAGGTGAGGGTGGTGGAGAAGGAGGTGGTGAAAATTGTGGCGGTGCCGGCTGCACGGTATCCTGGTGGGTTGCCGGAGGCGGTGGTGACCCGCCCGCCGGTGCCGGTGGTGGCGCAGGCCTCTCCGGAGGCACTGCGGCTGCCGCCGCCCAGGCCGCTAGAGGTGCCGCCGGTGGCGGATCCGCTGTGCGAGCGGTTGGTGACGGAGGCGAAGCAGGCGCGGGTGGCCGGGGACATGGGGCTGGCGATTCTCAAGTTGGAGGAGGCCAAGGGACATTCGCCCGAGGAACCGGTGCTGCTCTATGAATTCGGCCAGATCCATGAGGCGATGGGAGTTTTCGATACCGCTTCGGATTACTATGAAAAGGTGGTCCAATTGGGGGCCGGCAGGGCGGGCGCGCTGTATCTGCGGGCGGCGGAGAAACTGCGGGACGGTTTCCTGACGGAAACGCCCATCGGCAAGCTGAGGCTCGGGCGGGTGCGGGTATTCAATAATCCGGATTATGCCGATGGCCAACAGGTGGTGCTAACGATTCCGGTGGAGCGGGCTCCGGGAGAGGTGGTGGATCCGTTGGACTTGAGTATCACGGTGGAGTTTTTCAACCGCAGCCGGCGGGATGGGATCGTGCCTCTGGAGGACAATTCCTGGGCGGCGGAGAAATGGGTGTCCGAGCCGTGTGACTGGGCGGATGGCGAGGAGACCCTGCGGATGACCTATGTGATTCCCAATCGCGATCAGGTGACGGATCATTTGTTTGGCGAGCTTTCGTACTGTGGGCAGGTGGTTTCCCTGCATTACAAGGGCGAAGTGGTGGACATGCAGGCGTGGCCGCCGGCGCTGGCCGCCCGCAGCCGGGAGCGGGCGACGAGTCTCCAGGAGCCGCAGCCCCCCGAGTTTTTTGATCCCGGCAATCCGCCGCCCGATTTTGATCCCAACAATCCCATGGTGCTGCCTTCGCGTTGAGAGCGTACCAGTTATTTCACCCGTCACGCTATGGATGCCGTCCCCGCCCGCCTCGGAGAATATCAGCTCAAGGAATGCCTTGCAGAGGGGGCGCTCACCCGGCGTTGGGTGGCGGAGCAGGAGTCGGTCCGGCGCACGGTGCTGATCGATGAACTGCGGCCGGAGCGGCTGGATCAGGCCGAGGCATTTTTAACCGACGTGCGGGCCAAGGCGGCGGT
>JAIPKB010000154.1 GCA_021733795.1 Akkermansiaceae bacterium | reverse complement strand
CCTGTCCCGAGGGAATGCCCGCGCCCAGCTAGAAAGGTTTGCGATGGCCGCGCCGCCCACCTGCCATGAAAGGCGGCGCGGACCATCGGGTTGAATAGCGAGGGCTTCCCTGTCCCTAGGGTCTGCCCGCGCTCAGCAGGAAAGATTTCCGGTGGCCGCGCCGCCGACCAGCCATGAGCGGCGGCGCGGACCATCGGGTTGAATAGCGGGGCCGTCCCTGTCCCGAGGGAATGCCCGCGCTCAGCTGATACAATCGTTTCGCCCTGTCCGGCGGCACAGCCCAACACCCGACCCAACCCTGGCAGGGGCGCGACGGCGACCTGGGCCGCTTGGAAGCGAACCGCGTCATCTGTCAGGGTTGGTGGGGTGTGGTGCATGTCAACCAATCAGGTGTGGTGTGTGGGAGAGGTGTTGGAAAACGGAGGTGGTGGTTAGAATCCGCCGACGTCATCGGCTTCCTTGTAGGACGAGGCGTTGAGTGTGTCCTCCAGGTTCAGTTGATCATCTTCATCGAAGTGGGCCTTGTTCCAAATTTCAAAGTAGTTGTCGCAGCCCACCTGGAGCACCTCGCCCTCGGGTTGCAGGCCCAGCCGGTCGCAGAGCTCGCGGACGATCAGGAGTTTCCCCTGTTCGTTGATGCTGGCGTCCCAGCAGCGTGCGGCCAGATTGCGCCGCTTGGCGCTCTTCTGGGCCGTGTTCATGCTCTGGCTGTGGTCGATTTGGGCGAGGTGGTCGGCAAGCAACTCCCGCGTGATCACCTTGAGCAGCGGAACCCCGTTGCTTTTGGAATAGACCAGAATCACCTCCGAGCCGGTCTCCGGACGCCATGCCGGCTGCACACCGACCCTATTCTTGGAGTCGATTGTGTAGGTCTTTTGACCGAAGAATTTGTGCTCGATAGCGCTCACGTGCACAAAGATTACCCTCAGATACACTCAGGTGCAAGAAAAATCTGCGTAAAACCGGTAGAAATTTTATCACGTTGATTGTGAATGGATTAGATGATATCGAGCGGGCGGAAATGGGTGGAAAATTTAAAAAGTTCCACAAAAAACTAAAAATTCCAGCCAAATTGCTGGGAAAAATGGGTCGGGGGTTGCGGATTTTTATCACCTTGCCCCTACGGCCTGCGGTGTCCCGCGTCGGCTGGCTGTTATTTGCGTGTCCGCTCATTTATTTAACGGCGATTCGGATTCTGGCCTTCGCTTCCGGGTCTTTGGCCGGATCCGGATACCAGGTGATCGAGAAGCCTTCGTGAAATGGCTGCTCCTGCCGGGACCAAAGAAGCATCTTGGAGTTGGGATCGGCTCTGAACTCGAATGTGGCACCCTGGAAGGCCTCCACATCGACCCTGAATTGGGCGATGCCCGGACCGTTGGCGGCTTTGGACTCGGGGTCGAGTTTGTCCCCGCCATTGAACTTGGCCTGTTTGCCGTCGGTCCAACCCACGGTATAGCGGTCGCCCTTGATTTGTCGGGCAAACTCCCTGGCATCGTCCTTTTCGGTTTTCTTGGCGTTGCGGTAGGCGCTGGGGAAATAAACGCGGATGCCGAAGCGGAGGGGGTTTTGGGTGAGGGTTCCGGGGGCGAGCAGGCGGCCGCCGAGCAGGATCGTTCCTTTGTCGAATTCCACCATCCCTTCAAAGGAGGCGTCGCCGGTGACCTTGCCGGTGAAGTCCGTCTGCCCTTGTTTGGCGATCGGTTTGGCTTGGGAATCGAGCGAATCGGTGGCGATTTTTTTGACGATCGATTTTCCGCCGGGCAGGATTTCCTCAATGATGAAAGTGACCGAGGGTTGGAGCGAGTGGCCGATTTCCTTGCCCGACTTGCCGAAGGGGATGATCCGGCCTTGGGCCCAGGGGTCGATGGTGAATTTGAACTTGCGGTTCTCCATCCCTGCGAAACAGCGGTCCCAGGGTTTGTCCGGACAAGTGGGGAGATCGGCGGCGACTGGAGTGAGGCTGAAACCTGACACCAAGAGCGCAGCCACGATCGGGTGGGGGTGGAGGCGATGGTTCACAGGACGGTAACTAGCGGCTACATGCCGCCGAAGTCAAGCAAATCCGTGACGGCAGATCCGTGATCAGTGGTGGGGCTCGACGTCAAAGGCTCTCCCAAAGTGCGCCAGGCCGCTCCCATCCCGCCAACCCCGGAGAATCGTCCTCCTCCTCCCTGAGTTGGAGTTTTCGCAGTTACAGTGCTTGCCAGCCGGAAAAAAGAGGTCCAATATCCGGCTTCACCAACGCACGATCCTCAAGCTCGATGTTGACCGCCGATCCTGACTCCACCTCCCCGGCTTTACCCAATCTCAGCGATGACGAATGGGATGACCCGGTCTTGTTGGAGCAGCAGGAGTTAGAGCGGGGAGGGGTCGTGCTGCCGCTCAAACGCGAGATCCCCCTCGCGGCAACCGCCCCCGCCCGCAAGCGCGGCAGAGTCGAGATGGGGCTGCAGATCAGCGCCAAAATCCGTGGCGGGCGCAGTATCCGCGAGACTGATGACCCGGAATCCGGTGCCCTTTCAGCCGACGTGGTCAAGCTCGAATGCGCTCCGGCCGATCAGCCGTTTCATGCAAACCATGTGATCAAGCACCGGGAAGAGCCGCCGCTTGAACCACCCAAGGAAACCGGCCACCAAAAAGAGGAACACCTTGAATGGGGAACCAAACAAAGACATCCCATCCGCTGGTTGATCGGATCCGCACTCGGCGTCGTCCTCCTCCTCGTGATCGCCGTCATCGTCCAGGCGCTCTGGCTGCGGGATCCGCCCGAGCTCCCGCCCGAAGCCGTCCAACTGGATAGGGAAACTCCGCTCGATGAAGTCGAGGGATTCGAACTCGACGGCACCAGCGAACACGAGTCCCGCGCCCTGTTCAACGTCTATGCCAAGGCCAACAGCCCCGAGGATGTTCTACCGCTCATTCGTGATCGCGAGGCGCTCGAGGGGAAAGTCCGGCGGGACTGGCGACCGTGGGGCACCCCTCCCGGGTGGGAGGGGCCGTTCAAGGCCGGCTGGGATATCAGGCATGAAAACGGCAGGGGCTTTGGCGTCCTGAGCGGCAATCTGCCGGATTTCAAGCCGTTCAGGGCGTTTTTTATCCGCGAAGACGGGGTGCTCAAGCTCGATTGGGAAGCCTCCCTGGGGCTGGGGGATTCATCCTTTGAGATGCTCCAGCGAGGCTCGGGCTCGGGCGGGATCATCCGCGCCTACGCCAAACCGGATTGGTATTTCAGCAAAGTCCTGCCGGAAGATCGCTACCACTGTTTCAAACTCATCGCACCGGATCAGCAAGAGGTGATCTGGGCCTACACCGTGCTGGACAGCGAGGCAGATACCGGAATCATGGCGTTTTTCCCCTCCGGAGGGGTGCTTGTCGCCGACTATTCCGAGCTCCCCGTGACCCTGCGGCTCGCACCGGCTCCGGTCGGAGCGCAAAAAAATCAATGGCTGATCACCGAGATGCTTCACAACGAATGGGTTTCCCCCTAGGCTCCCCGCGTGCCTGAAAACAACATGGAATGGTATCATTGCGGTCGCTGCGGTTCACTCTTCCGGTCCCCACCGGGCGACGCCGACGAGCGGGTCTGCGCGAAATGCGGGCGGGATCCGTCGCTGGGAGTCGAGCCACCGGATCCCCAACAAGGCTCCCGGTCCCCCCAAACCACAACCGCAAAAACCCGGAATGACGAAACCGGGGAATCCCGCGAACGCCATGAATCGCGCCGCACCAAGCGCAACAGCATCGTCGCCAAATTAGTCATCGGCTGGACCCTCTTCATGGCGCTGATCGTGATCGCCGTGAAACTTGTCTGGCCGGAAAGCAATCAAAACACCACCAGGCAGGACGATTGGGCGGGCAGTATCAAAGGCAGCGCCGGCGACGAAGAGATCGTTAATATCGACCAGGCGCTCCCCTCCTGCGCCAAGAACCTCAGCGGGTTCCTCAACGCCAGCGCCGCCGAACAGCGCGCCCAGTTCGTCACCGATCCAATGGCCACAGCCACCCGCATGGCCCATTTCCAAAACCTCAACCCGATGCCAAGGGTGGACCCGGAAACCCTGCGCAACACCGAAAACTCGCTACTCAACCTGCCCGGCCACCGGGCACTCGAATCCCGGTGGGAAACCCCCGATGGCACCCTGCTGGACTGCGTATTCATCAAAACAGGCGATGAATGGTTGCTCGACTGGGACCACTTCGTCCGCTATCAGGAATACCCGTGGGCGCTGTTCACTGCCGGTGAAGGCCCGGACGAAGCCGAATTCCGGCTGCTCGTGCGCCAGCGGGTGATCCGCAGTGGAGACGAGTCCATCGCCATGGATCTGGTTTTTTCCCCTTCGCGCTTTGGCAGGCCGCGGGAGACCGGGCAACCTGCCGTCGAGATCATCATCCGGCGCGACAGCAGTGACGGCCGGTTGCTGACCGCAGGCTTCAAACAACGAAGTGCCGGCACAGCCCCGTTCGACTCCAAACTGAAGCCATTGGAGCAGGAGGACATGCTCAGGGTCAGGGTGCGCCTGCGCCGGACCATCGATCCCGAAAAATCCGACGGAAGCCGGAAATATGAATTGGTGAAAGTCGAAGCCTGCCACTGGCTGAACACCACCGACCCGGGAGTCGAATAGGCGGGTAGGAAGCGGATTGACGGGATGTTGACGATACGAGGGATCGTGACGCCGTCCACGGCGCAGTCCCCTGCCATGGACGCCACGTTTTTCAAGCCTGTTCAAGGGTTCTGCCCGGACCGCTTGGCCTCGCTTCGTCCGCCCTTCGGGCACTCCTGGGGAGTGGCTACTTGGACACGATCCGCAGGCGCATAAAGCTGCGCAAAATGGAATCGACCGGAGTGTTCGTGCTTTCGACGACGGTTTCGGTGCCATCGAGGTTGTCGGTCACCGACTGGATGGTGGTGTGGGCGGGGCCGGATTCCCACCCGCCGAGGGAGGTGGATACCTCTGCGATGACGTTGGCGCAGGGATTATTCTGGCGGCGGATGTAGCGCAGGGCGAAACGGGCTTCGGCCCCGGTGCCGACCCATTCGGAAGTGGGCAGGTGGGTATCGGCCGCGTCGGTGGGATCGGAACCCAGTGCGGTTTCGGCAAGGTTCTGCAAGCCGTCGCCATCGTTGTCGGCAAGGGCATCGGCGGGATCGAAAGGATTGAACCCGTATTGGCTTTCGAGACCGTTGGCCATGCCATCGCCGTCCTGGTCCTTGGCCGGGTCCGGCAGCGGAGTGACGGCAATTTCAACCGTGTTGGTCTCGCTGGCGCCGGCGGCATCCGCAGCCCGCACCACGAAGTAGTAGGTTTGCGGGGTGGTGGTGCCCGCGTCGAGTGGGGCCACGCTGGCGGAAAGCTCGGTGGTGCTGAGCACGGGTGCGCCGAATTCCTGGCCGCCGCTGATGGTCGCTTGATAGATGCGGTAGGTGACCGGCTGCACCCCGCCGGTCGCCGCCGGCCATGCCAGTGCCGCCGACTCGATGCCGGCACTGCCCTCCGCCAGGCCGGCGAAGTCGAGTGACGGGGCCTGCCACCCGGCTTCAGCCATTAGGGTGGGCGGGCATTTGCCGTTGGCCGCCCAGAGGTCGTACATTTCCTGCCCCTTGCTGTTGGTACGGTTCTCATCGCGTAGGAATTCGACGAACTCCCTGCTGGTGCTCTGATAGAACAAGCTCACTTCGGCCCGCTTGGTGCCGGCCGGGATGGTGTAGGGGGTGTCATCCCAGTGCTGGCCGTCGGCATAGCTGTGGCCAACCGGAGCGCCGCCGAAGGTCGCAAAGGCCTCGTTGGTGAAACCGCGTGGCGGAATCCGGTTGTCGCTATATATTTTGTTATTGAGCACGAAGTGGAGCGACGGTGCGGCGGGCAGGCCGACGGTCGAACTGATGTTGCTGCCGATGCCCGGGTGGACTTCATAGATTTTCGCTTCGGCATCGTGGGACAGCTCCGCCGTCTCCGCGTCGTAGGCGGCAGACTCGCCGATCAGCGCGCCGGCGGCGTCTAAGAATTTCACATTCACCCACATCCGGCGGCCTTCGGGGTAGCCGGTGGGCAGCTTGTGTCCGGTTTGGTTGGTCACCCGCACCAGCAACCTGCCGTCCTCCACTGCAACCGTCAGGTCGGCGGCGTTGCGCAACATGGCGGTGGCCCGCACCACTCCGGCCTGGACGGCGGCCGCATCGATTTGATCCGGATAGAGGGTGGCGAGAATGGGGGGCAGCCAGGTGCTGCCGCCGGTCATGTCGTGGAGCGGTAGATCGGGCCGCGTCGGGGCAGCGGGAGAGGTGCAACCCTTGCCGGAAACATCGTGCATGTGGCAGTCCTGGCAGGTGGAGACCCTGCCGTCCGCCTTGTTGCCAGCGAATTCCGGCTGATAGATCCCCTCGGGCGAGTTATAGGCACTGTGTTTCCACTCGCTGAAGGTGCGTTCCACCGGCCCGGCCGAGTGTGCGGAAACATCGCCGCCGGTGGTATTGAACGGGTTGGTCTGATAGACTCCGTCGACGTCCTTGGTGAAGGCCGGGTTGCTCACGTCATGGCAGGTGCCGCAGAACTCCGCGCTGCGGTGGAACGGCGAGGCGACGAACTGATGCGGGGTGAGGGCATCGGTGAACGGTCCGCGCTGGATGCCGGAGGGATCCAGCACGAACATGCCGTTGCCATACTGGGTCCCCGGGTTCTCCAAGTCCCCCAGCACCTGCTGGTCGCGTGTGGGACTGATCCCCGGCTTATAGACCGGATCGGTCATCCGGTGGCACAGGTCGCAGGACACCCCGACCTTGTCAACGGGCAGCATGGCGCTGCCATCGGTTGGCACCGAGCGCCCTTGCAGCCAACCGCCGGAATCGTGGCAGCGCAGGCAAAGGTCGCCGGAATCCGGCGCGTCCTGGTTGGCGATCACCATGTTCGCCTCAAACAGCGGATCGAGCGACGCGTGGGCCATCATGCTGCCCTGCCAGTTGCGGTAGGGTTCCACCGCCGCATCGTAGTTGCCGTGGCATTGACCGCAGGCGGATGGCGCCGCGGGCTCCGGCCCGCCCTCGAACGGCTGGCTGCCGGGCATGTCGAAATCCCGCAGCGTGGTGGGAACCTTGCCGCCCGGCGGTGAAACGATGGCGAAGGCCGCGTCGCTCACATCGGACCCGCTGTTGGTGGCGGCATCCACGGCCACCACCCGGATCAGCGCGTCGTCGGTCGGACGGTTGGCGGGGAACCATTGATGGGTGCCGGTATTGGCGATTCCCAACACCACCGGGGTGTAGCTGGTGCCGCCGTCGATTGATTGATAGATGTGGATGCCGGCGATGCCGCTGGCATCGGTCGCGGACCAGGTGATCTGGTAAGGAGCGTTGCCGGTGAGGGACTCGCCGCCGTTGGGGGTGAGTACGGTGACCTCCGGAGGCGTGGTGTCCACGGTGGTGGTTGGCTTCACGTAAGGGATGATCTCCAGCGTCGGAACACCCGTCACCAGCGCGACATTCGAGTTGTTCGGTTCGTTGATCAATCCGGGAAACGTCGGAGTGTTCGAGAACCCCGCCGCAGTCACTTCCGTGGCGGTCGGATAGCCGTCGCCATCCGAATCGAGATTGGCCACGGCCGTGACCGCGTTAATCCGGCCCTGGGCCTTGTTGAGGTTCTGGCCGCTGTTTAGAATGGCCTCACCATACGGGTTTTTGGCACCTCCGCCGGAAGCCTGGTAGTGGCAGACCGCGCAGTGGTTGGTCATGCTCGGCAGATCGTCGAGCTTGGAGCCAACGGCATTCGGATAGACGGACATGAAGGCGCTCTTGATGTTGGGGCGGGCATGGACTGTGGCGGCACTGGCAAGCACGATAACCGTGCCGAGTAGGAATGTCGCCGGACAAAGCCGCCGGCCTGTCGATGAGGGTGGGTTCGCATTCATGTCACTGTCGCTCGAGGGTTTGGGTTTTGGGAACACCGGACAAGGAGCAAGCCTTCTCAGCGGCTGGAATTTTCAAGCCCCGGGCCGGGGCCGACAAGGTAAAATATGCGGTAAACAACGCGCATTCTCGCAAATGCCACGCGAAATCTCTGAATCTGGTCAGCGGACCACCGCTACCCGGCACGAGGGCGCGGGTATTTTGTAACATGAAAGATTTCGCTCGAGCGAGGGACGGAGGCGCTATCGGTTTCGGATGGGGGGTGTTGGGGAGCCGGAAATTGCCGGTCTTTTGCGCCGCTCCCGGTCGCCTCAGACTTTGGGTGTCTGGTTGGTGAATAGGCCCGGTGCTCAACCCACGACCTCGAACTTGCCGGCACTGCGGTTCTTGCGGACCTGACCGGCAGTGAAAATGGTGCCGTTCATGGCCAGATAAATGCCGGGGGGCTTGGATTGCAGGGCTCCGAGGGCGAGCCCCAGATTGAAAATGGCGTCAGTGACCCGAAAGCGGGCGGGCGCGAGGGCTCCAGTCAACACGACGGTCTTGCCGGGCAGATCCAGCAACGCCTCGGCGGTCAGGGTCATGGTATCCGTGCCGTGGGTGATGAGGATGTGGGATTCCGGAGCATCGAGACAGGCTTGGCGGATCGCGGCACGGTCGGCATCGGTGAGTTCCAGGCTGTCCTTGCGGAACAGCGGTCCCAGCCGCCAATCCAGAGCCACCCCGGCCTCACGGAACACCAGGGGCACGGTCGGTTCGCCGATCTCATAGTCGGAACTGGCGTCGAAATAGACCTTGTCGATGGTGCCACCAGTGGTGAGGATGAGGATCGGCATGGAACGGCGGGGGAGTTATTTGGAAACCGCGAATGGACACGAATGAACACGAATATGGAATTGCAATACAGCGATTTAGGCAATCATCCGCGTTCACTCCATAAATGATGGGATCAGCCTTTGTAACTCATTGATAATTCGCGCCCATTCGTGTCCATTCGTGGTTTGTTCTTCCATTTTTGGGTTGATAGACGGTCTTCATTCGTGGTTCAGTCTTCGTTTCGCGGTCACGATGGGCTCAGGAAAAAGCCGCGTTGTTTTTCCGAGATCGGCATGCCGAGTTTTTCCATCACCGCGAGCATGTCCTCCCAGACCTTGCGCTTGGTCGCCTGGTCGTGCTGGGACCGCAGCAGGTAGCTGGGGTGGAAGGTCACTCTGAGCGGGATGCCCCGGTAGTCGTGCCACGAGCCGCGCAGGGCGGTCACGGCTTGATCGGAAGCAAGCAGACCGGTGGCGGCCGTGCCGCCGAGGGCGACGATGCAGGCGGGCCGGATCAGGTCGATCTCCGCCTCGACCAGCGGCAGGCAGGCGGCGATTTCGGCGTGGGTGGGCGGACGGTTGTTGGTGGCTTGACGGGCGGTGGCGGGGCGGAACTTGACGATGTTGGAGATGTAAACCGCGCTGCGCTGGAACCCCATGGCCTTGAGGATTTGGTCGAGTTTCTGACCCGCGGGACCGACAAAGGGCTCCAGTCGTTTTTCCTCCTCGTGGCCGGGGGCTTCGCCGATGAGCATTAGCCGTGAAGTGGGGGAGCCGGTGGCGAAGACCATGGTTTCGCGGAGCGTTCGCAAGGCTCGGGCCGGGCCCCATTGCTCCGCCTGCCGGCGCACGGAGGCGAGCCGTTCCTCCAGGGTTTCGCCGGTGATGACCAACCGGGTGACGACCGGAACAGGCGGCGGAGCCGCGGTTGCGGGGGCGGCAGGTGACTCAGGTGGAGCCGGGGGCGGCCGGACCGGTTCGTTGCCACCCGGATGGGCGGGAGCTGCGGGAGCTGCGGGTTGGCCTCGGTTGCGGATGCTTTCCTGAAGTGCCCGCAGGCCGACGCGAGCCTCGGGATCCAGATGCACATGGCTGAGCCCGCGCGCTTGTTGGGCGCGGAGATAGTCGAGCACGGCATCAACGGGTCGGGGCACGGGCGGAGGATAGAACGCCCCGGGGGGGCTTGGCTATGCCAAATTCCGGTTGAAGAAGACCTTCACGTATTTCATGCCCCTCTCCTCGTCGAACCCCTGCTCGATGAGCGACTCGGCAGCCTTGGCGAACGCCGGTTTGAGGTGGATTTCCACGCCCGTATCGAGTTTCATCACGCTGCCGAGCTGTTTTCTGGCCTTGTTGAGATCCTTTTTGGAAATGTCGAACGATGAATCGAACCGCTGGCCGAGATCATCCTCGACCTTGGCCCGGTGGACGGCGAATTTGGCGGCGGCTTCCGGAGTGCGGAGAACCTTCTCCTCGAACTCCTGCAAATTGAATTTCTCCTGGCTCTCGAAGTAGGCCATCGCATCCCGGGCCGCGCCGGCGGTATCCCAAGGCGGAGCCTCATCGCCCTCCGGTTGCTCCTGACGCCGGGCTTTTTCCTCCTGTTTGACGAATGCCACGGCCATGTCCGAATATTGGTTGGTCAGAAACGGACTGTCGGTGATCGGCGTGACCCCCAGGAAATCGCGCACCCAAAACCGGGAATCGGAGCCGGTGCGATCAAACGTGAGAACGTGGTAGCCCTTCTGGGGGAGCCGGTTGAGGATCAGCGCGCCCTTGTCGATTTTCTCCGGGTTGATGCCTTCCTCGGTGTGGAGATGCAGATCCCCGTCGTGGTCGGAAATGCTCAGGAACGGGACCACACTTTCGGATTTGAGAATGCAGATGGCGGACAACGTCTCCTGCTCGGTCGCGATGCCTTCGACCAAGGCGATGCAGAGGTCGCCGGATTTGATGTTGGGATGGTTGGATTTCGAGTAGAGGCGGCTGGCGATCTCGCTGCCCGTGGCGTGAAGCTGGGCGGGGGTCTCGAAAAGGGCGGCGGAGCAGGTGTTCAGCTCGTGTTGGGCCAGCGAGGCGTGATGACTGAACCGGTAGGCTCCCAGGTTCTTGAACGGCTTGAGCAGCAGCGAGGCGAGCATTTCCTGATCGGCCTCCGCCACCACAAAGGCCTGCTTGGACATCTGCAGCGGCTCCTCCCGCTGGGGATGGCCCACCTTGGCAAGCACGAGCTGGGTGACGACGGCGTTGGAAAATCGGAGGCGGGAAGACATGCGGCGCACAGCCTAGGGTGGCGGACGCAAAATGGCTACGCGAATTTTGCAAGGCGGCTTCCGAGGAGCATTTTGGGCATTGACTCCGGTGCCGCCCCGGGGAATTCTCCGGGCATGACCTATTCCCAGCTCACTGTCACGGCCATCGCCCTCGCGGGTTTGATCTGTCCGGCATCCGCCGAAGGCATCGTGTTTGGTCCCGTCCGCGGCAAAGCGGGCGAAAGCGTCCGGCTGCTCAGCCACTCGGCAACCCCGGGTGGAACCATCTCGAAAACCCTCTCCGGCGCCACTTCCAACGGTTCCATCCTGATCACCCGCGACCGCGATCTGGTCTGGACGTTCCGCGACCCGGCCGCCGATGGCTCACGGCGGGGCATGGTCAAGGTTAACGACATCACCACCACCACCAAAGTCACCTTCAACGGCACCCCGGAGGAAGCGACCGATGCCAGTCCGCTCAAGGGCAAGCTTTTCTCCATGTCCAAGCCCGCCACCGGCGATTGGAAATTCGAACTCGATGGTTCCGTCCCTCTCACCACGATCAAAACCGAGATCGACGAGCTCACGGTCTATCTGAAACGGAACTGGTATCCCGTCAAAGCGGTGGAGCTGGGCGAATCCTGGGAGTTCGACCCGGCCTGGATCAAAATGGTGATCCACAAGGACCTCCCCAAGGCGCAAACCATCGGCACCATGCGCCTCCGGCAAGTGCGCCGCGCCGTGGGCCGGGAGCTTGCCGTCATCGACATTTCCATCCGCAGCACCGGTAGCGACTTCCTCCCCGATGGCACCGAGACCTCCGCCACCATTGATCTCTCCGGCCAGGTCACGGTGAATCTCCAAACCATGCTGGATGAGTCGCTGGAACTCACCGGCACGATCACCACCGGTACCGATCGGGTCAGCGAAGTGACCAAAGTGCAACTCCCGATCAAGCTTACAGTCACCAAATCCTTCGTCCGCGACGGCCAGCTTCCCTGACCGATTGCGGCACCAAAGGCGCTCACCCCATCAGCCCGTCAGCCCAGGGCAGCTGGCTGCCCGCTCCCTATAAGGAGCGTGGACCTTATTGTCCACGTTGCCAGTGAGTCGCGAATGCCCGGCAAGTTTTCCACAGTGGTCGCGTTGGTCACAACGCGCCTGCCGATGGACAGCCTAAGAAATCGCGACCGCTCACAGTCAGGACGATGTTGGCATCGACGACCGCGTCCCGGTCTTCGACCGAGCATGGGTACATCGTCTGCGACGCCGACGGAACTTGTTATCGGACGACTTTCTGACCACCACCCGGTCACGCGAACAGAGCACTCATTGAATCAGTGCCGATCGAAGCCGGGGCCATGCCGATGAAAGACGGGGGTTTTGAGGCTATCTTCGTGAGTTCCGCTCAAAGACTACGAAGAATCCCATGACGCCGATGACGAACGCAAAGACGGACGGTTCCGGAATCTCTGCCACCGTCAGCACGGTGAATCCAGCCAGCTCGCCGGCATCGAAGTAGGCCAAGGAGTAGTCGACGCCCACCGTTGCGAAGGAGATGTCCGTCCAGTCCGATTCCCAGTATCGGATCGCGTCGCTGCCGGTTGAGAGACCAAGGAAGGCCGCGATTGACTCGTCCGCCTCGCCCAACAGTGCCAGTCTTCCTCCCGTTGACATGTTGATGAAACTGTCGCCATTCAGGTCCCCGTCGATTTCGAGGGAACCGCCGACTTTGACCAGCGCTCCATCCGAGATCTCAACCACAGCGCTGCCGAGGCGACCCACCCGCAGGTTTCCAGAGCTCTCCCATGTGGTGTTTGCTCCAGTGACGAGGACGTCTGCCACCGCTCCCGCATTGTAACCCAATTCAGCGTTCAGGTTGGACACATGGCCGCCGTTCGTGAGATCGAGGCTGCCAGATCCCGAGAGCGCGAGATTGAGCGTGTTGTTGAGGGTCCAACTGGAGTTCGTTCCGTCGATCGAGATGCTTCCGTCTGTTCCGGCGAAGTAGCCGGCATAAAATCCCCCAAGAGGCTGTGAAATGCTTCCGCCGTTGGTGAGCGAAACCGTCGCGTTCGCATAGCGCCCGACGTAAATATTTCCGCTACTGGTCCACAGTGACCCGCTTCCATCGATCATCATATCGCCTTTTGAACCGCTATTGTATCCCATAAAACTTTGCCCGGTCGTCACCATGGCGCCCCCGTTCTTCAGATGAACAATGCCGTCTCCGGCCGATCCGATATGAACGGTTGAGGTGCTCGTCCAGACCGAACCGGTCCCGTCCACCTTCACCGTTCCGGATGCGCCGGGCGCAACGCCCAGTGCCCCGATGGTGTTGCTGAAGGTGGCTCCATTCTCGATGTTCAGGGTGCCGTGCCCATTCACCCCCACCGCCAAGGACGAGGTCGTTTCCCACAAGGTGCCAGCTCCGCTGACGGTGACCTCGCCAACTCCCGAGGCCGCATTTCCTAGATAGGTCACATAGGGGTTGAGCACCGCTCCCGTATCGGCCGAGATCGAACCATTCCCGGTATCGCCGATATAGACCCAGGTGCTGGTATCGTCCCAAGTCGCGGTGTTGGCTGGGTTGACATCCCCGCTCACGACCACGGCCGCGTGGGCGGCAACCGGGAACATCAGCAAATAAGGAAAAATAACGCGGATCAAAGCGAAACGGAAGTGGCTGAGGATTTCATTGTTTGCTAGGAAATTGCTTGTCCAGATTGGTGCGCATGAGGGGCTAAAGAGCGGTTCGGAGAGCGGGAGAATGGGGGTTGCGGGGGAAAGCCCGTTTTCCATGACAGACAGGGAGCCCAATACCGTTCAAATTAGGATTTTTTAACCGCATATGGACACGGATTAGCACAGATAGGACTACAAAAATACCAAATTATCCGCGTTCATCCGGGTCCATCCGTGGTTCTCTTTTCTTCGTGCTTAAGTGAACAGAATCGGGCTGGAAGCCTATCCTCCGGGCTCTCCCCTCAGCGTCTCTGCGGTTCGCTCATTCGCGTCCCACCGGCAGGCGCGTTGTGACCAACGCGGCCACTGTGCCTCCGGTGGAGGCCAACAGGCAGGAAGCCCGGTCAGGGGTGCTTGACGTTGGTTTCGATCAGCTCCTGGGTCTGGCGCACGAGAATGGCATCGCGGGTGTAGCGGGTGGTGAGTTCCTTGACGATGCCCACGCCGGGGGCGAACCAGATGGTGCGGCGCAGCTCGAGGCCCAACTGCTTGCCATCGACACCGGTCATGAGCAGGCGGATGGTGCGGTAGCTGCCGGCGGGCACGGTGACCTCCTCGCGGCCGACCACATGGATGCCGCGGGTGACCTCGCCGTCGGCCACCGTCAGCGGCGGGAACGACGAGCCGGGCCGGATGTTGGAGAGGACGAAGGGGACCGGCTTGTCAAACCAGATCGGCGGGGACGCCTTGCCGTCGGTGATTTTGAGGGATCCGCGCATCAGGATGCGGTCCTCGTAGATTTCCACCAGCTCGCGTTCGGTGGGTGAGTTGGGGATGACGACTTCGAAGACGTCCACTTCATCCTTGTCCGGAACGGGTTTGAGCTTGCCAAGGTAGGTGCGGGTGGTCTCGTGGCGGGTAGTGGCGGGGTGATCCGGGGTGTTGACCTCCACTTGGACCTGGTAGCGCCAGAAGTCGCCCATTTTCACCGGCAGCAGGGGGATTTCGTTGGGGAACTTGGGATCGACAGGGGTGGTTTGGTCACCGGCGTCGGAGGGTGGCGGAGGGGTTTCCCTGCATGAGGAAATAAACAGTGCGGCACCGATGGCGAGCATCAGGGTGAGGAGGGGAAGGCATCCGGGGTTCATGGGGCGGAGCGGGGTGGGTGGGTTTTGGCGGGTGCCCGGGTGAGAAGCAGGGAGGAATCATTGCCGCCGGCGTAGGGGG
>JAIPKB010000002.1 GCA_021733795.1 Akkermansiaceae bacterium | reverse complement strand
AGGGAGCAGGCCGTCCTTGAGGCACTTTTGGTCGGAATAGACATCAAGGAGGAACAGGTTGATGGCCGTGGTGCGCTGGATGAGCCCGCGTTCGATTTGGTTCCATTCCTTGGCGGGAATGATGCGGGGGACGAAGTCAAAGGGGAAGACCCGCTCCTCGCCCTCGTCGGATCCGTAGACATTGAAGGTGATCCCCTGGTTGCGGGCCGAGATTTCCTGGAGCTTGCCCCGGTATTGGATTTGTTCGTCGGTGAGCGCGCCGAGGGCTTGAACGACGGACTTATAATGCGGGCGGGGCTTGCCGTCCCTGGTGAATGCTTCGTCGAATCCGGTGAGTCCTGTGGTCCATTTCATAAAAAATCGCGAGTGTGTTTCTTGGCATCGTGTCGGCAGACGACTGCCAAAAAGCTGCTGGGAAGGTGAAAGTTGTTGGAAATGCCGGTGGCCGGACCAGAGGGCGGGCGGGGCAGACAGGGCCAAAAGACGGGGAAACCCGGAGAGCTGACACAGCCATGCCGCCCGCAACGGAGAATCCGGACGATGAGGTTGAAGCCACTTTTACTGGATGGTCCATGTTGCCCAATGTAACGCGCTTTTCTGGTTTGCCAAGAGAATTCTTTTGAAAAACCACGCCCGCCGATTGCTCCCTACGATTCGTTGTAAGGTCTGAGGTTTTCCGGCAGTATCGGGACTCGAAAGATTCGTCATCATGCAGAAAAAAAACATCACCTCCGTATGTCTGTTGTTCCTTTTAGCCGGTTTGCCGTCATCATTGGAGGCGGCCGGTCAGACACCGTTGCTCTGGTGGAGTTTCGATCAGGACCCAACCGCGGCAATCAAAGATCAGGCCGCCGGCATCGAAGATTCCATCGAAGGCAACTTCAAGCATGTTCCCGGTGTCGCGGGTTCGGCCCTGAAGCCGGACGGATATACCACCTGTATCACCCGCAACACCGTTGAAAAGCCACTCCTTCTGGATTCGGCTTTCACGGTCGAAGCCTGGGTCGCCCACGCCGCCTACCCGTGGAACTGGTGCCCGGTCCTATGCCAGAGCAAAGGGCAAACCGAGGGCTTCAGTTTCAATGTCGGCCCCAATGGCGACATCGCCCTGGAAATCGCCGTTGGCGGCAAATGGCAACGATGCGTTTCAACAAAGAATCTGATTCCGTTGCGAAAATGGAAACATATCGCAGCAACCTGCGACAGCAAAAGCGGCATTCGCCTCTACGTTGACGGCCAACCTGCCGGCCAACTGGATGTCGAGGGTGAGATCAACTGGGCCGGGCAGACCCAATTGAGGTCGCTGATGAACTACGAAGCGGTCAAGCCATCCAATATCCACCGCGAGCATGGAACCCTGCCCGGTTGGTTCAGTATGGATGGTTTGGTGGACGAAGTGAAAATGTACGGCACCGCGCTGGCTGCCGCCGACGTTGCCGGGTTGTTCAAGGCGAACGCCCCGGCCAAGGACCCGGAACTCCCGCTGCGGGTGATGCCCTCCGGGCCGCAAGGCCCGGGACGCTTCGGGGCCTACTATTGCAATTTGAAATACTACGAGGAATGGGACAATCTGTGGCCGGTGGCATCCGACCCGGATGTGGTCGTGCGATTTGACAATTCGGGAACCCGCATGGTGTTCTGGCGCGGCAGCCGCTACTCTCCGGCCTGGGTTTCGGAAAACGGCTTGTGGATGGCCGACCAAAGCGTCGAGGCTTTCTACGGCAACAAGCCGAGAGACACCGAGGGTTGCTTCGAACACATGCAGGACCGGCGCTGCCGCTATTCGCATGTCCGGGTGATCGAAAACACGGATGCCCGCGTGGTCGTTCATTGGCGCTATGCTCCGGTCAGCTCTCACGACCATTTGTGGGCTGAAAACCCGAAAACCGGCCGCGCCCTCTGGGTGGACGAATACTATTATGTGTATCCCGACCAACTGGGCATTCGCAATGTCTCCTGGAAAAGCGGAACTTTGGGAGATGGCGGCGTGCAATTCCAGGAATCGCTGCCTTTCACCCAACCGGGGCAGATGCAGGGCGACGTGGTCAACCTGGACTTCGCCGATGTGGCCAATCTCAAGGGCGAGGTCAGGACGCTCAAATTCTGCAAGGAACCCGATCAAAAGAAGGAGTTCCCGGAGAATCTGTTGGTGCAGCGATACAACTTCAAGTCCGTCAACAAGCCATCGATCATTTTTGAAACCGGCAACCGGATGCATTATGTCACTGACCGCGGCATCGGAGACCGCGGCCTCGACCTTCCCGGATCCTGCAACCACTGGCCGGTCGGCCAGGCGGCATGCGACGGCAGAACCGTCCAGGCCGCCGACCGACCGACCCATTTCCTGGGTTTCCCGATTTCCAGTCCGCCAAAGCACGAAAAAGACGGCCGCTCCTGGTGGAACGGATTGTACGGCATGACCGGGCTTTCCATGCCAGAGTTGGTAGTCGTCGCCAGGAGCTGGAACAACGCTCCCGTGTTGGAAAGCAAGAACGAAGGATTCGAGTCCGAAGGTTATGATCTTGGCCAGCGTTGCTATGTCTTGAAGCGCGGAAATGACGCCACCGGCGACACGCTGGCGGTCCGCATCATGGCCAGCGAGGATTCGCCCGTTTATAATTTGGCCTTGGTGGTAAAGAACTGGGACAAAGAATCGCTGAAGCTGACCCTCAACGGAAAGGAAATCGAGCGGGGCAAGGACTTCCGGATGGGAGTTCATCGTTCACTGGAGGAAAGCCAGGTGATGATCTGGATCAAGACCCAATCCACAGAGCCGGTTTCCATCACCTTGAAGTAACAACCCGATTGGTGATGAACCAGACCTCCCGCCGGAGCGACTCCCGGGAGTAAGCGCCGCAGAGCCGCGCCCGGGATAAAGGAATAAACCCGCGAAAGAGTTGAAACATTCGCGCCGTTGCCATCGTCATCCTGCCGGGGTCGCTTTCCTTCGCCGCCCCGCCACCACTCGCATGCCACCCCCGATCCACCGCATCCCATGAAACAAGCCTCCCTTTTCCTTGCCGCCTCCGCCCTGCTCGTCACGGCGGTTTGCGCTGAACCCGCCAAAATCAAATGCCTGATCATCGATGGCCAAAACAACCATTCGTGGCAGGAAACCACCCCGGTGCTGAAAGCCATCCTGGAGCATTCCGGCGTCTTCAGCGTGGACGTTTCCACCTCGCCGCCGAACAACGCCAATCCCGACTGGGCAAAATGGCAGCCCCACTTTGCCGACTACGGCGTCATCGTTTCCAACTACAACGGCCAAGCCTGGCCCAAGGAACTGCACGACGCCCTGGTCAGCTATGTCAAGAACGGCGGCGGCTTCGTCAGCTACCATGCCGCTGACAATTCCTTCGGCGATCAGGCGGACTACAACGAAATGATCGGTCTCGGCGGCTGGGGCGGGCGCAACGCCAAGTCCGGGCCCTATCTGCGGCTCCGTGACGGCGAGTGGAGGCCCCTCGATGGCCCCGGCCCGTGCGGCGGCCACGGCCCGCAAAACGAATTCATCATCGAGACCTTCGCCCCCGAGCATCCGATCATGAAGGGCCTGCCAGCTCAATGGATGCATGCCAAGGACGAACTCTATCATTCCCTCCGCGGCCCGGCCAAGAATCTCTCCGTCCTCGGCCATGCCTTGTCCGAGCAAACCAAGGAACAGGAACCGATGCTCATGGCCATTTCCTATGGCAAGGGCCGCGTCTTCCACACCACCCTGGGCCACTATCTGGAGGCCCTCGACGGTCTCGGCTTTCAGGTCACCCTCACCCGTGGCACCGAGTGGGCGGCCACCGGCAAAGTGACCCAACCCGCCCCCAAGCCGGGGGAATTGACCGCCGGCCCGAAAGCCGCCCTGCGCCCGCTGAAACCCGTGCCACCAAGCAAATAGGCCGTTTCCATGCGGAATCTCTGATATGATCATAGGATCTCTGGCACTTCCTCTTGAGCAAACATAAGGTGTGTGGACCCTATTGTCCACGCCGCCAACGAACCGCAAATTCCAGCTTTCAGCCTTCCAATTTGATCCCCCCGGGCGGGGCCCTCGCTCAAGTCGATCTCCCGCCGACCAACCGGGGACAAGATTGCGTTCTCTTGCCGCGGAGGTCGCAGAGGTGTCGCTCTCTCTCTTTCAGTGGCCGCGTTGGTCACAACGCGCCTGCCAATGAATCGCTCTGGAAATCGCGCCCGCTCGCCACAGCCCGGGCATGAGCCCCGTCCAGAGGAAATCGGAAGATCTTCTCTGAAACTCCGACACCAACTCATGTCGGGCAGCAAGAGACGGTGATTCGGAATACTTGCTTATCTCTCCGACAGCTTCTCGCCACCCCGGAACCGGACACCGTCAACAACAGACCTTGATGGTTTCTCCGTTACCTTCTCACATAAGCCGTTGATTCTTCTCCAAAGCCGGTGCTCTGGCGGAAATCCGTTGATCTTCCGGTCAAACCCCGCCATTCTCAGCCCGACCATGCAGCGCCCTCCCCGCAAATTCGTTCCCGTTCCGTTCACCTATCATCAGGAGATTGATCTCACCATCGATGCCCTCACCAATCTCGGTGCGGGGGTGGGCCGCATTGACGGCTGGGTGGTATTCGTGCCCTTCGCGCTGCCCGGCGAGCGGGTGCGGGCGCGGGTCTTCCGCAATGACAAGAACTGCTCGAACGCCGATCTGGTGGAGGTGCTGGAACCCTCGCCCAACCGGGTGGAGCCGTTCTGCCCGCTCTTCGGCCAATGCGGCGGCTGCCAATACCAGCATCTCGCCTACGAACAGCAACTCGCCTGGAAAACCCGGCAGGTGGGCGAACTGATGCAGCACATGGCCGCCATCATCCATCCGGTGAAACCCTGCCTGTCATCCGCACGGACCCGCAACTACCGCTCCAAGATCACCCCGCATTTCGACAAACCCTCCGATGGCCGGATCGGCCCGATCGGATTTCTCGCTACCGGCCGGCGTTCACTGATCATCGACGTCCCGGAGTGCCCGATCGCGATGGACGAGATCAACGCCGCGCTCCCCGGGCTCCGCGCCGATCTGCAACTGCGGGCCCACACCTACAAGCGGGCCGCCACCGTGATGCTCCGTGCCTCCCGCGAGCGGGTGGAAACGGACACCAAGGCCATCGTCACCGAGCAAGTGGGCGCGCTCACCTTCCAATTCCTGGCGAGTGATTTTTTCCAGAACAACCCGTTCATTCTGCCCGCATTCACCAGTTATGTAGCCGAGCAGGCCGCGTTTGGGGGGGTGGATCACCTGGTAGACGCCTACTGCGGGTCCGGACTCTTCGCGCTCACGCTGGCAGAACGGTTCGAGCGGGTGGTCGGCGTGGAGGTATCCGATACCTCCTGCGAGTGGGCGCGCCGCAACGCCGAAGCCAACGGCATCACCAACGCCGAATTCCTAACTGCACCGGCGGAGGCGATCTTCGAACAGGTGGACTTTCCGCCCGGGCGCACCGCAGTGGTGATCGACCCGCCGCGCAAGGGCTGCACCCCGGAGTTCCTGGAGCAATTGACCGGCTTCGCCCCCCGCCGGGTGGTCTATGTTTCCTGTGATCCTGCCACCCAGGTGCGGGATCTCAAACAACTCACCAACGGCGGCTATCAACTCGCGGAGGTGCAACCGTTCGACCTTTTCCCCCACACCCGCCACCTGGAATGCGTGATGACCCTTGACCGGACCCCATGAGCGAGATCCTGCTTGCCACCCTCAACTCCCGCTACATCCACACCGCCTTCGGCCTGCGTTGTCTCCATGCGAACCTCGGCGACCTCCGCGGGCGCGCCGCCATCCGCGAGTTTGATATCAAACAACGGCCAGTCGATATCGCCGAGGCATTGTTGGCCGGGACCCCCCGCATCATCGGGCTTGGAATCTATATATGGAACATCGAGCCCGCCACCGCGCTGGTGGAGCTTCTCAAGCAGGTTTCGCCGGCAACCCTGATCGTGCTAGGCGGCCCGGAAGTGAGTTATCCCACCGACCTGCCGGCCATCGCCGCCCTCGCCGATCACGTCATCACCGGCGAAGCGGATCTCGCATTCGCCGGGCTCTGCCGCGACCTGCTGGCAGGAATCACCCGGCCGCAGCTCATCACCGCTCCCCTGCCGGCTCCCGGCGAGCTGGCGTTCCCCTACGACACCTACACGGACGAGGACCTCGCCCACCGCGTGTTATATGTGGAAGCCTCCCGCGGCTGTCCGTTTGCCTGTGAATTCTGTCTCTCCTCGGTGAACCAGCCGGTGCGGGACTTTCCGTTGGACGGGTTTCTGGCGGAAATGGAGCGTTTGATCGCTCGCGGGGCGCGCACCTTCAAGTTCCTGGACCGCACCTTCAATCTGGATCTCCGCACCGGCACCGCAATCCTCCGGTTTTTCCACGAACACTGGCAGCCGGGGATGTTCCTCCACTTCGAGATGATCCCCGATCGTTTTCCGGAAGGGCTCAGGGAGTGGATCGTCCGCTTCCCGCCCGGCGCGTTGCAGTTCGAGGTGGGAATCCAAACCTTCAACCCGGAAGTCACCGCACGGATCAACCGTCGGCAAAACATTGCAAAACTCGAGGACAACCTGGGGTTTCTCAAGCATCACACCGGTGTCCACGTCCACGCCGACCTCATCCTCGGCCTGCCGGGCGAGAACCTTGCCAGCATCGCCGCCGGCTTCGACCGGCTCTGGCAACTGGGACCGCAGGAAATCCAGGTCGGCATCCTCAAGCGCCTCCGCGGCACTCCCATCATCCGCCACGACCGGGAGTTCGCCATGGTTTACTCGCCCCGCGCACCCTACGAACTCCTCAGCAACCGCGACCTCGACTTTCCAAGCATGCAGCGGCTCAAGCGGTTCGCCCGCTATTGGGACATGGTCGCCAACAGCGGCCGCTTCCGGCTCACCCTGCCGGTCTTGCTGGAACATCCGCGGCAGGGCTCGGCGTTTCACAATTTCATGGCCTTCAGCGACCTCCTCCACACCCACCACGGACGCCAACACGGCATCTCACCGGAAAATCTCGGTGCCCGGCTGCTCCAGATTCTAACCACCTGGGGCGTGCCCACCTCCCCCCTGCGCGAGTCCCTGAGGGCCGACCACCAAGCCGCAGGCACCCGCAACCCGCCCGCCTACCTGAGCGCCAAAGCCGCGCCCGCCACCGCATCCAAGGCCTCCCTCAACCGCCGCCAGCAACGGCACGCGGATTGACGGGCTATCATCTGTCCATAACCCGTTCTTATGGAGCATCTTCAGCCGGCGTGTGAAAGCGGTAGGTTCTCCAAAGTTCACCAAGACTCGCCGGCTGAAGCCAGCGCTCCGTGAAAAAGCAGCCCAAAGAAACCGGCATCAGGGTGCCGCAGGCGCAGGTGCAGGGACCGGCACCGGGGCGGGTGCAGGGACCGGCACCGGGGCGGGTGCAGGGACCGGCACCGGGGCGGGTGCAGGGACCGGCACCGGGGCGGGTGCAGGGACGGGCACCGGTGCCGGTGTCGCCACCGCTTCCTGCGGCGGCGTTTGAGCTTTGGTCCCCTTGGTTTCCGGTTGACTGGCCTTCAGCGTCTGGCTTCGGGTCTGGATCGCATCGAACAAGCTGCCGCCCGTGTCTTTGTAATAGCGGATCGAAAGCCCTGCGAAAAACGCGATCAGCGCGAACAGCAGGAACAACAGGAACATCATGAAGCCTCCGCCGCCGCCTTCCGCAGGCTCCACCACCATCGGCTTGCGCGGCGCGGCGCGGCGAACCTTGGCTGGTTCCGGCTCATCCTCGCCAACTCCATCGTCCTGCAGGATGGGCGACTCCTCGATCACCTTTTCCCGGGCGAGCGCCTCGCGCTCCTCTTCGCTCAGTTGGAAATCGAAGGCCACATCGCCCAGTTTCACGGTCAGTCCGTTGCGCAGTTGGATCACGTCGCGGCGCTCGCCTTCCAATTTGGTGCCGTTGGTGGAGCCCATGTCGCGCAACTCATAGCCGCCATCCACCCGGACCATCTCCGCGTGTTTGACGGAAACCGAGGAGCAATCGACGGCGATGTCGTTCACACTCCCGCGCCCAATCGTCACGAGTTGGCGGTCAAGGAGAAACTTATATGGCTGCGGGGTCCGGTCCGGAACGGTGATGGTAACACGTGGCATGGCTATAAAACGGGGTTGCGCGGTAGGTTCTAGCGCAAAATCCGAAAATATACAGCGAAATATCGCCTTCCCACCCAGCGCAGTGGCTCCTTGAGGCTCCTTTCACATTTGTCATGCTGGCTGCTTGCCTGTCTTCCCGCGTTTGCCGGGGGGGAGAGGCGCGGGATTTGCGGGTCCGCACCTGGAACAAGCGGGACCATCCCCGATTGACTCCGCCGCCCGCAAACCACCCCATCCCGGAAATTTCCTCAGAATCCAGTTGCATCCTGCCGTTTCATCTGCTTTAGTCCCCTCCGCCATGGCCAACCCGACCAACGTACTTTCCAACGGAATCGAAATCACCGGTTCCATCCGCTTCTCCAACGACATGATCATCGACGGCAAGGTCGATGGCGAAATTTCCTCCGACAAAGGTCGCGTCACCATCGGTGAAAACGCCACTATCACCGGCGATATCACCGCCGGCGAGGTCAAGGTGTATGGCAAGGTGGAAGGCAAAATCACCTCCCAGCGCTGCGAACTCAAGGACAAGTCCCGGATCAGCGGCGACATCAAATCCAAGGTCTTCTCGATGGAGGAAGGCGCGCAGCTTTCCGGTCGTACCGACATCGGTGGCTGAGATTTCCACCCCCTCCGCAGCTTTCCGGCAGCCACCCTTCACTCTGCGAACCACGATGGCCAGCACGTCTTTCCGTGCTTCCGTGGCCGGCTTCCGCACCTTTCCCCCACCCTGCCCGCACCTTCGACCCAAGGTGTTCGGGTGCATTGACGTTTGCACTGTGTCCGATTCATGCCACTATCACCCCGCACTCCGATGACCGTAGAACAACTGCAACAAGAAATCGCCGCCTCCAGTGGCTGGATCCAAGCCGTCAAAGATGAAATGTCCCGTGTCCTCGTCGGCCAGGCCGACTTGGTCGACCGACTGCTCATCGGCCTGCTTTGCAATGGCCACATCCTGCTCGAAGGCGTCCCCGGCCTGGCCAAAACCCTCGCGGTCAAGGCGCTCTCCGGCTCACTCGACGCCACCTTCGCCCGGTTCCAGTTCACTCCCGACCTACTCCCGGCAGACTTGGTGGGCACCATGATCTATCACCCGCAGGGTTCCCGGTTCGAACCGAAACTCGGCCCCATTTTCAATAATCTCATCCTCGCCGATGAAATCAACCGCGCTCCCGCCAAAGTCCAGTCCGCCCTGCTCGAAGCGATGCAGGAACGTCAGGTCACCCTCGGCGACCGCTCCTACCCCCTCCCCCAGCCGTTCCTGGTGCTCGCCACCCAGAACCCGATCGACCAGGAAGGCACCTATCAACTCCCCGAAGCCCAGCTCGACCGCTTCCTGCTCAAGGTCACCGTCGGCTACCCGTCAAAGGATGAGGAACTGACCATCCTCGACCGCATGGCAACCTCCGCGCCGCCCTACAAAACGGAAAACGTGGCCACCCCCGAGCAAGTGGCCGCCTCCCGCGAACTGGTCAACCAGATCTACATCGACCCCGCCGTGCGCCAGTACATCGTGCAGATCATCCACACCACCCGGTTCCCGGTGAAAGTGGACGCCCCCCTCAAAAACCTCGTCCGCGCAGGAGCCTCGCCCCGCGGCACCATCAACCTGGCCCTCACCGCCCGCGCCCGCGCCTTCATGCTCGGCCGCGCCTTCGTCTCCCCCCAGGACGTCAAGGACATGGCCCACGACGTCCTCCGCCACCGCATCCTCCTCACCTATGAAGCCGAGGCCGAGGACGTCTCCACCGACACCATCATCAGCCGCATCCTCGGCAAAATCCCCGTGCCATGATAGAGATGCTGAATCTCAAATCTCAAATCTGAAATCCAAAAGTGCTGACCGAGCAACAGATCGACGAAATGATGGCCCGGGTGCGCAAGCTCGAGCTGAAAGCCCGCCGCCTGGTCCGCGAATCGTTCTCCGGCGAATACCGCGCCTCGTTCCGCGGCCAGGGCCTTGACTTCGACGACTTCCGCGAATACCAGCACGGCGACGAAGTCCGTTTCATCGACTGGAATGTCACCGCCCGGATGAACCAACCGTTTGTTCGGAAATTCCATGAGGAACGCGAGCTCTCGGTGGTCATTGCCGTGGACGTCTCCGGCTCCACCGACTACGGCTCGCAGCACCTGAGCAAACGCGAGATCGCCGCCGAGGCCGCCGCCATCCTTGGCTTCAGCGCCCTGCAGAATGGCGACAAGGTGGGATTGCTGGCCTTTGCCGACACGCCGCTGTTGTTCGTGCCCCCGGCCAAGGGCTCGCGCCACCTGCTGCGGCTGGTGCGGGAGATCCTGACCATCAAGCCCGGACACCCGGGCACCTCAATCAAGGAGGCCTGTGATTTCTTGGTTAGAACCTTGCGCCGCCGGGCCCTGGTGGTGCTCATTTCCGACTTCCACTCCGAGCCGCTCGACCGCCCGCTGGGCAAGCTCGCCCGCAAGCACGAGACCATCGCCCTGCGCGTCTCCGATCCACTGGAAAAATCCCTGCCCAAGGCTGGCCGGGTGGTCATGACCGATCCGGAAACCGGATTCGAAACCCTCGTCAACACCTCCAATTCCAACCTGCGCATGGCCTACCAGAAACTCACCAGCCGCCAGCGGGAGGGAGTCGATGTGATCCTCAAACGCCACGCCATCGACACCGCCAAGCTCACCACCACCCGCGATCCACTGCCCGCCCTGCACCGCCTGCTCAAACGCCACGGGCGGAAAAAATAGTCATCCAAACCGCACTCACCTCCCACCCATGGCCGAGGAAACACCCAGCTTCGAACTTAAGGAACCGGCCCCACCGGAGCCCTTGCTGCCGGCTGATCCCGCCATCTCCTGGTGGCTCGCCCTGCTGCTCGGGGCGCTGGTGATCGCCGCCCTCTGCGGTTGGTACCACTGGCGCAAGCGCCGCACCCGCAAGACCGATCCGCAAGTGCTCCGCCAGCAAGCCTATCAGGAAGCCCGGACCGCGTTTGACCGGATCGACTGCCCCACCTCCCGCGGCGCGGCGGTCCAGCTCTCGCTCGTCCTGCGCCGCTACCTGGCGGCCGCCGCGATGGATTCATCGCTCTACGAAACCCACGAGGAATTCATCTCCCGCAGCGACTCGCTCGAGAACCTGACCGAGGCTGCACGGGCCGCCTGCCACAGCGGTTTCACCGCGCTCGCCACCGTCAAATACTCCCCCCTGGAGTCCGCCCCCCCCCCCGCCACCCTGCTTGCCGATGCGCGCGAGCTGCTGGAAACCCTCCACCTCGGATTCAACGGCTGAGATGAGCGCGTTTCTCCAACATTTCCGTTTCGCCCAGCCCGGCTGGCTGCTGCTCCTGGCACCGGCCTTGTTGCTGATCGTCCTGCGCCGCGGTCGGGGATCCGCTGCGGCCGTCACCTTTCCCAACCTCGGCGTGCTCGTCAGCCTCGGCTCCCGCGTCCGTCAAAGCGCTTGGAACTTCGGCACCCCGCTCGCCTTCATCGCCCTGACCGCCGCCATCATCACCATGGCCCGGCCGGTTTGGCGCAACCAATTCCAAAGCCGCAGCGCCAGCGGCATCGACATCGTCATCGCCTTCGATATCTCACTCTCGATGATCATCGACGACTTCCTCCTCCACCAACGCCCGATCTCCCGGATCAATGCCGCCAAACGGGTGGTGGACGACTTTGTCACCCACCGCCCGGACGACCGGATCGGCCTCGTCGCCTTCGCCGGCCGCCCCGTTTCCGTCTGCCCGCTCACGCTTGACCACGGTTGGCTGCGCCAGTGCCTCGACCACCTCCGACTCAACGACCGATCCGACATCGGCACCGTCGAGGAATCCGGCACCGCCATCGGCTCGGCCCTGGCCACCGCCGCCCTCCGGCTCGATGTCCGCCAATCGAAAAGCAAGGTCATCGTCCTCATCACCGACGGCGCAAGCAACTCCGGTAAAATCGCCCCGCTGGAGGCGGCCGCCCACGCCAAGACGCTCGGCATCAAGATCTACACCGTCGCCATCGGCACCGAGGATGGCCGCGTCCCGGGCAGCATCCAGGCGTTTCCCAGGCAGGAATTCGACCGCCCCACCCTGATCGAGATCGCCCGCAACACCGGCGGTGAACATTTCTGGGCCCAGCACCTCGCCGATCTGGAATCCACCTTCAGAACCATCGACTCGCTGGAGAAAACCGAGGTGAAAACCCACTCCGTCACCGAGGACCACGAACTCTTTCCGTGGTTTTTGGCGGTGGCTGTGCTAGCTTCCCTCGCAGCTGCCGTGATTCTATCGCTCAACCCCGCCCCCTCACCCTGAGAGTCCCATGCTCCTTGCCCAACCCGCCTGGCTCCTGTTGCTGGTCCTGCTCCCCATCCTCGGCGCGGGCGCGGTACTCGTCTCCCGGCTCCGGCGCAAGCAGTGGCACGCGTTTGTGGCGGAGCGACTCAGGCCGGTCCTCCTCCGGACCAGCTCCCCGCTGGCCCGCTGGTTCTCCCTGATCTTCCTGCTGGCCGCCACCGCCGCCCTGACCACCGCCATGGCCCCCCCCCAGGGCAATGCCGGCACCCGCGCGGAAAAAACCACCGGCCGCAACATCCTCATCGCGCTCGACCTCTCCCGCTCGATGCGCGTGACCGACGTCAAACCCGACCGCCTCGCCCAGGCCAAGGTCGTCATCTACGAACTCTTGGAAGCCCTCCCCAACGAACGCGTGGGCCTTATCGGCTTCGCCGGCACCGCCCACCTGCTCGCTCCGCTCACCATCGACCACGGCGCGGTCCGCGAAACCGTGGAGCAGGCCGATGAAAACTGGGTCTCAATGGGTGGCTCGGACTTCACCGCAGCCCTCCGCCTGGCCATCTCCACCCTCAAGGAAACCGGCCAGAAAAACAACGCCCTGATCATCCTCAGCGATGGCGAGAAGCACGACGAAAGCCTGGTTTCCATCATTGACGCAGCCAAACGTGCCGGCGTTTACATCTTCGCCGTTGGCGTGGGCACCGACGACGGCGGGTTCGTCCCCAGCGAGGATTTCCCCAACGGCCGGATGATTGGCCCCGACGGCAAGCCGGTCCTCAGCCGCCTCCAGCCCGCCACCCTCCGCCGCCTGGCCACCGATACCCTGGGTCGCTTCGCCACCGCCAGTGGCTCCACCGATATTCCCGCCATGGTCAAACTGGCCGCAAAAGACCTCGACGCCTTCGAAATGAAAGGCCGCGAACGCCGTTTCACCATCGAGTTCTACCAATGGCTGGTCCTCCCGGCCATCGTCTTCCTGATGGTTTCAATTGTGGCGGCCACCCGCTGGCGCGGCACCGCCGGCAACACGGTCGGCACCGCCGCCACCATCGCCTGCGGCATCCTGCTGACCCACCAACCGGCCCGCGCCGGGGAGGCGGCGGACGCCAAATCCCAATTGGAACAGGGCCACCTCGACCAAGCCCGCGCCGCCTTCGGCAACCTCGCCGCAGAGACCCGCTTTCCCGAACGCACCGCCCGCTACAGCCTTGGCGAGGCCACCGCCGCCTATCGTGCGAAGGACTATCCCGCAGCCCGCGCCGCCTTCAGCCGGGCTCTGCTCTCGGCCGACCCCCAAGTCGCCGGCAACGCCCACTTCGGCCTCGCCAACAGCCTGTTCCAGATCGGCTGGGAGACACTCGCCAAGTCACCCTACCCCACCGATCCCAAGGCGGTCCCGGACCTTGCCGGGTTCGATACCATCGTCAAGGACCGCCTCGCCGCGATCCTCAAGACCGAGACCGAACCGGACCAATCCACCCCCGGCATCGCCGAACTGGAAAACCTCGCCGTCAACTGGGCCGACGCCGTGGAACACTACGATTCCGCCTTGCTGGCAGACCCCGCCAACCCGGATCTCCAACACAACCGCGAGACCACCATGACGTTCCTCAAACGACTGCTTCAACTCCTCGAACAGGAACGCCAGCAAACCGAAGAATCCATCCCCGAGCCACAGCCCTCGCCGGCCCCCGGCAACCCTGGCGAGGAACCCAGCAAGGGCCCCGGCGAGCAACCGGATGACCAACAAAACCCGAAAAACCAAGGCGACCCCAAATCCGACCCCGGCGATCAGGGGGACCCCGACGGCAAAAACCAGGGCGACCAAGGCGAACAGCCGGACAAACCCCAACCCGGCCAGAACGACAAACCCGGCAAAGAGCCCGGTGAGCAGCCGAAAGACCCGTCCGGCCAAAAACCGGGAGAGACCCCAGAGGAAACCGCCCGCCGCATCCTCGGCGAAAACGCCGACCTGCAAAAGGGCCCACCGCGCGCCGGCCGCCACCTCCAACGCATCCCCAAGAAAGACTGGTAACCTCATGAAGTCCCTGCTCCAACTCCTGATCCTGACCGCCCTGCCGGGGGCGGCCCTCGTCCAACCAGCCGCCGCCCAGGTTTCCGCCCAACTCACCAGCCGCCACCTGGCCCTGGGCGAAGTCGGGTATTTCGATATCGTCCCCCTCGGCAAACCCACCCGCGCCCAACTTTTCACCCGGATCCAGCTTCCAAATGTCCCCGGCGTCTCGATCAAACCGATTTCCGAGCGTGCCAGCATCCGCCCATCCGTCATGGGCCGGGACTCGGACTACGCGTTCCAATATGAGATCCAGTCCTACACCCTGGGTCGCCACATCATCCCGTCCATCGAGGTGCCCTGGGACACCGGCACCACGCTCCGCACCGAACCGATCGAATTCACCGTCTTTGATCCTGCCGCCCTGCAATGGCAGGAAGTCACCATCGCCCAACAGCGCGCCCGCTGCGCGGTGGGCTTCCACCTGCTCAAGGAGGTCCCCTACCCGGGCGAAGCCGTCCCCGTCGAAATCAAACTCTACCTCGCCGCCGAAGTTGCGGGAATGATCGCTGACTGGGGCATTCCGGAGTTCGAAACCGATGGCGTGGCCTGCTGGCGGATTGAACCCAGCTCCCGCAAGGAAGGCATGGTCAGGATCCTCAACCGCAGCTACGTCGCCGTCGCCTACACCAGCACCCTCACCCCCATTCGCAGCGGTGAAATCGGCATCGGTCCCGCCAAACTCCGCCTCACCTCCAACCGGGTCTTCCTCGATCCCAATGGCGGGTTCCGCCACCTCGCCGATGAGGCCATTCTCGACATTCCAAAACTATCGTTTGAAACAGAGCCATTGCCCCCCGGTGCTCCGGAGGGTTTCGACAATGCGATCGGCTCCTTCACGCTGCGCTCCAGCAGCAGCCAAACCGAAGTCCGGGAGGGCGACCCCATCGCCGTCGATGTGGTGGTTGCCGGCAGCGGCAATCTCGACACCCTGCGCCCCCCCCGGTTGCAAGACCCGAAAAACTGGAAAATCTACGAAGCCAACGCCACCCAGCGCGGCGACGAGCGGCGCCAGCTTCCCGGCTCGGTCGTCTTCCAGCAACACATCAAACCGCTCAGCTCCCAAACCTCCATCCCGCCGTTCCTGCTCTCATTCTTCGACCCCACGCTCAAGCAATACCGCACCGTCACCACGCCGGCGATCCCCCTCCAGGTGATCCCCGCCACCACCGCCTCCACCCTCGCGGCCGCCCCCCCCCAGGCCCTCCCCATCCCCCTCGAACGCATGACCGATATCCTCGCCAACCTCCAGCCAGCCCGTTTGCTCATCGAACCGCGTTTCTCACCGCCCTCCTGGACCGCCAACGCCGCCGCCGCCTTGCTCGCCATCCTGCTCATTCTCAGAGCCTGCTGGCTGCGTCTCATCCCCCGCTTCGCCCGCTCCCCACGTATGGCATTGGAAACCCACGCCCTCGCCGAACTCGCCCGCACCCCGGCCACCGATGACCGCCATTTCCTCAAACAGGCGGGAGCCTTCATCGAACGTTGGTTGGGTGACCGGTCCGCCCCGGAACTCCAGACCATCCTCGCCGAGCGCGACACCCATTGTTTCCGTGCCGACCCCGCCCCCGTCACCCTTGGCAAACGCCGTCACGAAATCCTCAAAACCCTCCGCAAGGCCATCCACACCGTGCTGTTCCTCGCCGTCCTCAGCCCCGCCCTCGCTCCCTCCGCCCGCGCTCAGGAAACCGCCGCCTCTCCCGGCGATCTCGCCGCCACCGCCCAAGCGGCCTTTGAGTCTGCGAATTTCGAAGAGGCCATCCGCCTGTGGATGGACGCCGGCGACTACGACCAACTCTCCCCGGACACCCTCTACAACATTGGCAACGCCTGCTACCGCATGGGCTCCCCGGGCCATGCGGCCTTGTACTACCGGCGCGCCCTCGTCCGCGATCCCGGCCATGCCGAAGCCCGCCAAAACCTGCGCTTCATCGAGCGCAAATGCGGAGCCATCACCATCCAGCGCCCGGAATACCAATACACCCTCGCCCGCATCCCGCTGGTCGGTTGGACCGGTGCCGTCTGGACGGGCGCCTGGCTCGTCCTCCTCGGCCTGCTCGCATTCCCCGCCACCCGCAGCGGTGCCAGACTCCGCATCGCCGCCACCGTCGTCATCGTCATCGGCCCCATGCTCGCCGCCGCCGGCCTGCTCGGCTGGCACTACTACCCCGACGACGCCGCGTTCGCCCCCTCCTCCGAACAAGCCGTGATCACCGCCGAAAAACTCGTGCTCCACACCGCGGCTTCCCGCACCTCACCCGAAGTGATCGAGGCCCCGGCCGGCTCGCTTTGCCGGATCGTGCGGGTTGCCGGTAATTGGGTGTACATTGCCTTCGCCACCCAGACCCGCGGCTGGGTCCCCGCCGACGCCATCGAGCCGGTCATCCCCACCGGTCTCCCCACCCCCCCCCGCAACCGCAAACCCGCCGCCACCGAACGCTCCGCGTGACCCGTAGGACAGGCTTCCAGCCTGTAATGGCAGACGGGCTTCCAGCCTGTCTGGCGCATCGTGGCTGGCGCGGCTCGCGCCAGGCCGTCTCAAGGGGCGTTGTGGCTGGCGCGGCTCGCGCCAGGCCGTCTCAAGGGGCGGCCCCGCCCCTTGAACCTCCGGGTTCCCGCTTTGCCATCTTGATCTTCCTGCTACGTTGGAGTCCATCTCACCGCAGAGGGTTACGACCTCGTTGCTCAGCACATTGCTCCGATGATCCAAAAGCTACTCAGCGGAAAATAGACCACGCCCAACCGCAAGAGTCGGTGACCCTCGAACCGTACCCTACCGAGAGACTATGACAATCCTCGCAGTCGCCGGAAGACCCTGAAAACAACACAACGAAAGGAACAGACATGAACAACAACAACAACCCAATCAAAGCATCCTGCCTCATCGCCGCGATGTGCCTGGGGACGACCGCCGTCTCGAACGCCTGGAACAAGCCAATCAAAGTCTTCATTCTTTCCGGCCAATCCAACATGGTGGGAGCCGGCAAGGTGACCGGGGGAGGAAGCCGCTGGGGATCGGAGTTCCTTGACCCGGTGGTGTCGGTTTACGAACGAGCCTACGACCCGCAGGCCGACTACGATCAGATGAAGCCGATCAAGACGCTGAAGCTCGAGAGTTTCGGTGGCAGCGAGCCGACGCCCTATCCGGGCGGTGGAGCCCAGGTGACGCGCGGGTTCATCCAGGTCAAGGAGACCGGAAGGTACCAGCTCCGCCCCGGTTACGGCGGCTCCATGGACAACATCATGGAGGTCGACGGCAAGGAGGTCCACCGCAAGGAGACCGGTAAGGAAGCGGTGCGTTCCGAAGTCAAGCTGACCGCCGGGAAGAAGGTCCCGTTCAAGATCACCTACCTCACCAAGGATGCGAATGGCCTCGGCTGGATCGACCGGATGGATGTTCCCGGAACGCTGTCGGCGCTGGTCAAATACAAGGGGATGTATCCCTACCTGATGAATGACAAGGGCCAGTGGACGGCGCGTGATGATGTCTGGTACAAGGGGGTGGTCGCCGCCGCGGGAAGCCGGTGGTTGGGCGTCGGTTCCGGCAATATCGGGCCGGAGCTGGGATTCGGGCATGTGGTCGGGAATGGCATCGACGATCCGGTGCTCGTGCTCAAAGCCTCGCAGGGGAACCGCTCTCTGGGCTGGGATTTCCTGCCGCCGGGCAGTGCATCGTACGCGTTCGACGGAAAAACCTACGCCGGCTACAAGCAATCGCCCGAGTCATGGGACAAGGGCACCGAACCGAAGCCGATCGAATGGTATGCCGGCAAGCAATACGACGATTGCTTCGGTGCGGCGCATGAGGTGCTGGACAACTTTGACGAACAGTTTCCCCAGTGGAAAGGGCGTGGCTATGAGATCGTGGGCTTTGCCTGGTGGCAGGGCGACAAGGATCGCTACAACGCCGGACATGCCAGCCGCTACGAGAAGAACCTCGTCCATCTGATCAAGACCCTGCGCGAGGAGTTCAAGGCCCCGAAAGCCAAGTTCGTCGTCGCCACCCTCGGGCAGACGGCGAAGGACAGCGCCGAGGAGAACGAGAAGCTGATCCTCGACGCCCAACTCGCCGTGGATGGAGAAGCCGGCAAGTATCCGGAGTTCAAGGGGAACGTCACCACCGTCTACACCCATCCCCTCAGTCAGGGAGGCGCTTCCAACAGCCACTACAATGGCAACGCCCAGACCTACATGGATGTGGGAACCGCCATGGGGGAGGCGATGGTGAAGCTGCTCAAGGGCAAGTGATCGGCTGTAGCAGATTGGGGTTGGCCACCTTGTGCCACCGAGGGCTGACACCATGCGAAGCCCGGGTCGGGGTCGGTGCCGACCGGCGAGACGTCCTGGAGCACCCGAGATGTGGGAGGCGGCTCTGAAGGGAGTTGAAAGGGGCGGCTTGTCAGGTCAGTAAGAAGAAGCCTCTGACGGCAGGAAGACTTCCGGCCCTGTCCCAGCCTGACGGCCGGGATTTGTGATGGAAACGAACCTGATGACAACCTCCGACACACAACGAACCATGAAACAGAAATCTGATTTATGATGACACCCAACCGAACCACGAAAATGATGAAAGGTATCTGCATGACACTGATCGCCCTGGCGATCGGGACCTCTAGCGTTTGGGCAGCCGGGCAACAGCCGGTGCCGCAAACGCCGCTCACCGAGGCCGGTCGGAAACTTGAGGCGCGCTACACCGGCATGCTCAACCAACTGCGGACCGAGCTCTCCGCCAAGGTCCCAAAGGTCGACCCGGAGAAGGCCCTTGCGCCTGAGACCGGGGAGGCACGCCAGCTGAACCAGTTCCTGGCCAGCGACGCGCTGGACGCCAAGCTCGCGAAGTACGTCGTCCTGCTCGAGGCCACGCCTCAAGGCCTGGCGGAGTTCTCCCAGCAGGGAAAGGAGCAGGCCGCGCTGGTCGAGCAGATGCTGGCGGACGCCGGCCTCATAAAGCAGATGCTGGTGGCGGACGGTGCCAATGGAGGCAAGTACGGTCGTGCCATGGGAATCTACACGGCGATCCAGAAGGCGAGCAAAAAGGCCGGCGACGGTGTCCTGCAGCGGCTGGCGCTCGCCATCAGCCTGGAACACGCGGTGCCGGTTGAGCAGAGAAACGCAACAGCCTCGGCGGATGCGCCGGCGAGCGTGGACCCGGTCAAGCGATACCTCAGCTACGAGAAGGCGTACCTCGGCGGCGAACTGGATCCGGCGTTCGACCGCCTGAGCACCTGGGATCTCCGCTTTGTCGTCGCCGGTGAAGAGCCGGACGAGATCGCGGCCTGGGGCCGCCAGATGCTTCGGAACTTCCGGCCCGACCACATCCATACCCCGAACTACGGCTGGCGCTACGTGAATGCCGTCGGGACCGAAGTCAGGTACGGGTCGGGGGACGTCAAGTACGACAGGCCCGAGTTGCAGTTCTTTCAGAATATCCTCATGAACGGCGGGGTCTGCGGCCGCCGCGCGTTCTTCGGGCGCTTCATCCTGCGCGCGTTCGGGATCCCGACCACGGCCCGCCCGCAGCGCGGCCACGCCGCCCTCGTCCACTGGACGCCCGACGGCTGGGTGCCTTGCCTCGGTGCCGGCTGGGGTGGCGGCTGGACGAGCACGCGCTACAAGAACGACCTCGATTTCCTCGCTACCACGCAGGCACGTGGCAACGAGAAGGCCTATCTACAGGTCAAGCGGGCCTACTGGGTCGGCGAGGTCCTGGGAGAACAACGGACCTACGGGGAGCACGACGGCCCCCCCGCCGTTTGGAACGGCGTGGCGCTCCGCACGCAGCGGACGATTATCGAGAAGGCAAAAGCCGTGACGCTCGGCGCGCTCGGCGAGGAACTCGGCGAGTCCAACGAACCCACGGCGCCAGAGAAGGTGGCGGACGCTCCTGCCAGGCCCGAGGACAAGAAGATCACCTCCGGCGGGGACGGCGTCATATCGATACCGGCCGCCGCCTACAGCAAGCCGTCCGGCAGCACCCGGGAGGTCCTTGCCATGAAGAGCTTCGGCGGCGGCCTGCAGATCTTCCTCCCGCGTTTCGGCATCGAGGGCCTGACGGTTCTGCGGGGCGGCACGTGGAAGAGCGACGCCCCCCTTTGCACGTCCGGGACGCGACTCCTCAGCGGTGGCTATGGCAGATACGAGAACTGGGGGTTACGGGCAGCGGTGACGCCTGCCGGCAACGAAGCCCCGCGTGAACTGACGCTCGACCTGGGCGACGGCGTGACCATGGAGCTGACCTACATCAAACCCGGAACGTTCGCGATGGGAGGTGACAGCAAGATCGATGGCAGGTTCGAATGCGTCGAGGTGCCACAGCACGAGGTCACGCTCACCAGGGGATTCTATCTGGGCAAGTACGAGGTGACGCAGGCGCAGTATCAGGCCATCATGGGATCCAACCCCAGCCGGTCCACCAAGGCCCCGGACTGCCCGGTTGACAACATCGCCGCGCCTGACGCGGTGGAATTCTGCGACAAGCTCGCCGAGAAGACCGGCCTGGACGTGCGGCTTCCCACCGAGGCCGAGTGGGAATACGCCAGTCGCGCGGGGCGTGACACCATGTGGTTCTTCGGCAACGAGCCCACGCCGCTCGGGGACTACGCCTGGTTCAAGGACAACGCGGGTGGCAAGTCGCATCCGGTAGGCCAGAAGAAGCCCAATCCCTGGGGTCTCTACGACATCTACGGCAATGTCTGCGAGCGGATATCGGACACCTATGCCAAAACTTACTACGCCAATAGTCCGAAGATGGATCCGACCGGGCCGCGGCAGGGCACGAAATCGAGTTTCGAGTATCAGGTCACCGTCCCGCGTGCGGGCAAGTACGCGCTGAGCGCGAAGGTGGTCACGGCGAACTACAATCAGCGGCTCAACGTCTCCGCGAATGACGCCGGGCCCGGGATTGCCATGGAAATGCCCTTCACGCTCGGGAAGTGGCAGGATTCCCAACCGGTCACGCTCACCCTCAAGGAGGGCGCGAATACCCTGCGTTTCTCCCGCACCGATCCTCCGCAGTACGGGATGGCCATCAAGTCATTCACCCTGAAGCCGGTGCGCTGACCAGCAGAGTGCCGCCGGAGATGGAGGGACATGAAGAGGATTTGTGATTACCGATTGACGATTTTTGATTTTTGATTTTTGATTTTTGATTTTTGATTTTTGATTTTTGATTTTTGATTTTTGATTTTTGATTTTTGATTTTTGAAGTGAGCTTGAAATCGAGCGTCCACACCGCGCAAGCTCCAGCTCAAAAATCAACACTCATCACTCATCAATCGTCAATCATCAATCCATTGAGCGCTCAAAGCTTGACTCCTTGGCAAAGACTTCCCGGTTTCAAGGACTCTTGATCCGCTCCCATTCTCCCTTCTCAACAACGCCCCGCCCAAACAAAACTTCCCAGCAATATACCATGAAACACACGCCCTTTTTCACGCTGCTCGCCATTCTCAGCACCTCCCTCCCCTCACCCGCCGACGTCACCCTCCCCGCAGTCTTCAGCGACCACATGGTCCTGCAGCGGGACACCCCTCAGCATGTCTGGGGCACGGCCGAGGCCGGGGAAAAGATCACGGTCACTTTTGATCGGCACTCCGCAACGGCCACCGCCGACACCGAGGGCAACTGGCTCGCCGGGCTGCCAAGCCTGTCTGCCGATGGCGGCAAACCCCACAAGCTGACCGTCAAAGGGAACAACGAAATCGTCCTCAAGGACATCCTCATCGGCGACGTCTGGATCGGATCCGGCCAGTCGAACATGGAATGGCCGCTCAAGAATACCGACAACGCCAAGGAATTCATCGCTGGTGCCAAACATTCCGGCATTCGCCTCTTCCACATCCCCAAGGTGCAGGCCAACGAACCCGCCAAGGACGTGAAGGCGACCTGGAAGGAATGCACTCCGGAGAACATCCCGAATTTTTCCGCAGTGCTCTATCATTTCGGCAGGGAACTCCATACCGAAGTGGATGTTCCCATGGGACTGATCAACAGCTCCTGGGGCGGCTCCCCGATCGAACCATGGACCATCACGGAAAAGTCTTCCGGGAAGATGTACAACGGCATGATCGCGCCCATCGTGAAGTTTCCAGTGCGCGGCACGATCTGGTACCAGGGCGAGACCAATGTCATTCAAAAGAACGGCCTCAGCTACGGCGACAAGATGAAGGATCTCATTCTCGGATGGCGCGACGCCTTCCATAACAAGGAGATGCCCTTCTACTTCGTCCAAATCGCCCCTTGGGGAAACCCGCGCTACGAGGACGGCCAACTTCCCGCGCTGTGGGAGGCCCAAACCGCCACCTTGAAACTCCCCAACACCGGAATGGCGGTCATCACCGACCTCGTCGCCAACATCGGCGACATCCACCCCCGCAACAAACACGACGTCGGCAACCGACTCGCCCGCTGGGCGCTCGCAAAGGACTACGGCAAGAAGGACGTGATCTACTCCGGCCCCCTCTTCAAGGCGATGGAGACCAGAGGAGACAAGGTCCAATTGTCGTTCGCCCACGCCTCCGGCGGACTGAAGTCCCGCGACGGCAAACCGCTCACCGAATTCAAGATCGCCGGCGCGGACGGAAACTTCGTCGAGGCTGAAGCGGTGATCAATGGAGAGACCGTCGTTGTGAGCGCCGGGAATGTCAAAGACCCCAAGCAGGTCCGCTTCGGTTGGCACCGCACCGCCAACCCCAACCTCACCAATTCAGAAGGCCTTCCCGCCTCCCCCTTCCATACCGACAACTGGACCGGCGGCACGGGAGAGTGACACCCGCGCCATTGATGCCATGACATGTCCAATCGAAACCATTTCGGTAGCGTTCGCATGCTCGTTGGCCGCTTGCTCAAGCTTGCTTGGGGAAACGGCCCCCGTCATCACGCCTGCCCCGCTTTTCTGGGATGAGATTCCGGTATCCCCCAGCACCACGATGCCCGGGACGATCAAGGATGACTACTGGCATGGGCAATTCCAGCGGGTGAACCTGGAAGTCGCCCGGGCGGATCGGACGGAGCTGGTGTTCTTCGGGGATTCCATCACCTGGCACTGGTCACTGGGTGCCGGCACGGGCCGGGAGGTATGGGAAAAGGAGTATTCCCGGTTCCACCCGCTCAACATGGGAAACTCCGGTGACATCACCCCGGTGATGCTCTACCGGGTGACCCACGGCAACCTGGATTTCGCCGCAGGCCGGCAGCCCAAAGTGGCGGTGCTGCTGTGCGGCACCAACAATTTCGGGGTCACCCAAAGTGCCGGCGGCGCGGTCCGGTGGGATCTCGGTGCCGATTGCCCTCCGCAGGATGTGGCGGCCGGCGCGCGGGCGATCGCCCAGGTGTTTCGCCGCCGTCTGCCACAAACACGGGTGATCATGATGGGGATTCTGCCGGTTTCCAATCAGGTCAAGTGGGCCAAGTGTCAGCAGGCCAATGCCGTCAATGCCGCACTCGCCTGCAACCGGAATGAAGTGGTCTATCTTGATCTGCGCGACCGGTTCCTGATACCCGATGGATCCATCAACCAGCGACTGTTCACGGACGGGACCCATCTGACTCCGGAAGGCTATAGGGTCTGGGCTGCGGGCATCGATCCTCTTGTTTCGCAAATGATGGAGGCGGCCCCCCTCGACCCGGTGAAGATCATGCTCATCGGCGATTCGATCACCGAAGGTCTCAACTCGTCCGGGTCCTACCGGCGTTACCTCGATGGCATGCTGCGCAGGCAAGGCCACCTCATCGATTTCGTGGGAAGCCGGAGGAAGCACAACGACAACAAAACGGAACCGGACAGTTATGAATACGATGTGGATCACGAAGGTCACTGGGGCAGAAACTCCGCATGGCTGGCAAAAAACACGCCTGGCCTGCTGAGCGGGGTTGCGCCCGATGTGGCGGTGATTCACATAGGAACCGGGGACCTGGTGTCGGGCACCTCGGCCGCGGAGCCGTTGACCGATGAGATCATCGGGAATATCAACAAGGTGGTCGAGTCATTGCGCTCGAAGAACGCCACCGTGAAGATCGGCTTGGCAAAGATCATCCCGATTCCGGGAAAGGCCGATGAGGTTCGGCTGCTGAACGAAAAGATCTCACGCTACGCCGCTGCGCATTCCACGTCCCGGTCGCCGGTGGTGGTGGCAGACCAGCATGCCGGATTCAACGTTGCGGAAGACCTGGCCGATGGCAGCACTCTCCCCAATCCAACCGGGGCGAGAAAAATGGCAGGAGTGTTTGCCGATGTCGTCAACAAGTTGATCCGTATGGACAGCACAGCGATGGGCAGGAAGGCTTCCGGCCTGGTCCCTGCCCCACGGCTCGTCCCCGAAACCAGTTAGAGAACCAACCATGAAACACCTCACCACCGGCGTCGCCATGGCGGCCACCCTGATCCTCTCACTCCTTTCCGCACCCGCTGCGGCGCCGGCGCCCGGGGCGGATTCCCCGCGCGAACTCGCGATCGCGCTCGGCGCCCCGTTCCACGACCACGGCATCCTCCAGCGCGGGATGGCCGTGCCGGTCTGGGGCTGGAGCAAGCCGGGGACGAAGGTCACCGTCGAATTCGCCGGCCAGAAGAATGCCGGAACCGCCGACAAGGACGGGAAATGGACGGTTCAGTTGAAGGACCTGAAAGCCAGTTTCGAGCCGGCCGAGATGGTGATCCAAGAGTCAGGAGTCGGGGATCAGGAGTCAGGAAAGACGGAGACTCTCACCGACATCTTGGTTGGTGAAGTCTGGATGGCTTCCGGCCAGTCGAACATGCAGTGGACGGTGGGGAAAAGCAAATGTGCCGCGCTGGCGGCGGAACTGGCGGCGGAAACCGAAGGCAAGGTGGCTCCGGTCCGGGAGTTCCAGGTCACCTCGGTGACGTCCCAGTTGCACCCGATCAAGAAGGCGACCGGTTGCTGGAAGAATGGCAACTACGGTGACTACAGCGCCATCGCCTTTGCCTTCGCCCACAAGCTTTACAAGGAGCTGAATGTGCCGATCGGCATCCTCAACTGCTCCTTCAGCCAGACCGCGATCCAGGCCTGGATCCCGCGGGAAGGGTTCGCGACCGCCGAGGATGACTACAGCAAGGCAATCCACCAACAGTGCCTGCAAACCGACCCGACGACCCCGGAGCACAAGGAAGCCTGGGGCGCGTTTTACAAGTCCCTCGAAGACCAGATTGCGGCCAGCGAAGCCGCGATCAAGAAGGGCGAAGAGGCGAAGGAAATCAGCGCGGAGGTTCCCGGCAACCTGAAATCCAACCGCGATGCCAGTTGGCTGTTCAATGGCCGCCTGAGCCCGGTGGTCCCCTACGCCATCCGCGGCGCCATCTGGAATCAGGGTTACGCCAACATGGGCGAAGGGCTGCCTTACTATCACAACCTGCACAGCCTGGTGCGCGGCTGGCGGATTGTCTGGAACAAGCCGGAGCTGCCGGTCTATTTCCACCAATTCTACTCTCCCGGAAACGGCACCTTCGTCGGCACACCGAGCATCGACGGCACCGCCGAGATGCGCCTGGGAACCTGGCTGGCCCGCGACATTCCCCATACCGGCATGGCCAGCCAGATCGATATCCAGGGCGCCATCCACTATCAGGCCAAAGCGGTTCCCGGCCAGCGCCTGGCCCTGCACGCGCTGAAAAACCAGTATGGCAAGGGAGTGGTTGCCGACGGCCCGATGTTCAAGTCCTACACGGTCAATGGCGACCAGGTGATCGTCGAGTTCGACCATGCCACGGGTGGTCTGGTGGTTGCGGAAACCGGCACCAATGCCACGGGCAGAGGCGAAGGTGTTACCGGATTTGCCGACCCGAAGGTGATCGAGAACGGCGACGAGCAGGTGAAGTTTTTCTTCCTCGCCGGTGAAGACCGGGTCTGGCATCCGGCCAGCATGAAGATGGATGGCGAAAAGGTGATTGTCTCATCTCCGAACGTCAAGCAGCCGCGCGGCATTTCCTATGGCACCGCAGGCATCGGGTTTGCCCCGAACCTCTACAACAAAGCGCTGCTGCCGATGCCCCCGTTCATCTACTTCGACAACGAGATGGTCACCAGCAAAACCTGGCCGGACGAAAAGCTGAAGGTTGCCGGTGAGACCATTGACCCCGCCACCGTCGGGAAGATCTATGAATACCGCAAGATGCCGCTGTTGAGCGTGCAGTTCCGCGACAACGGGGTGTTTCAGGCCGACAAGCCGGTCACCATCTGGGGCTCCACCCGGAATTTTGGGGAATGGCAAAGCGGACCGGAAGAAGGCGACTGCAAGGTGCACTTCGAGTTCGGTGACATCAGGAAAACCATCGCCGTGACGCCGGAGATGGCGGAGTGGAAGGTCACCCTGCCGCCGATGGAGGCCGGCCCCAAGCCCCACACGCTGAAGGTGAATTTCACCATCAATGGTGAGATGGTGCACGAGCGGGTCATCACCGGTATCGTGTTCGGCGACGTCTGGTGTGTCGTCGCCCCTGCCGGCAAATTCGAGGTGCCGGAGGTCAACCCGTCCGGCCAGATCGTGCGCATGATCGAAAACCAGTCGAACCGTGACGGCAGGGATGCTCCCAGCCGCTTCAGTATCTGCACCTCGCGTACCCCGAGGGTCATGGAGGCGAACGGCAAATGGAGCAACCGCCTTGCTGCCTACTGGAAGGATGCAGAAGGGTTGGCTGCCGCACTCGGCCACAGCATTTCCGCCAAGACAGGCCGTCCGGTCGGCATTATCTTCCTGCAGGCCAAGCAGGACATACCGATCAAGAACTGGATCGCCCCGAGCTTCCTCAAGGATGCCCCGAGCCTGATGGATGACTACAAGACGGTGGGCAGCCAGTATTTCGACAACCCCTATTACCTCGCCAACGTGCGGCGCTACATCGCGGATTGGAAACAATACTGGGGTGAGTACATCCCCGCGATGATGGCAACCCGGGCGGTGCCGGACGGCAGCTCGTGGGGACAGCTTCCCTCGCCGAAACCGCAAGTCGGCGACTCCACGGCCACCTTTGAATACAACGTGTATGTGCACTGTTTCACGCCGGCGGCCCTCAGCGGCATTTTGTTCCTCACCGGCGAGTCGATGGTGGCGGACGACCAGGGCGCCAACTTCGGCCCGGAGATGTCCGTGCTGGCCAACTGCTTCAAGACGAGGTTCACGCTTTGGCAGGACGACGAGGATATTCCCTTCGTCTACACCGTTCCGAGCAAGGCGCTGGCACCCAAGCTCACGCAACCGGAAGCGATCAAGGGCAAGAGTGCCGCAGTGGAACTCCACGAATGGTTGGAGCTCGGCGGGGTGATTGAAGCCGTGGCGAAATAATACGACTCGGAGAGTAAACCGGAGAGCGCAACAATGAAACAATGAAAACCATGAAACGAAAACTCACTGTTTTTGAAAACGGATTGAAATCGACGCTGATGCTCGCTGTCCCGCTTGTGGGTCTCTCGGGCATGGCCGCCGAGGTGCCTGCGGTCCTGCCGAGGCCCGACTGAGGCGGCCGTCCGCCACCCAAGCTGCCTTTCGTGATCGGGGTCCTCGGGGTGGGTGGTGAAACGGTGGGTGAAAACGCGATGGTGGAGGGCGGGTAATCCACCGTGGCGGCGGTTTGCAACCGCCATGCCAAATCAAGTCTCGCCACACTAAGCCCGTTTCCTTACTCTGAGCGCGCCAACCACCATGTCCCTACGCATCCGCACACTCAACCTTCATGGAATCAGGCAGTTCCGCGATGTTACCTTCGATTTCACCGACCCGAAGGCCGGCAAGCCTCTGGACCGCATCTGCTTGATCGGCGGCAACGGAACCGGGAAATCGACGATTCTCCGCCTGCTAGCATCAGACAGAGTGCTCGGAGTTCCTTCCTCGACACCACGTTGGGCTGGAAGATTGGAGGCGAATGCGTCCATGCATGTCGAATTTGAAAATGGCGATTCTAGTGCGTCTCTTTATGGCAGACCGAATCAGTTGAAATGGGGAACACGCAGGGATCCAAAATCCAAAGAGGATGTTGAAGAGTTGGCGGAACTGGTGCCATTGGGTAGCCCCGATGAACAGAACAAGTGGATCACAGACCTACGGGATTTGGCAACGGTATATTGTCCGCCCGATTCCGAGCTTCCGCCCAATTCTTCCAAAATCAATGATCTTCCTGCCGCCAATCTGAATGATGCGCTCACATTCCTGAAAAAACCTCCAACAAAATTCATGGTGGGACAAGACAAGGTGGCGGATTTCTGGAAGCTTCTGATCGCCCTGATCAAGGACCGTGAAGCCCGCCTCATCGAGTATAACCGCCTTCCTGAGAACCAGGACCGCACGATCGCTGCGGTTGAAAGGGAGTTCCTAGCTCAAAACCCAAACATTCTCAAGGAACTCGCGGGCGTCTGGGAACCGATTCTCATAAAGGCTGGTCTAAGGTTCGATTACGAAAAAGCCTCACAGCCCATTCAACTCAACGACAACCTCAAGGCTTACATTTATCTGGCGGCTGAGAACGCCGTTCTTCCTTATGCCGAGCTTAGCACCGGAATCCGCAGCTCCTTGTTCCGCCTCGGCCACCTTTTCACCATCTTCCGTCATCACTCCGGAAAGGGCGGCATCGTCTTGATTGATGAGCCGGAAAACAGCCTTTACCCGGATTTTCTTTTGGACCTGCTGGCACATTACGAACGGACCGCACCCGGTGCCCAGATGTTCTTTGCCACCCACAGCCCGATTGTGGCCGCCCAGTTCAAACCCGAGGAACGATTCATTCTCGAATTCGACCCGGATCGTGGCGTTGTCGTAAGGCGCGGCGTCACGCCCGAGGGTGACAATCCCAACGACGTACTTCTAAAAGACTTCGCCGTCAGAACGCTCTACGGGGAGAAGGGCCTGGCCAGTTGGAATCGGTTCCTGGAATTGAGCCGCCTCATCGAATCCGAGAGCGACCCAAAAACACGAAAAGCTCTAGTCAAGGAATACCTCGAACTCGGAAGAACCTATAACTTCGATCCCCACAATGAACTTTTTGCATAAGGACAGCGTTGAGAAAGTGTTCGAGGAAAGGCCGAACCACATCGCCCGGCTCCGCGGCATTCAACAAAAGATCGGAAATGATATGTTGATCGAGATTTTGAGTGAATCTCCGGAGGACTTGTCGTTTCCCACAGCCATCGAAGCGGAGCTGGGCATTCCGGCATTTGATCTGATAGACCCCACACACCACCGAGAAACACAACCATGAACAAGATCGTAATCTTCACCCTCACCACCCTGCCGTTGTGGCTTGGACTAGGCCCCGCGTGGCTCTGCCCTGCGGCTGATGCCGCCACCAGCGGCGAAACGTATTACCCCGGGGCGCAGGTCTACCGGTCGCGTCCGAACCCGGATCGCGAAACGCCGTTTGGCCACATTGGCGTCACCGGCGTCAAGGCGCGCATCTACCAGGGCGTGACCGTCAAGGTCGAGCAGACGGAGCCGGGGTCGCCGGCTGCGGGGAAGTTCGGCAAGGGCGAGATCATCACCGGCATCAACGGGGTCCCGCTCAAGGGCCTGAATCCGTTCGTCACGCTGGGTGACGCGCTCACCAAGGCCGAGGCCACCGACGGCCGGATGGTCTTCGACGTCACCTCTGCGGACGGCAAGTCGGAGCGCAAGGAAACCGTTGCCATCCCCGTGCTGGGCGGCTACAGCAAGACTTGGCCGCTCGACTGCGGCAAGTCGAAGAAGATCATCGGGCAGGCCGCCGAATTCTATGCCGACAAGAAGAAGTTCAACCAGGGCGGGATCCCGGGTGCCCTGTCGTGCCTGTTCCTGCTTTCGACCGGCGACGACCAGTACCTGCCGCAGGTCAAGGCGTACTTCGGTGCCTTCCCGAAGAACGTGGAGGGGATCGGCGATCACACCTGGAACAACGGCTACAACGGCATCGCGTGCGGCGAGTATTACCTACGGACCGGCGACGCCTCGGTGCTGCCGATCCTGCAATACTACTGCGATGACGCGAAGAAACGCCAGAAGTTCGGTTGCGGCTGGACGCATTGGGGGATGGGCGTCAGTCCCGGCTACGTCGCCGGCGGCCTGATGAATCCCGCCGGCGCGCAGGTGCTGACGACACTGCTGCTGGGCAAGGAGTGCGGCGTGAACGTCGACGAGGAAACCCTGCTCGGGGCGCTGCGGTTCTTCTACCGCTTCGCCGGTCACGGCACGGTCGCCTACGGCGATCACCGCGGCGAGGGCGGGCTCGGCTCCAACGGCAAGGACGGCATGATCGCCGCCGCCATGCAGATCGCCACCGACGCCCGCGGCGATGTCGCCATTTACGAAAAGGCCCGCCAGTATCTGGCGATGTCGATGATCGACAGCTACCCCTTGCTGGTGCAGGGCCACGGCGACGAAGGTCGCGGCGACGGGATCTGGCGCAGCATCGTCACCTCCTATCTGATGAAGGAGAAACCCGACCTGTTTCGTGAGTCGATGGACCGGCTCACCTGGTGGCATGATCTGAGCCGCGAACCCGGCGGCAGCATCGGGATTGGCACGCTGGCATGGAGCAACGGCCAAATCGGCGCATCCGGTCCCGGCATGGGGCTGTCCTACACGGCACCTTTGCGGACCCTGCGCATCACCGGCGCGCCGCGCTCGAAGTTCGCCAAGGACTTCACGCTGCCCGCGAACCTGTGGGGCACGGCGGCTGACCTCGCCTTCCTTTCGATCGACCACAACCCGAAATACTTCCACTCCGGCCCGGAGGAACCCACCCACCTTCCCTTCAATGCCTTGGGCGGCGCCTATCACCAGCCCGAGAAAGACCTCAACAGCCTCCCGCGTGAGGTGCTGGTGAAGAACGTCTATCACCGGAATTACATGATCCGCGTCCAGGCCGGCAAGGCGCTGCGCGCGGTCGGCGCGTACGACGAACTGGAGAAACTCCTGCGCGACCCGGATCCCCGCGTGCGGCGGGCGGCACTCGATGGCCTGATCGACTACAATTACTGGTTCAGCATCGGCCGCAGCCCGATTCCGACGGAGCGGTTCACCCCCGCAATGCTCGACGCCATCCGGAAGATGCTGACGGACCCCACCGAGTCGTGGTGGGTGGTGGACGGCGCGCTGATGGCGCTGAAATCCGCGCCGGCCAAGGACATCGCCGCCTGTGGGCCGCTGATCATACCATGGACGGAGCACGCGGACTGGTGGCTGCGCGAGTCCGCCTTCCTGGCCCTTTCCGGGCTCGACAAGGACGACGCCCTCTATCTGAAGATCCTGCCGACGCTGTTGACGATGGCCACCAAGGAATACCACACCCAGCCACGTGGCAGGATGATGAATCATCTTGCGGGGGCCCTAAAACGGAGGACCCCGGCGAGCCCGGCGGGCAAGCTGATCGTGGCGGGGCTCCAGCAGGCCGTCGCGACGAGCGAGATCAAACCCGGTCCGCGCTCGGCCGAGGGCGCGTTCAACGTCACCGAAGCCGTCAAGGCATGCCTGCAGAACGACCCCACCACCGCCGTGGTGGTCGCCCAAGCGGTGCGGGCGCGCTTCAACACGTTTGGCACCGGGGATCTGGTCGGGCTCGTGGCAACGCCGAACGCGAACCCCGAGGGCCAGCCCACCGGACTGTACAGCTCGCTCGCCAAGCAGCCTCCCCAACAGCGCGAGGAACTCACCGACATTCTTTTCAAGGTCTACCGTAAGGAACTCATCGACCGCATGAACGCGGAGCCGGGGGACCAGCAGGCGCTGGTCGACACGATCATCGATCTGACCAAGCTCAGGAAGCCCGACGCCGGCTGGAAGCCACTCGGCAAGGTGGCGCCGGCGGAGCGCGTCTGGCGGTTCACGTCGTTCGATCCGCTGACCGAAAAGGACCGCACGCCCACGCGCGAGAAGCACCGTTTCCGCGACATCCAACTGCCCCCGGACCTGCAGGGCTGGTTCGCGGCGGATTACGACGACAGCAAGTGGCAAACGGGCCGCGCTCCCATCGGCACCGGCGACTTCAGCCGGGGCCGCGTCTCGTTCGAGAACCAGTCCGACTGGGGCAAGGGCGAGTTCCTGGTGATGCGGACGACCTTTGACGTCGACGCCTTGGATTGGGACTCCTACCGCCTGAGCATCCTGGCCCGCCAGGGTTTCCACGTCTATCTGAACGGCCACAGGATCGAGAGCTACGGGTGGTGGAAGGACATGCCCCACTACCGTCCCATCGTGCTCAACGCCGGCCAGCTCAAGCACCTCAAGCAGGGCACCAACGTCCTGGCGGCCTATGGCAACGTCGAATACGACAGCAAGACGCAGCAACCGTGCGGGCAGATGGATCTCTTCATCGAGGGCCTCAAGAAGGCCGATCTGAAGTAGCCCGAAGCCAGGTTGCAAGCTACCACCCCCCCGTGGCGTCCGAAAACTGGAATCGTCGACCTTGATTCGTTGTCGGGATCAGGAGTTTCCTGCGTCCAGCCCGGGCGCGGACAAGGCTGAGGGGGCCTCGGTTTTCACCGCGGGCATGATCGTGGAAGGTGGGGTGTGTCCGTCGCGATGGAGATCCGCGCGGACTCTTGGGAGGCACTCGGGGAAGTTCTTCTGGATGAAGTGGACGAGTCCTTCGCGGATCTCACATTTCAGGTCCCATCCTTTTGGTGCGTCGCTGGAACTCATGAGACAGCGGATTTCCATGGCTTGCGGGGTGGAGTCGGTCACTTGGAGAACCCATGCCTTCTTGTCCCAGAGCGGGTTATCATCCAGCAGGCGTTTGAGTTCCTTGCGGAGCGGCTCGACGGGGAGCGTGTAGTCCGCGTAGATGAAGATGCTATTGAGAAGGTCCGCCGAGGTGCGAGTCCAGTTTTGAAACGGCTTTTCGATGAAATAGTTGATCGGGAGGACCAGCCGCCGCAGATCCCAGATGCAGACGGTGACGAATGTCAGCGTGATGTTTTCGATGCGCCCCCACTCGCCTTCGACGATGACGACGTCGTCGATGCGGATCGGTTGGGAAATGGCGATCTGGATGCCAGCGAATAAATTGGATAGGGTTTTCTGAGCGGCGAATCCGAGGACGACCCCTGCGATGCCCGCGGAAGCGAGAATGCTGGCGCCGAGCTGCCGCACCGGTTGGAAAAGCATGAGCATGCATGCGGCACCCAGGAAGATGGTGCCGGTGACGATGATTTTCCGGATCACAGAGACCTGGGTGTAGATCTCGCGGGCGCGGAGATTGTCCGCCACATCCAGGCGGTTTGCTTTCAACAGGGCGTTTTCCACCACCGAGGCCGTGCGGATGACGAGGTAGGCGATGCTCCCAATCAGGATGATGGCGAGAAACTTGCCGCTCAGCCACTCGTAGGGATCAGGCAGGTCGATGGCACCTAGCAGAATGAACAGTGTCAGAATTGGAACCAGGAGGCGCAGCGCCGTGCCCATGACGGGCACGAGGACCTTGTCGAGCACGCCGTCCGTGAGCTCCGCCCGGGCACGCAGTTTCCTTTCCGTGCCGCGGATGACGCGGAAGATCAGCCAGAAGCTGGCGATGGTGAGTCCGGCATAGGTGAGTCCACCGCAGAATCTGGAGAAGTCGGGATGTCCGCCGCTTGTCCTCACCGCGTCCAGCAGGATTCCGGACGAAAAGAACAAGCCGTAGATCCAGAGTGTCAGGGCCAGCGGCTTTCTCACCGCGGAGAGCAGCATTCTTGGCCAGGTTTGTTCCTGTTCGTCCTTGATGCGCCCGGCGAAAACCCGAATCCGCCGGACGACGGCGACGGTGAAAACGGCGACCACTAACAGCAGGAGCGAACTTGCCAGGAACCGTGCGGCGCTGATTCCGAAAAGCACGGGTCTCTGCAACCATTCCTGCCCCGACCGCGCGGCCGCGGCATCGATGGCTGCTCCCAGGCTGTTGGACGTTTCAGTCAGCCGGGTGACGGCCTTTCTGGCTTGTTCCCTCGTGACGCCTTCAGGCGCGTCCGGTTCAGGCGGGTCCGGTTTTGCCGCAGTGGCCGCGCGCTCCACCGGTGCCGTGTTTCCGGCAGCCGATGCCGGATGGAAAACGGCCACGAAGATCGCAAAAAGCAGGACGGGCGATAACTTCCAAAGCAAACTCATGTCGCACCCCTCATGCCGGGAGAAGGGCTTGTCAAGTGAGCGGGACGTATGAGCGCGTCACGGCGGAGTTCTTGAAAGCCAAAAGTCGCTTCGAGCGAGTCAAGTTTTCCAGAACCGGATTGATTGCCGATTGATGACTGTTGATTTCTGATTTTGGAGGTGAGCCGAAATCAATGAAACAAGCAACCGTTGAAATATCCGCCCGGCACACATGGTACCTATTGCAGACACCCCTAAGCAATTGAAAGGATCATGAAATGAACGAATCGAAGACGCCCCACCACAACAAACTCGCAACCCTGCTATCGATCACCGCCTCGTCGGCGATGCTCGCCCTGCCCGTCATGCAAACGGCTGCGGCCGAGCCTGCGGGGGCGCTTCCGTCGCCCGTCAAGTTCGTCACCCATCGCGTGGGCGATTACCGCAGCGAGGCCTGCGGCGTGGGCGACTTCAACAACGACGGCAAACCCGACATCGTGGCGGGGGCTTATCTCTACCTCGCTCCGGATTGGAAAGCCGTCGAGATCCGCAAGATCGACGGCATGGTGGACGACAAGGGCAAGGGTTACCGGAATGATTTCATGAACCTGCCCCTTGATTGCGACGGCGACGGACGACTGGACGTCGTCGCCTGTGACTGGTTTGCCAAAAAGGCCTGGTGGTGCCGCAACCCGGGCGAGTTCGGAGCGATTTGGACCGACACCGACGTCGACACCGCCAGCGGCAACTTCGAGTGCGGCGACCTGAGGGACATCGACGGCGACGGCAAGGCCGCCGAAGTCCTGCCGCACGTCGGTCCCACAGTGTGGTATGAGCCGGTCAAAGGCGCGGATGGAAAAACGCAGGTCGTTCGCCACGTGGTTTCCGAAAGCCCGCACGATTTTGGAGGTGGCGTGGGCGACGTCAACGGCGACGGTCGACCGGACATCCTCCGGCCCGGCGCATGGTACGAGGGACCCGCCGATCCGCGGAAAGGAACGTGGACCCAACATCCGCTTCCAATCGAAGGCCACACGCCGCAGATCGTCGTGTCCGATGTCAACAAAGACGGGCTGCCGGACGTGATCTCAAGTAACGCACACGGTCACGGCATCTTCTGGCTTGAACAGGTGCTTGAGGGTGGGCAACGACAGTGGAAGCCGCACGAAATTGACAAGTCATGGAGCCAGGCTCACAGCATTACCTTGGCCGATATCGATGGCGATGGCGATCTGGATTTCGTCACTGGCAAGCGTTTCATGGCCCACAACGGCGGCGACCCGGACGCCCTCGGCCCGCTGGGAGTGTATTGGTACGAACTCAAACCCGGCCCGAACCCCGAATGGATCAAGCACGCGATCACCTACGACGAGGGCATCGGCGCGGGATTGAGTATCCCGGTCGTCGATATGGACGGCGATGGCGATCCGGACATCGTCGTGACAGGCAAGTTCGGCGGGCCGCTCTGGTTTGAAAACAAACGAATAGATCGATGATGAATACCAACCGCAGCAGTCCGAGATTTCCTTGACTGTGTGAAATCGCGGGACAAGACCGCCTGCAACTCAACCGTGACCCGCCACAGCGAGATCGCCTGCCACGTACCGCTCTCCATGAAGTCCGGCTTCCCGCTTGTTCTCTCGTTCCTCCTGCTCGGCCCCGCAATGGCCGCCGGGATTCCATTTGTCGATCTGGCCGCGGAGGTCGATCATCAAGTGGTCGTGGACCGTGAGGACGGGCAGTATCTCGGGCATGTTACCAGCTGTTTGCTCGACGACGGCAGGACGATTCTCGCCGTCTATCCGAAGGGGCATGGCCGGGGAGCGATCATTTACAAGCGCAGCAGCGACGGCGGCAAGACTTGGAGCGAGCGGCTGCCGACGCCGGCGAGCTGGATGACTTCCGAGGAGGTGCCCACTTTGCACCGGATGACCGGCCCCGACGGGACCAGGCGGATCATTCTGTGGTCGGGCTTGCGACCCGCGCGGTTCTCGGTGAGCGAGGATGAGGGCGGGAGTTGGAGCGAACTGAAAGCGGCGGGAGAATGGGGTGGGATCGTGGTCATGGGGGCCCACATCGAGCTGAAAACCGGCAAGGGGCACTATGCCTGCTTTTTCCATGACGATGGACGATTCGCCAAGGCAGGCGGACCTGCGGAGCCGGGAGTGATGTGCCTTTACATGACGACCACGAAAGATGGCGGCTTGAGTTGGTCGGACCCGAGAACCATTTGGAAGGCGTCGGAAATCCATCTCTGCGAACCCGGAGCGATCCGTTCGCCGGATGGCAAGACGATCGCGCTGCTGTTGCGGGAGAACCGGCGGGTGAAAAACTCGCATGTGGTTTTTTCCAAGGATGAAGGCGCGACCTGGACGAAACCGCGAGCCTTGCCGATCACTCTGACGGGCGACCGTCATACCGCGAAGTATGCGGCCGACGGGCGTTTGGTGATCGTCTTCCGCGGGATCACTCCGGGGAAACGCGAGTTATTTTCGAGCGGCGAGGCAAAAGGCCCCTTGCCGACCGCCGGCGATTGCGCGGCATGGGTGGGTCGCTGGGAAGACCTCGTGGCGGGCCGGGCGGGCGAGATGGTGCTGCGGTTGCTCGACAACAAGATGGGCTATGACACCACCTATCCAGGTGTTGAACGGCTGCCGGACGGCAACTTCGTCGTGACGACCTACGGCCATTGGGAGAAGGGTGAAGAGCCGTTTATCAAGAGCACCCGGTTCACCCTTGAAGAACTTGACGTGAAGGCGATGACGGCACCGATGATCGGTCTCAGCGGGGATGCGATGACGGTGGCCGGCGGCAGAGCACCCACCGATGCAGGTTTTCGAAGGTGACAACGAGAAGACTGGAGGGAAGCAGAGCTTCGTCGAAACCACGCCGCCCGCCGACCTTCCCGCCCTGAGCGCAGGCTTCGACTACCGGACGTTTCGGATGTCGAACTCTGTCGCCAATCTCGCCGCCGGGTTCGTCCGCCTCACGGTCGCCGTTCCCTGAGTCGGACGGCGGGAAACAGCTATTCTCCGGCCAGGAGAACCACCTGTCGTTTCTCAACTGACTGGAGCAAGTGTACGGCAGCCACGGCTGGCGGATCCACTCATTGCCGAACGATTGGATCGCGGCGCGGCTGGCGATAAGGGGAGGCCCCTATGATTGATACCCAATCCTGCCCCCGCCCAGCAGAGCCCAGGGGATCTGCCGGGGCAGGTGGCCGATGAAAGTTCGGGGCCCCCGGGCGCGTATCCGCCGATAGCCACCCCCATTGCCAGCCGCCATGAGAATGATCCTTATCCTCGCCCTGCCCACCCTGCTTTTGCTGGGTGCCTCCCGTTTGTCCGCCGCGGACCCGCATCTCGTCCTTGTGGAATGCGAGGGGTTCGCATCCCACGGCGGCTGGGTGCTCGACCAACAATTCATGGACCAGATGGGCTCGCCCTATCTGCTCGCCCACGGCTTGGGGCGGCCGGTGGCCGACGCAACCACCACGGTGCGGGTCACCGCGCCGGGCAGCTACCGGGCATGGGTCCGGACCAAGGATTGGGTGGCCCCATGGAAGACTCCCGGCAGCCCGGGGCGCTTCCAACTGATGATTGACGGCAAACCGTTGGACACCGCCTTCGGCACCGAAGGCGCCGACTGGCACTGGCAGGACGGCGGCACGGTGGACCTCGCCGGCGAAACAAAACTCGCGTTGCACGACCTGACCGGTTTCGAGGGGCGCTGCGACGCGATCTTGTTCAGCAGCGACCCGGCTTACCGGCCACCCAATGCCGTGACGGAAATGGCCCCATGGCGGCTGAAACTGCTCGGCTTGCCGGACGCTCCCGAAGACGGCGGCAGCCATGACCTGGTCGTCGTTGGCGGCGGGATTGCCGGCACCTGCGCCGCACTGTCGGCCGCCCGCCTCGGCCTCGATGTGGTGCTGGTCCAGGACCGGCCGGTGCTCGGCGGGAACAACTCCCCGGAAGTCCGGGTCTGGCTCAACGGCAACACCTGCTTCCCCCCCTACCCGCAAATCGGCGCGGTCGTCAAGGAACTGGAACCCGCCAAACGCGCCCATTACGGCGATTCCAACAGTGCCGATAAATACGAGGATGAGCGGCGGCTCGCGCTGGTTCGCAGCCAGGCAAACCTCGCCCTGCTCACCGAATACCGGGTCAACCAGGTGACCGCCACCAAGCACCGGATCACTGGTGTGGTGGCCCAGCACACCCGCAGCGGCCGCCGCCTCGATTTGCGGGCCCGCTGGTTTGTCGACGCCACCGGCGATGGCGAGGTCGGCGCACGGGCCGGGGCCGATTTCGACATGACCATGGAAGGCCACATGGGCGCGTCCAACCTGTGGTACCCCCAACTCGACTGCGGCTGCGACGACAAGGACGCGATCAATTCCGCACTCGCCGACACCGGCCGGCCCTCCCCGTTCCCCCGCTGCCCGTGGGCGGTCGATCTTACCGACAAGCCCTTCCCCGGCCGCAAGGGTGGCAAGGGGTTGCAAAGCCTCGGAGTCTGGTATTGGGAGTCGGGTTTCGACCGGCACCCGATCGACGAAACCGAGCTGATGCGCGACCAGAACCTGCGGGCGATGTACGGGGCGTGGGACGCGCTCAAGAACGTCGATGGTCTCTATCCGAACCACCAGTTGGGGTGGGCCGCGTTCATCGCCGGCAAGCGGGAATCGCGCCGCTTGCTCGGTGACCTGATCGCGACCGAGGAGGACTTCCGCAAGGCGGTGCCCTACCCGGACGGCAGTGTCCCCTGCACCTGGCCGATCGACCTGCACTTGCCGGACGCCAAATTCCGTGCCGCCAACGGTGACGATGCCTTCCTTTCCAGCGCCACCACCAGCAAGGAATACCATTACGCCGGGCCCTACTGGCTGCCGTATCGCTGTTTGTACAGCCGCAACGTCGACAACCTGTTCATGGCCGGCCGCGACATCAGCGTCACCCACCAGGCGCTCGGCCCGGTGCGGGTCATGCGCACCTGCGGCATGATGGGCGAGGTGGTCGGCATGGCCGCCGCCGTCTGCAAACGCCACGACACCACCCCGCGCGGAGTCTATCAGGACCACCTCGCGGAGCTGCAGACCCTGATGAAGGAAGGCACCGGCCAACCGGTGAAACCCGCGCCTTAAGGCCTGCCTGAAAACCCTCTAGGGCACCGGCTTGAACGGCGGTCGCCCTGTCCTGACCCGCGACGGGAGGAGCGACACGGCCGGCGGAATCTGGAGGAACTGGCGCGGTATCGCACCATGCCACCGCGACCGAATACCCGCCTGGCGTTCCTCGAATCGGCATGGCTGACGCTCGATGTCGCCGTGGCGTCCCTGGGCGAAATCGGGTTTGGTTCCCGGCAGTGGCGAGTCGGCAACATAACATGAGAGCCACACGGAACACCGTGGGCGGCGCTCCCTTGGCGCGGTCCATTCTCTTGGAGTCAGCCCCAAAAGCAGGCGCTCTCGTCCTCATCCACCAAGGCGATGAATTCCTCGAATAACAGGGCTTCCGCCTGCGGATAGTAGGCGTGCCATTTGAGATCGGCACGCTGCCAGTAGATTCTCCAGCAGTGGGTGCGCCGCACGTAGGTCGCTTTCGCGACCACTCTCTCGATCATTTCATCCGAGTAAGGCCAAAACGGGCGTCTTTCGAAGATCACGACACTTTGCCCCTTGATCCGAAATCCGATCTCCATCTTCTCGCGGAGTTCGACGGGCGTGCGTCCGGTTGCCAGAAAATCCGCCATTGCGGATTCAATGTCGGCGGTTTGTTGTTGGGTTAAGGCCATGTAACTGTTTTGGATGGCATGATCGGTCAGCGGGGTTTCTTTGGCTTTACACCGGTCGTGTAGGGTGTGGGCTTGTCGCGCACGGCTGGTGGCGGTGGTGGCGCGGCGGCCGGTTCGAGGACGACGCGGAGGCGGGCGTGGAGGGCGCTGGCGACGCGGCGGAGCATGCTCAGCGAGTGGCCTTCGTAGGCAGGCGATTCGAGGCGGCTGATTTGTTGCTGGCTGGTTTCCAACAAACCTGCAAGTTCCTTCTGGGTGAGTCCGGCCTGTTCGCGCAAGCGGGTGATCTGGAGCGCAACATCCCACGCCTCGCCGGCATCCTCGAAACGCGCCGCAAACGCCGGGTCGCGGAGTTGTTGCTCAAGATAGCGATCGAAATTTGTAGTTTTCATGGGCATTTTCGTTGTAGCCAGTCGTGCATGCGGGAGCGGGCGGTGGCGAGGTCGCGGGACGGAATGGACCTGCCCTTGTTGCGGATGCCATGGACGGCGACGATACGGCGGTCCCTCATGAAGAACCACAACACCCGGGTGTTGAGCTTTCCCACATGGCGCAGTTCCAGCAATCCGTCGCCCAAGGGCTTCGACAACGGTTCGCGGTGGTATTTCCGATCGCGCAATTTGGCGAGCCCGGCCACCACCGCAGCAAAATCGCCGGGATTGGAAGCTTTGAGTTTATCGAGAAAATCGCGCATGGGGCACCCTCCGTCTTTCGTTTCGTAGAATTCCACAGTGAAATCCACGGCCTGGCAACATCAAATTTGGTGTGAATGAAAAATCGCGACCCTGTTGACCGGCGACCGCCAATCCACGGCCACTATGGTCTCGAACGAGGGTAGGGGGCTAACGAGATTGTCGCCGGTGATGTCACGGGGAATGCGCACGGGATCAGGCGGCCAGGATTTCGTCGCGGACGATGTGAAGGCGGAGGATGGCGGGGCAGGCACCGGGATCGAAGTGGCAGCGGACGGCGTCGAGCACGGCAGGGCGCAGTGCTTCGAGGGTGTCCGCCTCGGTGAAGATCGAGTGGCCGAGGGCGCGGGCGGTGAAGCCGCCTTCCGGGGCTTCTTCGACATGGAAGATGATTTCGGTCATGGTTTCAGCAGTTTCTGGATTCCGGCGACAATCTCCATGATGCGGCGTTCCTTTTCAAGGATGGATTCGGCGAGTTGCTCCGGCGGCAGGTGGGTGATGTCGTCCTTGGTGCTGGGGTTCTTGCGGTCGAGGTTGTAGCCATTCGCCAACAACTCCTTGGCGGTGACCTTCCAGGCCTGTTCGTTATCCCTGCGTTTGCCCCACCATTTCAGGCAGTCGGCGAACTCCTCGAACTGGATCGGCTGGGTCTTGGTGTAGTTTTTCCGGCCCGCGGGCAAGGGCTGCTCGTAATACCACACGTCCCTGGTCGGCCCGATGCGGTCGAAGAACAGGATGTTGGTGGGGATGGAAGAGGATGGAGAACCACAGCTTGCCGCAGTCGTCGCGCACGCGGGTCCCGCGCCCGATGATCTGCTTGAACTCGCTCATGGAGCCAACCACCCGCCAGCGCGACCGCCTTCTCGAAATCCTTGGTTTGGTATTCATCGTCAGGGATGGCGCGGCCGTAGCGGTCCAGTTCATCCTTGCTCGGTCGCCAGCCGGCCGCATCCCACTCGCTGATGATCCGGTCGGCGAGATACAGGATTTTGGGCCGACGGTGCTCGCCCGTGCGGTTCCATCGGGCATTCCAGAGCTTCCAGCAGATGTAAGCCATTGAATACCAGTCGAATCACCAGATGGGGAATCATGTTGAGCCTCGGGACTGTTCCCCCGAGAGTGATCCCGGTTTTCCCTGTTTTCTCAAGGCTCGATGAACTCGATCCGCACGAACCGGCGGAGCGCTCCGGGTAACAGCTTGAAGATCACCCGGGCGGACGACGAGTCCAACATGATCTCCGAGCCGGTGGCGGTCCGCCACTGGGTTAGATCGACGCTTGTTCTGGCAGCCGGATCGAATGAGGCGAGCCCGGTTAGCGTGTGGGTGAACCATGGGCCGGGACCGCGGCGGATTTGTCGGGTGAGCGGCGAAGGGCGGAAAGCGGCATCCAGCCGGCCGTTGCGGTGCAGGCGGACGAGTTGGGTGCCCGGCGGAACCCCGCCCGCCAACCACCCCGTGACATAGAGTTTGCCATCCGGGGCGGTAACGGCTCCGAGCGCCCCAACAGGCGAGTTCACGGCAGCCTCAAACGAGCTGTCCCATGTTCCGCTTTTCCAGCGAACAAGCCTGTTGGAGGTGGTGCCGCCGGTTTGGGAAAGGGTGGTGAAAACCACTGCTCCGTCCGCCATTTGGCACTGCGGTGAGTAGCTGCCCTGGTCGGGGAGGGCAATGTCCTCCAGCAAGTGGCCGCCGGCATCCAGTAGTTTGGACCCGACGAAAATCCGACCGTCGGCCAATGGCAGCAATCTGGGGGAGGCCACGGAATAGTTTGACCCGACGGCAAACGAAGAATCCACGGACAGATCCGGCAGCCGACGCGACAGGGTCGAAGTGGAGACCTCCCCGCCATAGGTCTCGGAGAACATCAGGAGCCTGCCGTCCGCCTGACAGGCCAGTTGGGCAATGGTGGATCGCGGCATCGTGATGCCGGGAGTGGATATTGCCTGTGGGAAGGCGGTTTCATCAATGGTCCCGTTTGGCAGCAGGCGCAGGAGCGCGGCAGTACGGCCGTCGGCGAGGATCAGCGCGGAAGTCATACCCAGCGCGATGGAGTCATCGGGCATGGCAGCGAGCGCGGTCACCCGGCCAAGCCGCGGGTCCGGGGTGAATCCGGGAAATGGCGTGCCCCCGGCGGTCAGTTTAACGAGTCCCGGGACGCTGGTCCCATCGAGTTTGCGAAAGTTCCCGGCGACGACCACGCCACCATCGGGCGTGCAGGCGAGATGGGTGATGCCAGACGGGGTTTCCAAAACGGGTTGGTGCCAGGTCGGATCCAGGACACCATCGGCCATGATGCGGCGCAGGCCGTTGACCAGCCAAAGCCCACCGGGCAGGGGCAGGATGGACGATACGTATCCGGGACTGGTGAACGTGGGGTCGGGCGTGCCATCGGAATTGAACCGGCTCAACTCGCCATTCTCGCTGGTGGCCAGCACCCGCCCCCCGGATTCCTCGGCGAACACAAACTGAAAGAGTGGAGCAAGAATGGTCAGGGTTCGGATCAGGGTGTGGTCACTGGCACGCCACTCGATCCGCCGCTCGAAGCTAGTCGGGCTGGGCCAGTAGAGGTATGTTGTCGGATCCACGCCGAAGACGAGCCTGTAGCCGCCGTCGGGCGTGGCGGCCATGATGGCGGAGCGATTGAGGGAAGGGTCGAAAATGGGCGCGTCCGGCACGAGCTGGCCGGCTTCATCAACCAGAAACACCCGTTGTTGGATAGTGAAATCAAATAGGTTGTTGGTAGCCGAGGCCCCCAGGATCCGGATGGTATCGCCAGGCCCTGGAACGGCCCCGGCGGGTGGCAGCGGCCAACTGCAATCGCTCGCCATCACCATCGCCCGCGCTGACGAGCTTCCCGGCTTGATCCAGCGGAGTGGTGACGGACTCGAAACCCGATGGCTGAAAGAGGAGCAAACCGCCGTCGGGCATCCCGTGGCGCTGCGCATCCGCCGATCCCAACTGGATAACGAGCTTCGGCAGGTCCATTCCGTGATCGTTCGATCACTTGCCGGTGGTCGCGGTCACCGCCACATCATCGAGGTACCACCCCGCTAGTTCAAAGCCATCCGGCACCCCTCCGCCATCTGATTCGAGTTTGAATTCGAACCTGACGGATTTGCCGATGGCGGCGGCCGGCAGGGTCCTGGAATAGAGCACCCACGACCCGCCCGTGCTTCCTTCCAGCAGCGCTTCAATGACCTCCAGTTCGGAATCGTCCGCGGCATCCAGCACCCGCAGGGTACCAAAATCAGCGCCACCGCCGAGCGGAGCAGTGGGGCCGTCGATGTCAACGACTTGCCGGAAGCTCAAGGTGGCACCGCCGGCGGGCACATGGATCGGCGGCGTGGTCAGCGTGACGGCGGCGCCCGGACCATAGAGAGCGTTCAGATTGGTACCGACGCAATTCGTCCCGCTGAAGGCCGCGCCCGGGGCCTTGGCCGGGGAGGTGAGGGCGGCGGGGGCTCCGAGTTGCCAGGCGGTGGGCGGGGTACCCGAGGTGCCGTCGGCGACCCAGCCGGGCGGCAGCGCCGGGGCGATCACGGTGTCGAAATTCTCGACGAACAGCGGTGGGGTATCCCTCTCGAGGAGCGCGAAGAAGCGGGTGGGCTCGGCCGGGCGCGGGATGGTCAGCGAGTTTTCGTCCGGGGTGGCCTCAATGTTCTGGCGGCCGTCCCAAACCGCCCACGTCTCGGGGGCGGTCGTCAGGTTGCTCGCGCTCAGCAGGTCATAGAGCTTGCCGGCTTTGCTGCCCCAGGTGAACACCAGGTTGCCTCCTTCGCCACGGACTCGGAGCGTGGGCTTGCCTGGGACCAACGGAAGAAACCAGGAGGGCCCGTTGACGATCAGGTTGTCGAGGTCGGCACCGGTCAGTTCGTTGTCAAAAACGGCGGCATCGTCAAGCAGTCCGAGCAACGTGTCCAAGCTGGCCAAGCCACCGCTGAAATCCGCCTTGCCAAGCGTGAAGCTGGTGTCGGCGACGCCGCCATTGTGAACGAAGGTGTGTTCGTCGAAGCGGTTCACGTCGTGAGTTCCGCTGAAATTGCCGGTGGTTGCCCCGGCTTTCGGGTCAACAAAGATGTTCAGCAGATCGCTGGTCGAGTTATAGGTTGCGATCACTGTGTGCCAAACATTGTCGGTGACCGCGACGTTCGTGTGCGGGTTGGAAACCCAGCCCGTGTCCCAGTCCACGTTGTTGTTGCGGACGAACAGCGCTTTCGAACCCTGGTTCCAGGCCGTGCCATTGGGATTGCGCGAGAAGATGGCGCCAGAGCCGTCGGCGGTCTTGATCCGTGCGTGCCATGTGAAGTCCGAATTGAAGTCGAAGGTCTTGGGATTCGAGAGGTCGAGATAATCGCCATCGGCCGTCAGTCGGAGTGACCTGCCGCCGCCGAAGCCATCGCCCTTCCTGGAAATTGAAGCGCCACCGACCAGGGTGCCGTCATGGGCTCCCATGGCGTCGCCCGCGCCTGCCTCAAAACTCCAGTAGGAAACGAGGCCGGCAGTGGCGCTTGTCAGCCATGACAGGACGACAACGCCTGCCACCGACAACACCTTGACGATGGAACCAGGATTTTTCATGACAACTTGTGGGTTATTGGATTGTTGGGGGGCGCGATGATCGGGACCAATTCAGGAAATGGCGGTGAGGCCCTCTGGTGCCCGGGCCTGGTTCCTGCCGCCCGCGATGACGCCAAGGAATTTGCGGTGGAGGAGAAGGCCGTTGCAAGCTCCGGAGGCCGGACCGGAGGGCGGAGACCATGGGGTGGCGGGGGAAAGGGGCAAAAGTCTGGAAAATCCGACGGACCGAGGCGGCTGGAGTACCCGAAACGGCGGATTTGCACAGGGCGCGGGAGTTTGAAGACAATTTCATGGGAGAAATGCTCGATCTCCAATTATAGCCATCCGGTCCGCTTTGCCAAGAAATTTCTTCGGGCGAAATTTCCTCGGGAGAAATCAGGAACCAACCCCGTGATACCGCTCTCCGCCGCCCCCTTTAGCCCCTCATGCGCACCAACCCCGGAAAGCAATTTCCTAGCAATCATTGAATACTAGACGTTACGCCAGATCGGGAAACGGTCCCTGCCATTTTTCAAATTCCCATTTTTCAGACCGGCTCCAAGGCCGGCACCGCAACCCATCACCCGTTGCCGAATGGCGCCTCTTTCGTTGCAAGAGCACCTCCGGGTGGTTCGTAGTATCATCGCCCCTCCGGCCCTCCGAACCGGCCGGCGGAAGCCAGGCCAGCCGACCATCATCCAGATACCTCCATGACCCACCCTTCCACAATCATCCACAACGCCTTCTTGGGCATACTTTCTCTAACATTTTCCGCGGTCGCCACCCGGGCGGAAGACGCGGGCACCGACGCCAGCCCGCCGCGGATTGTCAACATCGTGAACTTCATCCGGGAGTGCGAACCGCGGATTGATTGGATCACCAAGGATGTGCTCTACGAAACGGTCGTCGAACAGATCAAGATCATGAAGAAATACCAGCTGAAAGGAACCTTTCTGCTGCAGTATGACGCGCTGGTGGATGCCCGCTATCAGGAACTACTGAAGACCTTGCCCTCCGACATGTTCGAGATCGGCGCCTGGTGGGAGATTCCGCAGCCGCTGGTGGAGGACAGCGGCTACCAGTGGCGCGGGCGCTACCCGTGGGACTGGCACGCCGATGTCGGCTTCGCCACCGGCTACTCGCCGCAGGAACGGGAGAAACTGACGGACACCTATATGGCGCGCTTCAAGCAGGTTTTCGGCTGCTATCCGAAATCGGTGGGCTCATGGTTCATCGACGCCCACACCTTGCAATACATGTATGACCGCTATGGCATTGCGGCGTCGTGCAACTGCAAGGACCAGATCGGAACGGATGGCTACACGCTGTGGGGCGGCTATTGGAACCAGGGGTATTACCCTAGCAAAAAGAACGCCTACATGCCCGCGCAGAACGCCGCAAACCAGATTCCGGTGCCCATTTTCAGGATGTTGGGCAGTGATCCGATTCATCAATACGACAGCGGACTGGGAGGAAACCACCAGCGCGTGGTCTCCCTGGAACCCGTTTACGAGGGCGGCGGGGGCAATGCCGCCTGGTGCCAATGGTACTTCGATGCGTTTGTGGATGGCGCGGCGATGGGCTACGGCTACACCCAGGTTGGCCAGGAGAATTCATTCACCTGGCAGCGGATGGCCAAGGGGTTTGAGATCCAGATGCCGATAATCGCCCGCCTGCGGAAAGAAGGCAAAGTGGAGGTGAAAACGCTGGGCGAGACCGGCAAGTGGTTCACGGATCGATACAAGGTGACCCCGCCGACTTCGGTGACCGTCCTGAGCGATCACACGGACAAGAACCAGAAGACGGTATGGTTCAACTCGCGCTTCTACCGGGCCAATCTGCTATGGGACCGGGAAACCCTGCGCTTCAGGGATATCCACCTCTTTGACGAGACCGTGGCATCCGACTATCTCACCACCAGAGGCACCTCAAACGAGTGCTTTTACTTCACCCTGCCGGTGGTTGACGGATTCACCTGGAGCACCGCGCAGACGATCGCCGGCCTCCGGTTGAAATCTGCAGGAGGGGAGGAAATCAAGGGAGGAACTCCGACGGTGGACGACCGCACGGCAGGCGAACTCACGGTCCGCTGGCCGGTTCATTCGCCCAAGGGTGAGATCGTCATCACCTTCACCGAGGCATCAGTTAGCATGACCGCAGCGGGCGCGATGAAAGGCAACTGGTACCTTGAGTTGTCCAGCGACAGCAAGGCAAAGCTGCCATTCCGCAACATCGACCGCAAGGAGATCTCCTGCGAATTCCGCGGCACCCCCTATTCCATCTCCGCGACCCATGGCGAGTTCACCAACGAACCCGGCTCCGGTCTGCGGATCATGCCGGAGAACGACCGGATTGCTTTGGATTTCTCCGCAAGGTCATCCAAACCCTCAACTCCAACCCGCTGACCTCATGAAACCCGGACAATGTTATATTATTTGCGCCACACTGCTGCTCCTCGCCCTCGGTGCCCGGGGCGCGCCTTTGAACATCGTGCTGATCACGGCGGACGACTTGAACTGGGACTCGGTGGGCTGCAACGGCTGCGAGGTGCCGGACATCAGCCGTGTACGAGGCGAGTTCGCAGGGCACCCTGATCCTGCGCTGGCCGGGAACGGTGCCCGCGGGGAAAATCGACGCGGAACACCTGGTCTCAACCATCGACTTCGCACCGACCTTGTTGGAAGCCGCCGGACTGCCGGCGCTGGAGCACATCGACGGGCGCTCGTTCCTGCCCGTGGCAACCGGATCGCAGGCCCGGAATGTGCCGAGGAGGTGACGGCCATGCGCAAGCTCCTGGCCGAGTGGATGGAACGGATGCACGACCCCTTGTCCGGCCCAGACAGCCCCTGAGGGCGAAAAGCGAATGTAGTTCACCCGCCTATGAACGGATTAGCGGATTGGGCGGCCATGGTTTGACAGCGAGCGTCAGATGCCGGTGAAAATCCTCTGGATGTGTCGGTCGAAGAGGTTCTCCGTGACATTGGCGGCGATGACCGCCTCGTTGTCCTTCAGCGCCTGCAAATAACGCGGACCCATTTCCGCCGCCACCTTGAAACCCACATGCAGCAACTGGCGGAAATCAGGGTTGTAGCCCGGGCACCTGCGATCATGCCGCAAGGCACCGGTAAACTGACTGCCGTCCCATTGATTCACCGTCTCAACCGCAGGCAGTTTTTCCGGGCTGATATCAATCACCGTCGCATACGGCCCGCACAGTTCATCAAACCTGCCGAGCGCCTTGCCGTAAATTTCCTTGGCAATTTGCAGTCCGTCGCCCTCGGCAGCGGCCAGCCCGATCAACTCCTCCAGCCAGGTGGTGCCGGCGGTTTTCACATGCAGCCCGGCATCGTGTTTTCGCAATGCCCGGCGGATCGGCTCGTAGATCGAAAACTTGTCGCTGCCGGAATGAACGGACAGTTTCAAGTCCGCTGGCAGGCCGAATTCGCGGATGGCAAACGCCAACACCGCCAGGTCTTCATTGAATTCCTTTTCAAACCGCGCGACATCGCCGACGTAATCCACGCCCTTGTTGAAACGCCCCGAGAACTTGGGAGCGATGGTCTGCACCGGGATCTTCTCCCCGGCGATCGCCAGCAGGATGAAAAACAGTTCCATCGGCGACTGCGGCAGATCGGTTTCATCGATCGACACTTCGGTGATGAAATTGCCGCAACCCTTGGCCTGCTCCACATGCCGGTAAATCCTGCCCGCTTCCTGCACCGCCAGCAGATATTTTCCGGCGATCGCGAGCAACGCCTCCCTGGTCACGGCAAACGGTTCGTCGATCCCCGGAATGGTCATCTGCCCCAGATACCCGGCACTGCGGTCGGCAAACGCCTGGCAGTCCGCCTCCGCTGCGGCTTTACCGGTGAAATCCGCCACATCAATCGTGAAAAAATCACTGCCGGGAATGAACCGGTCCACTGTTTTCAGCCCGATGTGATCGGCATCCACGCGGTAATCCCCAGTCCATTCCAGGGACTTCACCGCCTCGTCCGCCTCCACCCGCACGCTATCCGGCTCGGTGTGGACGATCAGGTGTTCACGATTGGATTTGTTCCACACCGGCGTGATCTCCACTCCCATTGCCTTGGCTTTCACAAAGGCCGCCAGTTGCGCCTTGCCCTGACAACCGAAGCGGTCGCCGATCCCCATGCTGAATTTTGTGAGTTTCATCGTTTTTTGGCTATTTTGGTGTGATGTTGAGATTCCCGTCGAGATGAAAGATACCGGATGCAGGGATGACAAGGGAAATCCGCTTATCCATGACAGTCCGCTGCGTACATCCGGCCAAAGGTCCTGCGGATTCTTGACATACCGGCACCCGGCCTTACCCTTGGCGGCATACCTAACCACACACACCACTTATGAACACTCCCTTCCTTGGCTGGGCGGCCACCAGCCCCGGCGCCGCGCTTGAACCGATCGAATACGACCCCGGCACCCTGCGCCCGGAACAAGTGCAGGTGAAAGTCGAGTCCTGTGGCATCTGCCACTCGGACCTTTCGATGCTGGACAACGCATGGGGAAATTCCAGCTACCCCTTGGTTCCCGGCCATGAAGTCATCGGCGTGATCGAGGCGGTGGGCGACCAGACCAAAGGGCTGTCCGTCGGCGACCGCGTGGGTCTCGGCTGGTTCGCGGGAAGCTGTCTGGCCTGTCCCGCCTGCCTCTCGGGACGCCATCAACTTTGCGCCAGGGCCGAGCAAATCATTGTCGGCCGCCACGGCGGGTTCGCCGATCGGGTCCGGGCGAATTGGGAGTGGGCGATCAAATTGCCGGGGACGCTCGATCCAGCCAGCGCGGGTCCGTTGTTTTGCGGCGGCATCACCGTGTTCGGGCCGATCCATGATTTCGGCGTCAAGCCAACCCACCGGGTCGGCGTGGTGGGCATCGGCGGACTGGGCCACCTGGCATTGCAGTTTTTGAACAAATGGGGCTGCGAAGTCACTGCGTTCTCCTCCACCCCCGCCAAGGCAGACGATGCCCGCAAACTGGGCGCGCATCACGTGGTTGGCAGCCGGGACCGGGCCGCGCTCCGGAAACTGGCGGGCACCTTTGATTTCATCCTGATCACCGCCAATGCCACGCTCGATTGGGACGACTACCTGGCCGCCCTGGCTCCGGACGGGCGCTTGCATTTCGTGGGTGCGGTGTTGGAACCGGTGCCAGTGCCGGCGTTCGCGCTGATCGGCGGTCGCAAGTCGGTTTCCGGATCTCCGCTCGGCTCACCGGCCACAGTGGCGACCATGCTGGAGTTCTGCGCCCGGCACCAGATCGCGCCGCTCATTGAAACCTTCCCCATGGCCGAGGTCAACGCCGCCCTCGCCCATCTCCGCGCCGGCAAGGCCAGGCACCGGATCGTATTGGCAAGATAGCGTCGGTCATAACCGCTCCCACACCATGCCTACGGCGGGCATCATCCCGCTCGATGCCCCTCGAGGCCGGCGAGGGTGCGGGCGGCCGGGAAACTTGCGGAAATCTGGGGGATCCTAAAAAACTGCGCAAATATTACTTTTTAGTTGGCGCATCCTCTGATTTGGTGATTTGGTGCGTGAGTCAATGCACCCACGGGTGTGTTGAGGGTATTTCCCCAACCACCCATATTCCTCCTTCCGCACATGAATCGCCCCCTGATCCCCGCCCTCCGGTCCCGCCACCGGCTCCGCCTTGACGGGCGGTGCTCCGCGAAGCCCCAACGGCTTTCATCTCCAAGACGGATTCCCGCCAGGCATGACCACTCGGGGGACCGGGGTTTCGTCATTTCCACTCTCCCGCGCTTGCGCTCCCGCTTCTCCCTATGAAAACGATCTCCACATGCGTTTTGCTGTTGGTCCTGGTGGCTGTCCCGGCACGCGCCTTCCCGCCAGCTCCCTACTACACCCTCTACGGCATGGTGCGCGACCAGGTCGGCCAGACGCTAACGGCGGAGGGCGCGGTGCTGATCCTGCTCAAGGACGGACTGGAAATCGGCCGCACGCCGATCAATTCGGACTTGCAACTGGATCAGAATTACGAACTGAAGATCCGCATCGACGCCAACCGCAGCGGCACCGAGCTCTACTCCCAGAAGGCGCTGGCCGCCCAGGGCCTGTTCAGCCTGGTGGTGGAAATGAACGGATCGCGGTTCTATCCCATCGAGACCAGCGGCACCCTCACGGCGGGCAAAGGCGGCGAGCGGGTGCGGTTGGATCTCAACCTTGGCGAGGACCTCGACGGCGATGGCCTGCCGGACATCTGGGAGCAGTGGCAGTTGTATCAGGCCGGCCATCTCCCCGACGAGAACGGCAACTGGGATCTCAGCCTCGTCGACCGCAACGGCGACTTCGATGGCGATGGCCAAAGCAACTGGATGGAGTATGTGGCCGGCACTTTCGCGGGCGACGCGACGGAGCGCTTCGAGCTCCAAATCAAGGAAAAGACCGCCGCCGGCGTGCGCTTCGAGTTCTACGGCATCACCGGCAAGACTTACACCATGGAGCGCAGCACCGATGCGCAAACCTGGAGCCCGCTGGCCTTTGCCATCGGCGCCCCGGCGGCCGGCAGCGCGGCCTATCGCGCCACCGATGTCGGGATCCTTTCCGCCTTCGCCACCCCGGCCGCCACCCCCAAGGAATTCTACCGCCTGTCGGTGAGGTGAACAGACCCCATCCGACCCATTTTTTATGAACACCAAACCGATCCTCACCGCTCTTTGTTGCCTGCTTGCGGCGGCCACGGCGCAGGCCCAGTGGCAGACCACGACCTACTCGCTCAAGGGTGGTTGGAATTCGATCTACCTGCACGGGGATGCCACCCACGCCACGCCTGACGCCTTGTTCGCTGGCTATCCCGCCGTGCTGGAAGTCTGGCGCTGGAATCCCAATCCCAACCAGACCGAATTCGCCAGAACGCCCTTGCTGCCGACCAATGGCACCCCGGAGTGGAGCAAGTGGGTGCGCGGTGCCGGAGGAAACAGCCTCATCGGGTTGAGTGGCCAGGCGGCTTACCTGGTGAAATGTTCGGGCACCGCCACCACCAGTCACGCCGTCCCCATCGCGTATCGCCCGATGCCACCCAGCAGCACCTGGGTCCGCAACGGGGCCAACCTGCTCGGCTTTCCCAGCAGCAACGCGAGTGGCAACTTCCCGACCTTCTCGAACTACTTCGCCACCTTTCCCGCCGCCATCGCCGCCAACACGAAGGTCTTCAAGTATGTCGGTGGGGAGTTCAGTGCCTCCAACCCCCTGCAGATATTCTCGCCCAGCATTGACCGCGTGGACCGCAACCAGGCCTACTGGTTCTCGTCCGAGGTGGTGGGAAATTTCTATGCGCCCGTGCAAATCACCTTTTCCAGTGCGGGCGGCCTTGGCTTCGGGCGGCAGGCCTCGGTCATCACCGCGCGGGTGATGAACCGCACGGCGGCGGTCATGACCCTCACCATCGCGCCCGTCGCATCCAATAGCCCGCCTTCCGGGATGGAACCGATCACCGGGCCGGTGCCGCTGACCCGCCGCACCCTCAATTCCGAGGCCAATTGGGTCGAAACACCGCTCGCCGCCGCCGTCACCGAGGTCATCCCGCCCAATTCCAGCATCGAGCTGAGCTTTGGCATCGACCGCAGCGCCATGAGCGGCGGTGTCGATGCCCTGTTCGCCTCGCTGCTCCGCTTCACCGATTCCGCGAATCTTTTCGACATCCTCGTTCCTGCCACCGCCCGCCAATCGTCGCTCGCCGGACTCTGGATCGGCGAGGCCACTGTCACCGCCGTGGAAAGCAAGCCGGACGCGGATGCCGTCACGCCGGCCGCCCGCGCATTCCCGCTGCGCTACCTGATGCATGTGTCCGACGCCGGCACAGCGACCGTGTTGTCCCAGGTCTTCATGGGGCCGCTGGCCGCCGCACCCCATGATTTCGGGCTCTGCCGCAGCGAGAGCGGTCTCAAGGCGGACGCCAAATCCGCCGCTCGGCGCCTCGTGGCCACTCACATGCCGCTTGACCTCGCGCTCACTAGTGGCTCCGGCAGCGTTGCGATCGGCAGCAGTCTGACCCGGACCATCGTCGTGCCCTTCAACGATCCGACCAATCCCTTCGTCCACCAATACCACCCGGACCACGACAACAAGAGCGGCCAGACCACGCTCGGGGACGGCCGGGAAAGCCACACCGTCACCCGTGTGGTCACCTTCACCTTCACCGCCGCCCCGCCTGCTGGCGGCAGCGTCACCGGCTGGGGCAGCAGCGTCCTCGGGGGGACTTACGCCGAGGTCGTCAGCGGGCTCCACAAGGACAGCGTGGGCGTGGGCACGGGTAACGGCCTCCGCCTCGCTGGCACCTTCGAACTCCGCCGTGCCTCCGAACTCGGCACCCTCCAGCCGTGAAATCCGAAAGTTGAAATCTGAAAGTTGAAATTTGAAATCTGAAATTTGAAATCTGAAATCTGAAATCTGAAATTTGAAAGCTCCCATCCTATGAAAAAATACACCCTCCTCGCCGCCACCCTGCTGGCGTTCACCACTCTCTCCCCGGCGCAGACCTCCGCCGTGCCCAACTTCATCAGCTACCAGGGCCGCGTGCTGGACGCTTCAGGCAACAACGTCGGCACCGGCACCCCGGTCAACCGCACCGTGATTTTCCGCATTTGGGACAACCCGACCTCCACCAACGCCGCCAACCTGAAATACTCCGAGGCCCAGACGGTCACGGTTTCGGAGGGCGAATTCAGCGTGCTCGTCGGCCAGGGCGTGGCTAACCCGACCCAGACCTTCGGCTACAGCGAGACCGCCAAAAAGCTGGCCGATCTGGCCACCGCGTTCGATGGCAACACGCGCTTTCTGGGGGTGACGGTGGCCGCCACCGGCACCATTGCCACCACGGACAATGAGATCACCCCGCGCCAGCAGATTGTCTCCACCGCCTTCGCCATGCGCTCCAAGTTCGCGGAAAGCATCGGCACTTCCTCGGACCTCACCCTCAATCCGCTGAGCGGCACCGCCAGCAACTACGGCCTCGGCTGGTATGGCACGGGCCGCTTGTTCGGCGGTACCGCCGTGGACGGCCCGGTGCTCTATGGCAACGCGGGTGGTGCCCTCGGTTCCAATGTCTCCGGCACCCAGAAAACCGCCCTCCGCTGGGATGCCAGCGGCCGGGTTGGCATCGGTGCCACTGCCATCAGCTCCACCACCAACAAGCTCACGCTGCAGGGCGATATGACCACCAGCCCGGCCGACCAGCTCACCATCCGCGGCGATGCGGATAACAACAAGCGGCTGCTGCTCGGCTACGACACCACCGCCAACAAGGCGTCCCTCCAGTCCTACACCGCCGCCTCCACCACGGGCATGCTCCTCCTCAACCCCAGCGGCGGCAACGTCGGCATCAATAAAACCGCGCCTGGCGTCGCGCTCGATGTCACTGGGGCGATCGCGGCGTCGGGTAGCATTACAGGCAGCAGCTTTAGTGGCAGCAGCTTTACTGGCAACGGCTCGGGACTCACCGGGGTGGCCAAGCTTACCTCAGAGAACAACTTCGCCCTGCCGCAAACCTTTACCGACAATGACGCGGCTACACCTCAATTGTTCAAAATTGTCCGGAACCCTGGCAACTTGGCGGGTTGGGGAACACCAGGAACTCTTTCGCTGAGTTGTGATAGATTTGGCATCAAAGGCAGTGGTGCTGACGGAGACGCAGTGATTCGATCCGACCGTTCGATCATCATATCATCCTTTCCTTTAACTACAAACAATCCACCTGCCTGGGGTATTGTGGTCGCTACAAACAACAACGTCGGCATCGGCAGGAAAGATCCGAGTTTCAAGCTGGATGTCAATGGAAGCTTGCGCTGCGTTGGTGCGGTCAACACCAGCTCCGATGTGCGATACAAGCAGGACATCCGCCCGGTCTCCGGCGCGCTTGAGACGATCACCGCCCTGCGCGGGGTGAGCTATGACTGGAACCGCGCCGGATTCCCGGATAAGGATTTCCCGAAAGACAGATCCATCGGATTCATTGGCCAGGAAATCGAGAAAGTTCTGCCAAGCGTCGTTCACAAGGATGCGGAGGGTTTCTACTCGGTCGCCTATTCGGAGGTAATTCCGGTTCTGGTGGAGGCCACCAAACAGTTGAATGACCGGCAAGAAACCGGGATTCGTGCCCTGCGTGAGGAAAATTCCGCCTTGCGCGAGCGGATCGCCACGCTTGAGGCCAAGGACGCGGCGCGCGACGCCAAGATGGCCGCCATCGAGAAGCTGCTGTCGTCTCCGGACCAGCCCGCCACCCGCACCGTGTCGTTGGAGACCGCCGAATAACGCCTGTGCGTGGTGCACTGGCTTTCCAGCCCGTGTTCATCGCGCGTGGATCAATCCTCACCCGGAACCCAAGCCCCTGCTGTTTATGAACTTTCCGCGCCACCTCCTCGTTCTCTGCTGCTCGCTGCTCTTTGCGGTCACGGCGCAGGCCCAATTTGAATTGAAAGGCGGCGCAACCAACCTGCTGGATCCGCGGCGGGCAGGCGGCTCGCCGACCGTTTCTGCCGGCGGGGTGGTCACCGCGATCACGGTGCGTGGCGGCGGCAGTGGCTATGCTTCCGCCCCCGCGGTCACCATCGCGGCTCCCTCCGGCGGCACCACCGCCACCGCCACCGCCACGATCTCCGGGGGGGTGGTCACCGCCATCACCATCAACACCGGTGGCAGCGGCTATGACCCCGCCCAGCCTCCGGCGGTCGTCATCGCTCCGCCCAAGGTGCCAATTGGCCCTCCGGTGACCAATGTCCAGTTTGCCGGCCAAGCGGCCACCGCAGCCTCGGCGGGGGCCATTTCCACGGCTGGCGTCACCGCAGGCCGCTACCCTCGCGCCAGCAAGACCATCGACGCCGTGAGTGTCACCACCATCGTGCTGGTCCGCGCCAGTTTCGGCTACGCCTTCGCCTCGGGGGTGCCGCGGTATTTCATGGGCGATGAAATCGAACGGCCCGCCGTCAGCTGGGATGGCTCGCCTCTGGCGAACAACAATTATTGGCGGGCCCAACCGGTGTTACCGGGTGAGATCTTCACTTCCGCGAGGCTGACCAATACCGTTGATGGCATGACCCAGCCGCTGTTGCCCAACGGCAGCGTGACCGTGACCAACAGCTCCACCACCAGCAGTGTGGTGAAAGTGGCCAGCGTGCCGGGTGACCTCACCACCGGTGCCACCTTGCTGGGACGCGAGGTGCAGCTCATCAATGGCACCACCCTCACCCTGTCCGGGGTGGCCAATGCCAACATCGCCGCCAATACGGTCACCCCCTTCGCTCCCTACCAACCGTATTATTTCAGCCCCCATGCCGGGAAAGTTTTTGCCAGCCAGACCGGGCGGGTCACGATCACCTGGGTTTCCGCCCTGCCGGACACGTCCGCCATCGGAGAATCCACGCCGACTTACAAGTTCCGCCTCGAGACATTTGCGGTTTCCTCAGCCGCGCAGGTCGCGCCGCGGGTCATCTACTGGACGGAGAAAACCTTCGATGGCCCGCTGGTCCGCATCCCTACCGGACGCATCGTGCGGGTCAATCCGGTCTTCAACTCCTCCGTTTCCGGCCAAGCCACCGAATACACCCCGGTCGGCGGCTCCAGCAATCCCAACCCCGGAGTCACCCCGGCCCCGGAACCCCGCACCCTCTGGTTCGAAGCCGGCACCGGGCTGCCCGCCCTCCACGCCTACAACATGGAAGGCCGCGTGTTTGTCGAATACCTCGGCCCGGAGATCACGGGCGAGGTCGGCCGACACAGCTTTCTCGGGGCTGACATCGTGGAAATCCGCCGCAGCGCCACCGTGGAAACCATCGTGACCCCACTCGGCGAGCAACTGCGCCCCCGCGATGGCCCTGAAGAAAATGGGGACGACCAGATGGTCGCCGTGCTGCCCTCCGCACTGAGCACGATCGGCAAGCCTCTTTATGGCACCTTTATCCGCCCGGACGGGATCACCGATTACTTCGCCGAGCGCGAGAATCTCAACCCCGACAACATGGTGATTTACTGGCTGGCAAAGTTCGATGCCTCGCTGCATTCGACCGCAGGTGGAGCCGTGGCCGGGCTGGACATCAGTTGGCCGGTGGCCAAGCGCAATTACCTCCACCAGTGGCCTACCAGCCTGGCGGACTATGAACCGGTCAATGTCACCGACACCGGTGCCGATGTCGCCACCGGGCCGAAGTTCTCGGCCACCAGCCTGCCGACCATTCCCTTCCAGGACGATCCGCTGGAACTGGAGGCGGAGATTGACGGCGCCTCCCAGCGCTTGCTGGTTAAGTTTACGGCGAGCAGCCCGGACAAAATCAACCGCTCGCTGCTGAAGTTCAGTTCCGTGGCCGGAAACCAGTATGTCCGGCTCTACATCCAGTCCGAGCTGGCCGTGGGCAGTCCGGAAATCCCGGATCCCGATGGCGACGGCCCTGAGGTCGCCACCCCCGCGGTTTACACCTTGAATGACCGCGATGGCGACGGCATCCCGGATCTCGCCCTGCCCGCTACCGTGGGCAGTCGCATCAACGCCCCGGGTGCCGAATACGAAGTCGCAGGCCGCATTGCCATGGGCAAGTGCTATTCACCCGCCGCGTATCTGGATCCGCTGGGCGACGCCGGCTTCCCCGGAGCCGCTGCCGGAGCCATCATCCCGGTCAATGCCCTGGCGGCGAATGCTGGCAACCGCCTCGTCGTCTGGTGGTTCAAAAAAGTCTCGTTTCCCGCCGCCACCAAGATCGAGCCCTTCTACATCCCGGCCATCGCCGCGCACTATCAGGTGAGCTGGCCGGCCGACCCGCAGCAACTTGTCATCGCCTCGCTCAAGGGCCTGGAAAACCCGGGCCTCACCTCGGCGCAGGCCTCCGGCAGCCTCTACCGCCAGCCGGATCCGCTGCTGCCCGGATTCAATCCCAACGAGGAACACGCCCTGCTGATTCAGCAGAACGTGTATGCCATGCGCGACGATTTGAATGTGGCCGCCAGCTCCGAGCCTTTCGTGTTGCTGCAATACACCGATCCCGCCGACAGCCGTCCCGCGATGCGCGTGGCCAGGGTGGTCCGCACCACCCCCGAATATCCCCTGATCTACAACAAAATCGCCGGCACGCCGCTCATCCCCCCGATGCCACTGACGCCCCTGCCGCTGCCGATCAAGAACGACGGCAAGGTGCGCAACGAGGAAGTGGAACTCGCCAGGGACAGCTTGCCGCCGTCAGCACAATCCGGTGCACCTCCCGGGTTCGTCGACGCCTACAACAAGTTCACCTTCGAGGATCGCAAGGGCATGCTCTGGCTGTTCCGTGGCCCGCACCTTGGGGAGGTGCCCGCCGGCCAGCAGCCGAGCTTCGGGATGAAATTCTATTACTATCAGATGGCGGACTTCGATTTCCCGTCCCTCACGGAGCCGCCCGCCGCAGGCACCATCCAACCCTTCATCGCGGACGTGGGCGCAGGAAGTTCGGTCACCCTGACCTATCTTCCCAAGTGGCCGGACGATTCGACGCTGCCCGTGGCGCAGCAAAAAGTGGTGGCGGAGCTGGCCCTCGCGGAAACCCTCACCCAAGCCAAGGCCAGCTACACCAACGGCGGCGGCCTGCCCCAGGTGATGGGCCAGAGCAGCGCGCAGGTCGTTTACCAGCAGTCCATGGCGATGGCCGGAATATCCGCTCCGGCCGTGGCGCTGCACGATCCGATCCGCGCGAAAATGTCGCTGCTCGCAACCTATGGGCTCGCCAAACTGCCCGCGACGGTGCTGACCAGCAACTATGCCGGCAAGACCTACTTCCAAGGCCTCCCGCCCAACCTGCAAAACCGCTGCTATTTCGATGCAACCCAGGGCACCAAAGGCGGGCTCGTCCTGCTCGGCGAGTTCGTGGACGAGATCGTGGGCGAGGATTACCTCCACCTCAACCAGCTCAGCACCCAGGACATTGCCGACCTCAAGGCGGTTTGCGATGGTGACGATGACGACAAGTCAAAGTGGGACGCCGCCATCGACGGCTTGAGCACCCGACTGGAAACCTTCCGTGAAAGCGCCACCGTGCCCGGAACCTATGTAGCTGTGCCCAGCCTCGATCGAACTGTCGGGGCGTTGGGTCGTTCCGACATCACCGATCCCGATACGGCGGTGGTCGATTACGCCCTGAGTTCCACCGGCAGCGGCACCGGCTACGTCACGCTGGTGTTCGGCAACGGCGAGGCTTTCACCGATTCCGGAGATCCGGTGAACATGCAGATCATCAAGGTCAGTCCGGAACTTTTCCCCGGCGACCTCAAGGTGCTGCTCTCTTCCAACCCGCTCGACGAGAAGGTGACCTTGCGCCACAGCGGCGATTACGGCGGCCTTCCGGAAAACTTCGAATTCCGCTGGCTTTACGGCTTCAACGACAGCAGCGGCCAGGCCCCCATCCTGCCCGTGGGAACCGCCGCCAGCGCGGCCGGTTGGTTGAACCCCGACTCCAATCCCTTCAGCCTGGGCGGCACCATCCTGGTGGGCAATGACCCCAGCGCGGTGCTGAACAATCCCGTCGTGCTGATGGGGGATGTCAATTACACCTTGAGTTATCGGCTTAAGGAGCAGGGGTCCACCCCTGCGGGTGAGTGGTCGGGCTGGACCCGCCCCGCCCTTGTCGAGGGGTGGATCAAGCGCGTGCTGGCCAAGATCACCCCCTTCAACCAGCGGATGACGGATCTTTACAGCAACTCGATCAATACCGACGTCTCCCTGATCACCCAGGCCGGCACCCGCTGGGAGGGCGATATCGCCCTCAATCTGGAGAACATCAATGACGCCGGCCTCATCGAGATCTACGAGACCGTGCTCAACCGCGGCAAGAGTTTCACCGTCAATTCCGACCTCGATACCCCGTCCACCAACAATGCCCTGATCCTCGCCGCCGGCTATCTCAACGACCTCTACACCATCCTCGGCAACGAGGCCTTTGCGGATGCCGCCAATCCGACAATCTCGATCGATGACGAGGACAGCGTCACCGAGGTCAACACCAGCCGCTTCTCCTTCGAGGGCCAGGTGGCCAGCTCGCTCGATGAGGAACTCGCCCTGCTGCGCGGCCGCGATGACTTCGCCTCCCCCGGCACCGGTCTCGCCCCCGCCTACAACCGCCTGTGGTGGAACTACACCCGCGGCATCGACAGCGGCGAGGCACTCTACGCGGTCAACTACAACATTGGCGAGAAGGCCGGCAGCAGCACCGCCGATGGCAACGTGGATGCCGCCGACGCCCAGCGGATGTTCCCGCAGGGCCATGGCGATGCCTATGGCCATTATCTCGCCGCACTGAAGGGCTATTACAAGCTGCTCACCCATCCCTACTTTACCTGGATCCCCAGCGCCGAGACCGTGACCGTGCTTGGGGTGCCGGTGAGCGTGGACTACAAGGACGAGCGGAAGTTCGCCGCCGCAGCCGCCAATCTGTCCCGGACCGCCCAGCAGGTCCTCGCCCTCGAGCACCGCCGCAGCTACAAGGATGATCCCAATGCCGGATGGGGCCACTTCCGCGATGGCAAGGTCAACCCCCGCACCGGGGTCACGCGCCATATGGGCGTCGACGAAACCGCCAGCCGTTCGACCCAAGGGGCCTTCTTCCACTGGATCGTTGGCAATGCCATGCTGCCCGCCGTGGATACCAACCCGAATCACACCGGCGTGCAGATTGTGGACCGCACCACCGTGCCGGAACTCAGCGAGTTGCCCGCCCTCGCCACCAGCTTCCAAACCACCATGGACTCGGCCAATGCCGGCCTCAACCCGCTCGGCCTCAGCCCGGGGGCGATTGCCTTCGATCTCGATCCGTACTTTAACAATTCGCTCGGCCAGGAGCTGGCGGATCCCTCCGTGGTCGGTAAAAGCCATTACGAACAGGTCTCGGTTCGGGCCCTTGCGGCGCTCAACAATGCCGCCGGTTCGTTCAATCAGGCTGCCACCATGACCCGCCTGCTGCGCAATCAGGAAAACCAGATCAGTGACAAGCAAACCGCCATCGAAGACGAGGAGTATGCCATGCTCCAAGAGCTGTATGACATTTATGGAATGCCGTATGCCGGCGACATCGGCCCCGGCAAGATCTATCCGCAGGGATACGAGGATCCGGATTTTTACCGCTGGTACATCATCGACCGACCGCTCGATTGGGTCGATACCACCAAGCCGGTCACGGTGGAATACAAATTGCCGACGGTGTACCGGAAGTTCGACGGTGGAGCCATTGACGATATCGTCACGAGCTATGAAACTGGGGACCATGACGGCGATGGGGTGACTGATACCGTGACAAGAACCTTCCAGGTGACTCCCAACCAATGGGCACAGTTCGCCGATGTGGTCGGGCCGGGCACGGCTCTCGGCAAGCGTCCCTACACGGGAGCCCTGCAGGAAGCGCTGGTGGAGGCGCAACTCGCGCAAATCGCCCTGCTCGCCGCCAACGACGATTTGCTGGATCTGAAGACGCGGTTCGACCGGGAGAAAGAGGTCTTCGAGGGCTTGGTGACCATGCACGGGGCACAGCAAGCCACAACGGCAGACATTGGCGCGGGGCTGGTGGTCAACGCTACCGCGGCGGCGGTTCTCGAGTCCCTGGGCGATTTCCTTGAGATTTCGGCTGAGGGAGCCCAAACTATTCCCGAAGCGGGTGCCGCCTTTTTGCCACTGACGGTGGGTCTGTCGAACGACGTGACCTCGGCCGCCCGGGGGACTCTCAAGGCCATCGGAACTGGAACCAAGGTCGCCATGCTGTTCAGCTCGCTCATTCCCAAATCCGCGGCGCGCCTGCTCCAAGTGTCGGTGGGCGGCAGCCTTGAACTCGTCAAGGAAACCACCCTCATGGAGCTCGGCTTCAACCAGGATGAGCTGCAGGCGGCCGTTGAATTTGAGCAGACCTACCGTGAACTCATCGGAATGTACACCCGCTTCACGGAGCTGAACACCGCCTACGCCACGGCCACCCAGAAAATCCAAAACCTGCAGGTGGCCGGGGAAACCATCCTGCTGCGGCGCGAGACGCTCCGGCAGCGGGCGGCTTCGGTGATCAATGGCTACCGCACCAAGGACTTGACCTTCCGCACCTTCCGCAACGAGGCGCTGGTTCAATACCGGACGCTGTTTGATCTCGCCAGCCGCTACAGCTACCTCGCCGCCAAGAGCTACGATTATGAAACCGGCCTGCTCGGGACCCCGCAAGGGCAGGCGGTCGTCAACCGCATCGTCGCCTCCCGTTCGCTCGGCGATCTCACCGGCGGCGTGCCTAGAGCCACCACCAGCACTCTTGGTGACGCTGGCTTGGCTGGCACCATGGCTCAACTGAACGCGGACTTTGCGGTCGCGGAGGGGCGCCTCGGCATCAACAATCCGGACCACTACAACACCATGTTCTCGCTGCGCCAGGAGCTGTTCCGCCTGCTGCCGCCCATCCCCGGCGGGCCGGAATCCGCCAACGACGCCTGGCGGCAAACCCTCGAGCAGCACATCGTGCCCAACGTGATGAGCGATCCGCAGGTGGCCGCCTACTGCCGCGGCCTCGCCAAGCCCGATGGCAGCCCGGTTCCCGGCTTCATCATCCCGTTCAGCACCACCATCGAAAGCGGCAAGAACTTCTTCGGCCTCACTCTCGCCGCCGGGGATCACGCCTACAGTCCGAGCAGCTTCGCCACCAAAATCGCCGCCGTCGGCCTGGCCTTCCCCGGCTATGTGGGCATGGTCGATGGGGAATCGGTTGAAGAAAACGCGCTCAGCGCCACGCCCTTTGTCTATCTGATTCCCTGTGGCACCGACTCCATGCGTGCGCCGCTGGGCGATACCGGTGCCGTCCGGAGTTGGCGGGTGGTCGATCAAGCCCTGCCGCTGCCCTTCAATCTGGGCGGCAGCGATTTCAGCGACTCCCAGTTCTTCGGGGCCAATGGCACGCTCAGCGAGCAGCCATGGGTCATTCGCAAGCACCAGGCGTTCCGCGCCGTGGACGATCCGAAGCTCTTTGAAAATGGCGATATCCCCATCGTTTATTCCAACGCCCGGCTCATCGGGCGCAGCGCCTGGAACAGCCAGTGGAAGATCGTCATCCCCGCCATCACCCTCCTCGCCGACGAGCAGATGGGCTTGAACAACTTCGCCGCCAGTGTGGATGACATCAAGCTCTTCCTCCGCACCTACAGCCACTCCGGAAACTGATGGGAAAGTGGAATGTCATCGCAACAGCGGCGCTTGGCTTGTTTCTGAGTGCGTGTGAGCGGCAGACGGCTCCGTCCGATCCGCCCGCTCAGACGGCTCCGTCCGCTCAGACGGATCCGCCCACTCAATCCGATCCCCCGACTGCCACCCTGACTGACGCCACCGCAGTCTTTTATAAAGCATTCTGGCAACGCCCCACCGCTGGCGATGAAATCCTCCATGCCGAGCGCCACGAGTGGCGCGATGCGGAGGGCGTCACAAAATGGCGGTGGTTCCTCGCGGTCAAAGCTTCTCCCGGACTGCTCAAGTATCTCCGCGATGACAACGCCTTCGGGCTGGTTCCGGCAAAGTCGGCCCTGCTGCCGGATGACAAACCCGCCTGGTTTTCTTTCAATCCCAGCGAGGTCATGGTGCTCAAATCCCCGCGCGGGAAGATGCAGTTGGTTTTCCAAAAGCAGGACAACACGCTCTTCGCCATGGATGCGGGTGGCGGCATGCAACGCGGGGCACCCGAACCCGCCCCGGTCAAACCGCTCCAACCGCGGCAGCAAGCCCCCGCCGGCCGCCTGCCCACCACGCCACCGCCACCGCCACCTCCACCTCCTCAACCGGAACCATGACCCGAAGACGCCAAGCCCTTCTGCGGTTTTTCCTGCCCGTTCTTGCATCAAAGTGTGGGTCCTGGGTTCAAAGCGTTGCCTTGCGGGCAAGGGCGATGGCGTAGATCAGGAAGTCGGCGGGAGGGAGCTTGTGCCGGATGAACAGATCGGCGGCCGAGATGGCGAGTTGCCAAATTTGCACGGTTTTTCCGGATTTGGGTGGTATTTGCGCCGGACCTCGGCGGACTTGAGAGCTTTGGACCCGATGGCGCAAAAACCTTGTAACCACGGTCTTTCCCAGCGTTTCTTGATGGTCGGGGCGGCGGGATTCGAACCCACGGCCTCTTCGTCCCGAACGAAGCGCGCTACCAGACTGCGCTACGCCCCGACATCATCCAAGCTCCGCCACTCAGTGGCGGGGCCGCGCAAGATCGGATGCCTCAAGCTAAATTGCAAGCTGATTATTCAAAAATGCGGTGCATTTCTCCGAGTTCGGATCACCACCACCCGATCCAGCCACCCCGACCGACCGCCCACAGACTCCAACCGGCCAGACCTTGACAGCCATCCGAATGGTGCGAAGTTCGCTCGCAAACAGCCATGTGCAACTCCAGCGACACCCGATTCCGCGCTGTTCGCGGAGGGATCCCCCATCACCGTCCACCAAGGAAGACGCCTTGCCCCATGAACCGACCGAATCCTCCCATCCTGCCACCCGCTGGGGATATGGGAACTATGGGAATCATGGCGCTTCCCATTCTCCCCATCACTCCCATCACTCCCATCACTCCCATCACTCCCATCACCGAGCCCCCGGTGGGCGGTTGGATCCTCTATGACGATTCCTGCGGCCTCTGCCGGCGCTGGGTCCCATTCTGGGAAAACGCCCTGCGCCGCCGGGGATTCGGCATCGCCCCGCTCCAGGCGGACTGGGTGCGAGCCCGCCTGGCGGTGGCTGATGAAACCCTGTTCGATGATCTGCATCTCTTGTTCGCCGATGGCAGCCACCTCGCCGGGGCGGCGGTTTACCGCTACGCCATGCGCCGGATCTGGTGGACCTGGCCGCTCTATCTGGTTTCGGTGACGCCCGGCCTGCGTGGCCTGTTTGACTGGGGCTACCGGAAATTCGCCAACAACCGGCACCGCGTCTCCCAAACCTGCGGGCTGCGATAGACCTCCCAAGCCAGCTAACTCCCGCGCCCCCCGGGGCTGCCGACCGGTTCGCTCAGGGTGCAACTGCCCGAGATGTCCAACCTTCATACACCGTGCAAAACTGCAATCCGCCTTTTCAATCCGCCCGCCGGGCCCTATTTTCCGGCCAGGGCTTGTCCCGGCGCGGCAGGCTATGCGTGCTTGCCAAAACTTCAAATCACATGATTCAAGATTCGTTCACCAGATTGAGTCCCGCAAAACGGGCAAACACCTCATCCATTTCATCGGCAGGTCGGCAGCACGCGTTTGACAACTGGATCGCCGCACTCGTCTGCGCCGCCTCGGTCGCCTTGGTGCCAGTCACCCACGCGGCAGAAAACGCGGAACTCATCAGCGTGGACTTCGTGGTGGGCGGCAGCGGCGGCGACGGATCGGGCCACACGGCACCTTGCTCCGGCGACACCCTCCTGACCGGCACCACCATGAACAATGCGGTCGGCAATGTATTCACCGGCCAGGGGGGGATTGGAACGCCCTGAACATCGGCACCTACAATCAAAGCAGCACCATCAGCGGCTTTCTCACCCATGGCGGCGGTGTCGTGACGACCGCCAAACTGGCGTTGGGAGAAGCCGCCGGGTTCAGTGCCCCTCTCGCAGGCGGCTGGCGCTGCGCGCCCAATGATGGGACTCCCGGAACCACCCGGCAACTGCGGGCGGAGACCGCTTACCTTTATAACGGCGTAATCACCGGCGATCATTTCACCTGGGCTTTCTCCGGCCTGATCCCTAACGGCATCTACCGGCTGACGTTTTTCGGTGGCAGCGGAAACTCCACGGGTGCCTCCAACATTGCCAACGGCATCGCAGGCGCCCGCGACAACGAGGGCGACTGGAACTGGGACAGCCTCACCACCGACAGCCGCGGCACGATCAGCGGCACCTTCACGGCCCCCAATCCCACGCTGGGCCTCTACGGTGCCCAATTGCTGCACCTGCAACGCACCCAGCCGCCGCAGACTCCACCGGGCACGCCGCAACCCGCAGATGGCTCGATCGACATGCCAGCCTATACGTCGCTTGCTTGGTCCACCAGTGCCGATGCGGAAACCTACGACGTGTTTCTGTGGCCGACCTCCGGGGGGCAGCCCGCAGAGCCGACGGCGACCGTGACGATTGGCCAATATACGCCGCAGGACCCCCTGATGCCGCTCACCACCTACAGTTGGCAGGTCGTCGCCCGCAACCCGGTCGGCGTGATGAACGGCCCGGTCTGGACCTTCACCACCGACGACGGCCGCCCGCTGGCACCGAACACGCCTTCTCCGGCAGCCGCCTCGACCGACGTACTGGTGGAAACCCTGCTGGACTGGGGCGACAGCCTGGGTGCCGAGAGCTATCAGCTCTTTGTCTGGCTTGCCAGCGAGAGCAAACCCGCCACCCCGACCGCCACGGTCACCTCCAGCAGTCACCTGCTGGCGCAACCGCTGGCCGGCGAATCCCTCTACAACTGGCAGGTTGTGGCGATCAACGGGAATGGTGCTACCGAAGGCGCGGTCTGGACCTTCACCACCGGTGAGCGCTACCCTGGCTACCTGATCCCCTGGCCGAAGACCGTGACCATGGGGACGGGAGATTTCAATGTGACTGCGGGCACACGCATCGTGGCCGAGGACGCCCTCCTCCTGCCCTTGGCCCAAGTGATGGCCAGGGATTTGTTCATGGCATCGGGACTGAACCTGACCGCCTTGCAGGGCACGGCGCAATCCGGTGACATCGCGCTGCGCTTCAATCCCGCGCTCGTCGGCGAGGCCTACACGCTGGACGCGAATGGCACCAATATCGTGCTTTCCGGCCAGAACTATCAAGCCGTGGCGTGGGCCTCCGTGACCTTGTTACAGGCCCTCGACACCACCGGCACCCCGGCCAAGGTGCCTCAGATGTTGATCGAGGACCAACCTGCCGCGCCGCTGCGCACCGTGATGTGGGACATCGGGCGCTTCTTCCATCCGCTCGAAACCCTCTATGAATTCGTGGACCTGCACCGCATGTACAAGGTCACCTACATGCACCTGTTCATGAGCGCCGACGGCTTGTTCACGTTTGGCACCGAGATCCCGGCACTCGCCGCGCTGAAAAAAAACAGTAATGGCAACAGCTCGGCGGGCTTCTATCTGCCGCCGGCGGGATCCCGTTTGTATTATACCAAGGCGGAGCTGTCGGCTCTGGTCGAGTATGCCAAGAACCGCGGGGTGGTCATTGTTCCGGAGATCGACACGCCCTCATGGGCGGCCTTCATGACCCAGACCCTGCCCGCCATCTTCTGCTCGTCGGGCGGCACGACCGTCACCCACGACATCAACATCAACTACAGCACCGCAGTGACAGCGATGGAGGATCTCATCGGCGAAATGGCGGAGGTCTTTTACACCTCGCCCTATATCCATATCGGTGCCGACGAGGTGCCCACCTCGGAGTTTGAAACCTATCCTTACTACGCGACCAGCAAAGTCACCAACAACTATGCCAGCGGTGGCGAGGGCTTGGTCTGGTATCTGCGTCGCCTGGATGCCAAGCTCGAGTCCCTCGGCAAGAGTTCCTGGGCGTGGAGCGCGCCTGGCGCCGTCGGCAAGGGTTACGACATGCGGACCAACATGGTCTATACCGCCTGGGGCTATGACGACGGCCAGAACGCCTCGCAGGGCGGCTACTCCGTGATGCGCGCCGCGGGTGGCCATGTCGCGGGGTTCGGGCAGTCGAGCCGCGCCGCACCCTACAACCGGTGCCTGCTCTATCGCCCCGCGGAAGGCATCTACAACCGCTTGACCCCGCTGTTCCGCTACATTGGCGCGCCGGACACCATCTACACCGACCTGCAGCCCAGTTTCCTGCCGCTCACCGGCCGCGAAGACAAGATCCTCGGCGCCCATATCATGGAATGGGAAACGCCCTATGAGGTCGAGGTCCCCGCCTTCCGCCTGTCAATGCCGGCCCTGGGCGAACCGACGTGGAACCAGGAACCCTCCCCCCGCCGCAACTGGACCAATTTCCTGATGCGCCAGCAACAGACCGACCGGCTCTATCAGCGCGTCATGCGGCCGGTGGACCTGAGCGTGACGACCCAGGTCGATCCGAAAGACGCCTGTTTTGTCGCCGGCGGCATGGTGACCATGACCTCACCCGTCGCGGGCACCATCCGCTACACGGTGGGCACCGACTATAATAACAGTTGGTACAATTTCCCGACCAACACCTCCACTGTATATACGGGGTCATTCCCGATCACCCAGTCCTCGGTGATCAGCGCGCGCCTGTTCGACGCGGCCGGGAATCCGCTCGGCAACCCGGTCACCCGCGGGTTCTATCTGATCACTCCCAAGACCCACTACAAGTACTACTTCACCGGGACGTCCCCGGCGGCGGACTTCGAAGAGGGCACCCCGATCGTCAGCAGCGTGATGGGCCGGATCGTTGGCGACGCGCCCCATGAGGACATGCGCTTCGGTGATACCGAACATCGCACGGTCTATTCGGGAGCGCTCAACATCACCAATGCCGGTGCCTACGTGTTCAGCGCCAGTTATGGCGGGTCCATCACCATCGACCGCGTGCCGCTGGCCGACGGAACTCCGGTGACTCTTGCCGCGGGCGAGCATCTGTTCAAGATCGTGACGCCGGCCTCGGGTCTTGACTCACCCTACACCTACAGTGGCCCCGGTGCCAACGCCGGCAGCGATATCAACAACCTGCTCAAGACCTTGAACACGGCCTCCCAGGTGTTCCCTGCCTCCTGTGGTTTCGGCACCCAGAGCCTCGACCTGGGCGCGACTGCCAAAAAGGAGATCACCATCGTCAATCACAGCGTGTCCACCGAGCTGACGATCACGAGCGTCCAGTTGGCCGGTGCCAATTCCGGAGAGTTCCTCCTCAGCGAGGACTCCGGCGAGACGGTGCTGGCTCCCGGTTCCGAACGCATCGTCGCGGTGCGCTTCAATCCCACCACCATCGGTGGCAAGACCGCCACACTGCATGTCGTGGCCGCCAACCTGCCAGGCGGCTTTGCCGACGTGGCATTGAGCGGCAACGCGGTGATCGGAACCCTGCCCGCAATGCCGGCCACGCCGTCGCCCGCCAACGCCGCCACAGGTGTGGCCGTTAATCCGACGCTTGATTGGGCGGACTCCGCCGGTGCCACCGGTTACGAGGTGTATCTCTGGCTGGCAAGTGGCAGCAAACCCGCCACCGCCACCGCGACGGTCACCCTGAGTCAATGGACGCCACCGAGCCTGACCGACGGGGTGAGCTACCACTGGCAGGTGGTGGCCGTCAATGACAACGGATCCATCAACGGACCCGAGTGGGCATTCCACACGGGCACCTCCACGGTGCAGTTCAGCAACCTTGTGGATGGCCAGGTTTTCCGCTATTCGATGGTGATGGTGGACGGCACCTTTGACGGCGGCCCCACTCTAACGATCACTGCGGCACCCGCCACCGCGGGGGTTTCCTTCACCAGGGATGGCTCCCGTTTCCGCTGTCTGGTGGACCTCAAACCCGGCAGCAACACCCTGACCATCACCGACGGTCAAGGGCCGGTCGCGCTCAACCTGGTCTTCACCCCGCCGACCGCGACCGACTACCGCTTCAAGGTCTGGTATGTGGTGCCATCCGACGAGGCCAATTCGCCGGTGGACCCGGACTGGCTCGTCCACTTCGGCCTGCAGACCAAACTCATGCAGAGCTGGATGGCCGAGGACCAAATGCGCGCCGGCAACGGACGCCTGACGTTCTATCCGGAACTGGACGCCTTCAGCAACGTCAGTGTTGAGAAACTGGTGCTGTCCCAGACCCGTGCGCAGGCCACGGCGATCGGCACCGGCATGTATGGCGAGGTGTGGAACCAGCTTCCCGCCGCTTACAAGGACGGTCTCCACAAGAATCTGGCCTTCTCGTCGGTGGCCTTCAATGCCCTGGGCAGCGGCGATCTCTGTTATGTCGGCGCCTACACCGACTTTCATCCCAACAACGCCACCGAGATGATGACCAAGCTGCTCTCCACGCAGTTGGGAAATGATAACTCCCTGACATACTCCACCTACACCGGCGTGACGCTCCACGAGACCCTCCACTGCCTCCACAGCATCTGGCACGACACCTCCCCCAACAACATCATGGGCGGCGGCGGTTATGACATCTCGCAGTATTTCACTCTCACCTACAATGCCTCCAACCCAACTCCCCACGGCGAGGCGAGCGCGGGAACCCTGGGCAACCAGCGGGATCTCGCCGCCTGGAATCGTTACCTGATGAGTGCTGATCCGCACGTTTATAACAATACCACCGTCGGCGTCACCGCGGGACCGGAGTATCTGACCGCCACCTCGGCGAATCCGCTGGCGGTGTTCCAATACTACATCCCCAGCTCGGCCGCCGACCTGCACCTCAACCTCGCCGACTCCCCGGTCACCACCTTCAGCAAGCATGCCGGCGAGGCGAGGCTCGAACTGGGTGCCCATCCCTTCAACATCATGGCGGTCGATACCGAGGGAAACATGAGCTACACCAGCTTTCCGGGCACCCCGGTGCCGGTGGTGGCGGTGGACGACAGCTACCCGGTGGACTCCCTCACGCCCACCGTCATCGCCGGGCCCGGAGTGCTGGCCAACGACATCAATCCAAGCGGCAGCCCGCTGACGGCATCGGTCACCACCGATGTTTCGCACGGCACCTTGGCACTCTCCTCCAATGGCGGGTTCAGCTACACACCCGGGCCGGGTTTCACGGGAACCGACACGTTTTCCTACACCGTCACGGATCCCGTCTCGAGTGACCGCGAGGCGATCGTGACCCTGACCGGAGTCCCCTCCCCTCCCGCCACGCCATCGGCCCCGACCCCCTCCGCCGGCGCGACCCATGTAGCCGTCACGACGATGCTCGACTGGGCGGACTCCTCCGGGGCCGCCAGCTATGACGTGTTCCTCTGGCGCTCGTCCGAATCCAAGCCGGTCACACCCACCGCGACGGGCGTTGCCAGCAGCTTCGATCCACCGGGCAACCTGCTAACAGGAATGGATTACAGTTGGCAGGTGGTGGCCACCAACGCGTCCGGACCAAGCCCCGGGCCGGTCTGGACCTTCACCACGGTGGCCCAGACTGCGGGCTCTCCCGATCTCATCAGCTTGGACTTCGTTTACAGCGGCGAGGCCGGCAGTATTCCGTGTTCGGGTGACACCGTATTCACGGGCACGCTCAACAACAACGCCGAGGGCGAAATCTACACCGGCCAGGTCGGGGCATGGAACGCCGTAACCGTCGGCGGCAACAACGCCAATACCAGCAGCGCTTCCCAAACCACCATCCTCGACGGTGCCGGGGATCCCACTGGGGTCTCCTTCACCATGGGGCAGGCCGCCGCGAGCGCGGCTGGCGGCGATTGGAGGAACAACTACCTGACTTCTTTTGGCGGTAATCTGCGGGAGGAACAATCCTATATTTATTATCCCGGCCTAACCAGCAACCACTACAAATGGAAACTGGCCGGCCTGACCCCCAATGGTCATTACCGGCTGACTTTGTTTGGCGACGGCGGAGCCAGCTATACCAACATCGCCAACGCAGTGGCGGGAGTCCTGGATACGGAGGGCGACTGGAATTGGAGCGACATCACCGCTGACGCGACAGGGGTGATTGCAGGCAATTTGCTGACGACCGGAAACAACCTGATCAATGGTCTTTACGGTCTCCAACTGGAAGTGATCGGCGGCCCCGCCCCCTCCGCCTTCGAGAGCTGGACCGCGGCCAACATCAGCGCGATCGATGGAGGTGCCGATGCCTCCCCGACCGGCAATCCTGACGGCGACGGAGCCAACAACCTCGCCGAGTTTGCCTTCCACGGCAACCCGTTGGACGGATCGGACAGTGGTTTCCATCTCGGTGCCATCGAGGATACCGACGACGACACCCTGGCGGAGCTGACGCTCACCCTGGCGGTCCGCAACGGTTCCGGCCCGCCGGTTTTCAGCGGGCCACCCACACCGACGGCCAGCGTGGACGGCATCACCTATGTGATCGAGGGCTCGCAGGATCTCTCCTTCCCCGACAGCGCGGTTAGTGAGACCACCGTGCCGACCGGCCTGCCGGATCTGCCCCCCGGCTGGGAGTACCGACGCTTCCGCCTCAATGCCTCGGTCGACATCCTCGACAAGGGCTTCCTCCGTACTAAAGTCTTCCAGCCGTGAAGAGGCGGGCGATGAAACCGGGAACGAGCGGGCTGATACCCGCGGATCCGCCGTGGGCCGCCGGAGCACCCGTCCTCAGGAAGCGCATTGGCAGCGGCCCTCCCCACCGGCGCGGGACAGGACCCGCCAACCAAGAATCACCATGAATGCCAATCACAAACCGGTTACGCGCCGCGGAGGGCCCCGGTCACCAGCCCCCCTGGCGGCCTTCCTTCTGACGCTGCTCACCGGTCTCCCACTGGCGGCAGCAGTCGAACGTCCCGCCTTGGTTCCCTGGCCGGTGGAATATAGTCCGGGTGCGGGCAACTGCGTGATTGACAATGGTCGGCGGATCGTTTACGAGGACCAGTCGCTCGCGCCGCTCGCCGCGATTCTGGCGAAGGAGGTCCGCATGGCCACCGGAGCCACCCTGCGTGCCGAGCCGGGCCGACCGGCAGCGAACGAGATCGCCCTGAAGCTGGAGGGCAACCTCGCCCGCGAAAGCTACGAGCTGAGCGTGACGGCGACGGGGATTGCGGTGGCCGGGCAGAATTACAATGCGGTGGCGATGGGCACCGCGACCCTCCTGCAGAGCATGGGCCGGAATGCCAAGGGTGAGGTCGTCGTGCCGGCCGGTGTCGTGCGGGACGCCTGCTCCGCGGAATACAACGGAGTGATGCTGGACATTGCCCGGCAGGAACACTCGTTGGAGGTCCTGCGGGATGTGATCGACCTGTGCCGTTTCTACAAGATCCGTTACTTCCGCCTCCACTTCTCGGACGACGGGGCCTGTCTGTTCCCGTTCGCAGCCTACCCGCAAACCAGCGACCCGGCGCGAACCTGGAAGCTCGATGAAATCAAAGACCTGGTGCGCTACGCCGACGAGCGGGGCGTCACGCTGGTGCCGGAACTGGAAACGCCCGGCCACTGCACCTACCTCTGCCACCGGCTGCCGGAGGCTTTCGGCAAGGGTCCCGGAATGGACCCCACTATGCCCCGCATGTACGAGGTGCTCGATGTCATGATCGGCGAAATCGCCGCCGTTTTCCAGAGTTCCCCGTACATCCACATCGGCTGCGACGAGGCTCGGGTGCACACCGACGATGCGCAGTTTCTCAAGGACCACGGTCTCAAGGATGACAGCGACCTGTTCGCGTGGCACGTCTCCCGGATGAATGCCATCGTCAAGAAACACGGCAAGCGGACGATGGCATGGGAATGCCCCAGCACCGACCAGGACGTCATCAGCACGGTCTGGAACATCACCAGCAAGCCCGGCGAGGACCGGCACGGCGAAACCGCCAACACCCTCAAAGCCGGCCGACCGGTGGTCCAGGTCACCTGGGAGCCCAGCATCGGCGACCCGGTCGAGGTGCTCTACGACTGGCGGCCGTATGGCAAGCAGCAGCAGTTCGCGCGGGACGGGATGCTCGGGTCAGAGATGGTGTTCTGGCAGAACCACGGCAACATCGCGCTGCGGGTCCTGCGGTTCAAGGTGCCTGTCCGCAATGAGGTGACCTATAACCCGAAGGTTCCCGACTCGTATCCCCAATTCGTCAAGCGTTACGCGCGCAGCCAGGACCAGTTTGACCGTGTGACCACCGGGATGGAGATGCGGATCGGCGGCAATGTCCAGTCACTCGAGGATTGGATGATCGCCGGCGGCAAAGGGTTCATCGGCCCGGTCTATGAATACACGGGTGCCTTGCAAGCGGAACTTGTCAGTAATGTCAAGGATGCCACCATTCGCTACCTCCTTGAGGACAAGGAAAGTTGGGAGATACCGCACGCCAATGCGCCAATCTATGATCCGGCCGTCCTGAGCCATGCCAAGCCCGGGATTGGCAGCACCACCCTCTTCAAGGCGCGGCTCTTCGACCAAGACGGCCAGCCCCTCGGCCGGACCCTGATCCGCGAGTTCCACAACAACCCGTTCACCGTGAACGTGGTTGGTGCCGTGCGCAAGGAGGACCCGCGCTTCGCCCATGCGTTGGCTTTTGACTTGGTCAAACACCTGAAGACCGGCGCGGTGCGCTATCAGATCAACGGCCCGGTAACCACGAATTCCCCGGAATTCACCCAGCCGTTCCGGATTACCGATGATGCCACCGTGACGTTCCAATACTTCGATGAAGCGGGCGAGGCCAAGGGGGTGCCGTGGCGGATGCTGGCGCGCAAGGCGGACTTCGACCCGTTCAGCCTGACCTATAAGAAACCGGTGACCGCGACGGAGAGCGCCAAGGAGTTTGTCGAACTGACGGTGGATGGCCTGGTTGATAGAAACGAATGCCTGAGTGGGGGCAACGCGCGGCAAGCGGTGACGGTGGATCTGGGCAAGGCCCTGGAGGTGAATCGGATCACCCTTCACACGTTCTGGAACCCGGACGACAACCGTGCCTATCAATACGTCCTTGAATTATCGACGGACAACCAAGCATGGACCACGGTCGCCGATGCCGGCGGCAATGCGGTTGCCGCGGCGGCCACCGGCTACAGCCATGTCTTTGCGCCACGGAAAGCCCGCTACCTTCGCGCCACCGTGTTAGGCAACAACCGGACCAAGGGCGTTGAGATCACCGAGTTGCGCGCCTACGGGCCGGATCAGAAGACCGGCGTGCCAACAACCCCGAGCACCCAGGAAATACTCAATCCCGGGTTGCAGGCGGATTTACAGTTCATCGCGCAGGCGGTTCCGGCCAATCTCATGCCCACTGAAATCAGCGGCTCGTGGGATCTGATCGCCAAGGTGTTCGGCCCGGACTTCAACTGCAAGCTGGTCGGCGACACCGATTTCAACTGGCAATGCGGCGAGGCTCCGGGCGTGCTCGACCTCAACGGCCACACGCTCAACTGGTCGACCGGCGGCGGCAATGGCACCGCCCTCGACACCATCTTCATCGGCAACGGTGGCCGGATCAACTGGGACGGCGGTTATGCCGGGAACTGGGTCACCTATCCGTCCAATCTCAGGGGCAACAAGCCCAACACCTTCAAGGGTGTTTTCCACCTGCGACACGGCACCATGGTGCTGAGAAAAGTGCCGGGGGTTAGCGCGCTTTCCGGTGATGTCGAAATGGGCGGCGCGGACGGCTGGAACGAATCGTTCCTGCTGTGGGAACAATCCGACCAATTGGCCGACACCTCCTCGATCACCACTCTGCCGCTTAACAAGGACGTCAAAAACCCCCGGGCTACGTTGTGCCTGCAAGGTTGTTCCGAAACCCTCGGCTCCCTCACGGTCAAAACCGAGACGATCATTGATCTTGGCGCGAAGAAGGACCAGAAGGGTACCATCTCCTTCGCCGGTTCGTCCGCGAAAGAGTGGGACCTGACCAAAACCCTGACGATCAAGGGCGAGGGCACGGTGCGCTTCGGCACTTCCGCGGCCGGGTTGTCGCCAGCCCAACTCGCCATCGTGGGTTTTGCCACGCCGCAAGGTCTCGTCAAGGCGCAAATCAACGCTGACGGCACCCTGGCCCCCCGCTGAAACCGGGCGCAGCCCTCAGATAAAAAGACAACCTCATGAAAACAAAGAGCAAACAAGCGCAACCAACAGCCGCCCTGGCGGCACTGTGGATCCTTTTCACGGCAGGGCCGGCCGGCTTGGCCGTGGCCGCCGCTCCAGCCGGGGTCTATGAGCGCGACACCCCCTTCAACGGCGCGATCATGGCCGCCGCGATGCCCGGCGCGCACGACCCGGCCGACACCCATCCCGGTCTCAATCTGATCCCCTGGCCCAAGACCATTGAGGTGAAACCGGGGGTGATGGAACTCACCGCCACCAGTCGCATCGTGGTTGCCGACGGCGGTCTCGCCCCCTTGGCCGCCATCCTCGCCGGCGAGATTCGCGGGCTGACGGGCCTCGAGTTGACGGTTGCCGACGGCCCGGGGCACGCCGGCGACATTGTCCTCAGGATCAACCGGGAGATCAAAGCCGACGAGCCGATCCTCGTCTGTCGTCCACCGGAGCTGGTCCGCACCACCGACGGCGCGCACACCGTGACGATCGGCGCGCAGGCGGTGGTGGAGGGTTTCGATTACCGCGCGGTGGCGGAGGGCAGCGCGACCATACTGCAGGCGATCACCCAGGCCGGCGGCCGGGCGGCCTTGCGCCGACTCGTCGTCAAGGATTGGCCGGCCGCGGATTTCTGCGGCATGATGGTCGATTGCGGGCGGCAGGCGCAGCCGGTGGAATGGCTCAGGAAGATGGTGGAAACCTGCCGCTTCTACAAGGTGCGCTACCTGCAGTTGCACCTAACCGACGACCAGGGATGGTGCTTTCCGTCCACTCGCTATCCGCAGTTGGGAGCCAAGCCGCAGAGCCCGATACGCTATACGCTGGAGGAACTCAGGGAGCTGGTCGCCTACGCCGACGCCCGCGGGGTGACCATCGTGCCGGAGCTGGAGATGCCCGGCCACAGCGGTGCCGCCCTGAACTGTCTGCCGGAAATCTTCGACGCCATCAACCCCGCCACCGGGCAACCGGTCGGCCTGGGGTGCATGAACATGGCCAGCGAGGAAATCTACCCCGCCCTCGACACCCTCATCGGCGAAATGTGCGACGTTTTCAAGTCGTCCCCGTATTTCCACATCGGCAGCGACGAGGTCTCGATGGGCCGGGTGACGCTCAGCCCCGGGTTCAAGGGGTTCATGGCGAAGCACGGCCTCGAAACCGACGGCGATCTGGCCAACTACTTCATCGCGCGGGTCAACGAGCTCGTCAAAAAGCACGGCCGAAAGACCATCAAGTGGGAGGGTTTGGGCAACGCGGCAGCCAAGGACATCATTATCATGACCTGGATCGGCAGAAGCAACATGGCGCGCAAGTTCATCGATCAGGGATACGCCACCATCACCTGCCCGTGGGATCTGGAACTTCCCTGGGCGCAGTGGAGCATGTACGAGTGCAACACCAGCAAGCTCCGGAAGGGCGAGGCGGTGCTCGGTGCCATCCTGGTGGCCTGGGAGGCATCCGCCGAAGTCAATGCCGCCAGGGTGCGCACCGTCGCCGGCCGTCAGGAGCGCACCTGGGGACCTGACAACCAAGCCACGGAGGCGGGGTTTTCCGCACGCTATCAAGCGCTGGACGCGGCCGTGGGCAGGCTCATCGGCCTGCCTCAGCAACCCGTGATCGACGCCACCTTCGCGGCGGACGCCGGCAGCCGTGACCTGTCGCTGCCCGTGTTCGCCTTCGACGGCAGGGACGACACCTTCTATCAATCCGCCACCGCACCTGCCGCCGGCGATTCATTCACCGTCACGCTGGCCAAGCCCGCGCTCGTCCACGCCATCGACGTCCGGACGGGCATCAACGGCCGGGGGCTGGTCGACGGCACGGAACTGCAGGTCTCGGCCGACGGCGGCAGCTATGTCACGGTTGCCAAACTGACCGGGGGTGCCGCCAGGGCGGTGCTGAGCGACAACCAGGTCAAGGCGGTGCGCCTGCGCGGCACCCCGCCACAGGGCGATCCAATGGTCGTGCGCGAGATCAGGCTGCAGTTGATGGTCGAGGTGAGCGGCGTGGTGACCAATCCGGGCCGGGTTCTGGGACAAGGCAGCGTCGCCAGGCTCGCGGCCGACACGAGCTTCCAGGGAACGGGCGAAGGATGCCTCAACCCGGTCATCAACCCCGGCTTCACGCTGAGCTTCGAGGGCTCCGGCGGCAGGGCGGGCCGCTATGACGGACCCATTTCCGGCACCGGTACCGTGCAGGTCATCCAGGGCGGGGGTGATGGCAAACTCACCGACTCGCCGCTGGTGTTGGGCGGCAGCGAGCCGAACACGATGAACGGCGAATGGCAGGTCAAGGCCGGCCGCCTGACGCTGGCCAAGGACGCGGGCGTCGATGCCGCGGGCGGCCGGATCGTGGTTGGCGGCCGGAGCGCCAACGATTGCCTCTACTGGGCAAACGACGATCAACTCAACGACGCCGCCGCAGTGGAACTGCTCGACTCGCCAGGCGGAGGGGCAAGCCTCAACCTCAACGGCTGCAATGAAAAATTCGCCAGTCTCGCAATGGCCCCGCACACTAGGATTGCGACCGACGACACCAAGGCGGGCGGCGTTCTAACGGTCGGCTCGCTGAAGCTGGCGGGCAAACAATTGCCCAACGGCGTTTACACGGCGGCCGACGGCTGGATCACCGGCGGCGGGTTCGTGGTGGTGGGCGAGGTGAAGTCGGTCGAGACTGGCGGCGTGATCGATGACCCCAACGCGACCCTCGGGGCGGACTCGATTGCCGTGCTCACGGCGGCGACCACCTTCGGTCCGGCCACCGGCACCTGCGCCATCCCGGTCCGCACCGGCGGGTTCGGCCTGACGTTTTCCGCGACCGGCGACAAGCCGGTCACTTACGGCGGATTCATCACGGGGGCCGGTGGCGTGACGTTCAGCGCTGCCGCCGGTGCTCCGCCGATCGAGATCACCGGCCGCGCGGGGAATTCCCACACCGGCCCCACCGTGCTGACGTCCGGGGTGCTGAAACTCAGCAAGCCCGCCGGCGTGACCGCCATCCCAGGCAGCCTGCTGGTCGGTGGTGGCTCCAGCACTGCCACCGTGGTGCTGGGCGGCGACGGGCAGTTCGGGCCCGCCGCCACCGTCACCCTCAATGGCAAGGCCCAGCCGTGCTTGCTGGATCTCGCCGGCCACGACACCACGCTGGCCAGGATCGTCCTCGACGGCCGGGCCGGGATCCGCACCGGAACCGACGGCCAGGTGACTATCAAACAGCTCGTCGTGGATGGCAAGAAGATCGCCGCAGGCACCCACAAGGCGCCGCAGCCGTGGCTGGAGGGCGGCGGCGGGGTCACGATCGATCCGCGCGTCGACATCCAGGGGGAATACGTCGTCCCCAACCGGGAGATCGGTGCCGGCAACACCGGCAACATGACCGGCGACACCAAGTTTGGCTGGCAGACCGGAACCTGCGACATCGACCTGATCACCAACGGCCACACCCTCACCATCGACAGCGGTGCGGGCAACGCGTTGTGCTACACGGGAACGATCTCCGGCACGGGCGACGTGGCGTTGCTGATGGCACCGTCCAGCAGCCACCTCAAAAATGATCCGCTGCGCCTGGCCGGCGCCCGGCCTAACACCACCAGCGGCACCTTCCACGTCCGCACCGGCCGCGTGCAACTCGAGAAGCCCGACGGCGTGGACGCCATCAGCGGCGACGTGCTCGTCGGCGGCCAGGGATTCAACGACTGCCTGCACTGGAGCAACAGCAATCAGATCAAGGACAGCGCCAGCATCACGGTGCTCAACGCCGGCAACAACGGTGCCGCCTACCTGAGCCTCAACGGTTGCAACGAAAGTGTCGCCGCGCTGGTCATGGCGGCCAACACCACTGTCAGGACCGACAGCCCCGGGGGCCAGGCCGGCGTTTTGACCGTCAAGTCTCTCACCGTCGCCAAGGTCGTAAAACCGGTTGGCACCTACACCGCCGCCACCGAAAAGTGGATTGAAGGAAAAGGCCGGATCGTCGTGGTACCGTGAGCTGACCGGGATTTCCAGAAACGCAGGATCACCGCATACCATGAAACAAAGATCGGTGATGTCTGGCTGTGCTCAGGACAGTCCAACATGCAGATGGGGCTGCCCGCGTGCTTCAACGGACCGCAGGTGGCGGCGGCTGCCGATTGCCCGCTGAAAGACCTGAATAGTTACGAAAACGTCAAATCTATTAACACACTGTAGAATTATAGGCATTGAACTTCAATTCCGTTGGCGGACGCCGAGCATCACCGGGAGCGGCCGCGGCACTCCATCGGACGGATGGTTGATGATGGTAAAGCCGGGGGTGTCAGGCTGCTTTTGGAGAAGAATGGAACTGCCGCCGCCGTCGAGGTTGATGGCTTCGGAACAGGCGTGTTGTTGCATCAGCACGGCCGCTTCGGGGAGGCTCATCCCTTCGCTGGTTCCGGGTTGGCGGCCATCGACCACGACCAACAGCAACCAGTGGCGGGCGGGATCGAAGCCAGCCAGCGTGCGGGGATGAAGCACGGACGCCGGCTTGGCGACGACCTTCCCGCCGGTCAGCAGCAACTCCCCCCAATCGGCCACCCCTTGCCGGACCAGCCCGGTGGCGGTCGGCGGCCCCAGATGCGGTTGTTTCGCGGCATCGAACCAGAACGAAATCCGGCCTGCCTGCGGCTCACTGCGGATGCGGCCATCGGCGGCGGCCAACCCCTGGATATCGACGGATTTACCAGCGAACCAGCCGCGCTTGCGTTCCGCCGGAGTGGCGGTGGCCAGATGGGCGAACGCATTGGCATTGACCGCCGCCAGCAAGCCGGGCGTGCGGTTGGCCAATTCCGACGACCGGGTGAGTTTGGCTTCCGCCGGGCCCGGACCGTCCGGATCATCCGCCAGCACCACACAGGGTTCGATACGGGAGTCTGTGAGGTCGATGCGGAGGAAGTGGAGCCGCAGCGGGCGTGGCTTTTTCAAGGACTCACTCCAGCCGACCACCGGCGCGGGTTGGTCCGCGCCCGGAGCCGCTTGCAAGCGGACACTCAACACGGCGGGTGCCTTTGTTAGTCCGTCGTCGGCGGTGGCGACCAGCAAGGTGGCGGCCAGCCCGAGCATCACCGCCAACGGTTTAGGTAAAGCGGCTTGCATCATTGGGTGGGGCAATCGAGTGGTGGAAAAAGACGCGGTCGTCGCCTGGCGTGGAATCATCCCAGGCCCTCGATTTTCCAGCCCTCGCGGTAGGACCTGCGGAGCCGGGAATTCGCTTCCTCGGAGTTGGTGAACTTGAGGGCCGGGGCGTCCCATTCCAGTTTGACGCCGGGCGAGCGGAGCGCCACGGTGCCCAGAATCACGGCTTCCGACATGGCGCCTGAGATGTCGAACGACGACTCGCATGGCGTGTTGTCTAGGATGCTGTTGACGAAGGCATGGTAGTGGTTCTCCCCCTTGACCGCCGGCCGCGGCGTGGCGGCGAATTTGTCCCTGGGCAGCAGTTGCGGACCGCTGGTGTGCGGCAGGATCATCGCCCCCTCTTCGCC
>JAIPKB010000153.1 GCA_021733795.1 Akkermansiaceae bacterium | reverse complement strand
AGAAATACGGACAAAAAAATCGGAGGGACTTGGATTTTTCCCGGCTTTAGGCGGTGATTTATTTAAAAAATGACACTGGACATCACTTCGGATAGGTTAAGCAGATTGCTTTTTGATAGTGAAGGTGTTGACGCCCCCCGCCATGAGGCATGCGCGGCAAGTTAAGGGAGGATAGCCGTCCCGGCTGTCTCGTAGCGCGGCCGTCTCGGCTGCGGTGGCGGGTTCGGGTGTGGTGCACGCGGCAGCACCGCAGGCCCAGAACAGGCTGGAAGCCCGTTCTCCAACACAGCCGGGACGGCTGTGCTCCGCTGGCACGCTGGCTTGACGCGCATGCCCATGAGCGGGAGCACGGGGCTACGGCGCTATTTCCGCTTGGGGCCTGCGGTTTTTATTTTAAAAGACCGGAGGTTTTTCCTCGCCTTCCGGGCACGGGCGGCTACGGTCCGAGGCATGAAAAACGCACTGTTGCTGGGTTTGCTGCTGGTCCTGCCATGCCACGCCGGACGTGAAAAGATCGCCAAGGACAAGTACTCGCTGGAGTTTCCGGATGACTGGAAGAAACCCACCGGGGACACCGGAGCGGCGCTGATCGTCCGTGAGAACAAGGACGGCACCGCCTTGTTCGCCGTGAGCAAGCTGGCGGTGAAGGACGGGGCCAAGGCGGATCTGGATGCCACCGCCAAAAGTGTGGCCGCCGACTACAAGAAAAACATGGGCCTCAAGGAGGACCCCAAGGTGGAACCCGGCGAGGTGGATGGCCTCGACGCCCGGTTCGTGGTGATCGCCAGCCCGAAGAAAGACAAGCCCGCAGCCGGCGACGATCCGGCGACGGCGGTCTATCTGGTGCTGGTGGATGCCAAGACCGAGGTGCTGATCCTGCAGGCGACCCTGGCCATGCCGGCGGCCAAGAAAACCTCCGAGGCCTGCCTGGCGATCATCCAGTCGTTCAAGCGGGAATGAGAATCACGCCCGGCAGGCGCTGCCTCCAATACCGAGCGATTAAGAATTTCCAACCACGGATTGCACGGATTGGCACGGATGGTGCTTCGCGCTTTCCCTTATCCGGGTGAATCCGTGGTCTTATTCATCTTTCCTTCGCGCTTAATTGAACAGGATTGGGCGCTGCCCTGGATGATGCCGCGGCGGGCGATTTCCCGGGTGATGTGGGTTTGGATCCGGACTTTTTTGAGGCCCCAGTTGGGGGCGATCAGCAGGTCCCAATCGGAGATGCCGAACAGCCGTTGAATCACGATGTCCGGCCGCAGCAGGGGCAGAAACGCGCAGAGGAAGTCGGTGTATTCATCGAGCGAGAAGAGCGGGAATGGCTGGCGTTGGTATTGGACGGCCATGATCGAGCCGGCGACGATGTGGAGATGGTGGAGCTTGACGAATGCGATCTGCGGGAAGCGGTTGATCTCGGCGGCGTAGGCGAGCATCATTTCGCGGGTTTCGCCGGGGAAACCGAACACGGTGTGGACACAAAGGTTGAGCGGACTGTGGGCCAACTGGTCGAGCACGGTCACCAGATCCTGATGGGTGCAGCCGCGGTTGAGCTGGCTCAGCGTTTCATCGTAAATGGATTCCATGCCCATTTCCAGGTCCACTGCCAGGTGGCGGGTGTAGCTTTCCAACAGGGCGATTTTCTCCGGGTCGAGGCAGTCCGGCCGGGTGCCCACGGCCAACCCCACCACATCCTCCGGGCAGATGGAAAGCGCCTCGTCAAAGAGCGCGCGGAGGGTGGCCAACGGGGCGTAGGTGTTGGTGTTCGGCTGGAAGTAGATGATGAACTTTTCGGCGTCGTAATTCTCCCGGGCGCGGACGATGCCTTGTTCGATTTGGGCGCGGATGGCGTCGAGCGAGCGCGGCAGCGCGGGGGTGAACGAATCCACGTTGCAGTAGGTGCAGCCCCCGTACCCTTTTTTCCCATCGCGGTTGGGGCAGGTGAAACCGGCATCGACAATCACCTTGAACACCCGGTGGCCGCCAAATTTTTCGCGCAGGTAGCCGCCGTAGGTGCGATAGCCCGGCGCGGGCGGAATGGAGTCTTGGCCCATGGACGGAGGCGGGCTAATCCTGTTCCTCGGCCACCACGGTGGTGGCCTGGGAACCGGTGGACGCGTTGCCCAAGCTTGGAATGACGCGGCGGACGAGCTTCATGAGCCCCTTGTCGCCGGCTTCCATCTCGGTTTCGGCCTGCCGGACCGCCTTTTCCCAGGCGGGGGCGAACCCCGGAGCCTGCTCGCGCAGGGTGCGGATCGCCGTGTCATGGACTTGGAGCTGGCGGAGTTCCGCCTTGCCGGGTTTCTGCTGGAGCGAGGCCAGGTTGACCCGGAGATTCTCGTTTTGGGTGCGCAGTGCGGCAAGCTCGGTGCTGAGGGTTTCGTTGCCGGAGGCGTTGATCTTCAGTTGGGTGTTCAGGTGCCCCTGGAGATCCAGCAATTCCCCTTGCAGCCGTTTGTTTTCGCCCAAGGCGTGGCGGCGGGCGGTAAACCCGGCTTTCCAGATGAAGCCGGCGATCATCAGCCCGAGCAGCAGGCCCCACACAAAGGGGCTTTGGATGGCGATTTGTAAGTATTCCATAGGGATCAAGCGGTTCTGGGGGTTCTCTTCGCGGGTTTGGCCGGATCATTTGGGTTTTTTGGGATCACCCGCTGGCGGCTCGGCAGCCTTGAGCGCGGCAAGCACATCGCCGGTGATGTCGATCGGGGTTTTGGCGTAGATCAGCACCGGCATCGAGGTATTGGAGTTGCCCTTGATCTCGAACAGGCAGTCAAAGCCACGCTCCTCGACAATCGTGACGGCCGCCTGCCGGATCTGCCCTTGCAGGACGATGAGGGAATCGAGCATCTGCCGTTTGATCCGCTTCATCTCTCGTGCCTCAAACTCCGCGTAATCGACCCGCAGGGATTCGGCCTCCTGCTGGAGCGAGCTGGCCTTCCGGGCGAGCTTCTCCTTGGTCTTCGTCTGACCGGTGGTGGAACTTTTCAATTCGGTCAGGATCCCGTCCAACTCCTTGAGCGTCTTCTGAAGCTGAACATTGCGGGTGTTTTCCGGGATCTTGCTCAATTCCACAAGCATCGTTTCATTCGCAGACTTGTATGCGGCCAACTCGCTCAAAATGTCCTCGAATCGGATCAAGGCAAACCGCGACCCAGCCGCAGCGCCCTGCAGCACGGCGAGTTGAAGGATCAGCATCAATAAACCGAGTCGTTTCATGGCAGGCCCAATGCTGCTCCAATCCACCCCCGCTTGTCCAGCCCAGTTTTGGTCGAGCCTGCCATCAGATTTCCAATGCCGGGTAATCGGTGTAGCCCGCCGGACCCGGGGCATAGAAGGTTTCCGGATGCTGGGCGTTGAGCGGAGCGCCGAGGGCGAAACGCCGAGGCAGGTCCGGGTTGGCGATGAAGTCCTTGCCGAAGGCCACGGCATCCGCCACGCCGGATTCTAACAAATCCTCCGCGCTTTCGCAGGTGTGTCCTTCATTGGCGATATAGACGCCGCCGAAGGCCTGCTTCAGCGCGGGTCCCAGGCTATCCGGGCCCACCGCCTCGCGGGCGCAGATGAAGGCCACCTGCCGCCGGCCCAGCTCCCGGGCGACGTAGCCGAAGGTCGCGGCGGGATCGGAGTCGCCCATGCTGTGGGAGTCGCCGCGGGGTGCCAGATGCATCCCCACCCGGCCGGCGCCCCAAACGCCGATGCAGGCATCCGTCACCTCCAACATCAACCGCGCGCGGTTTTCAATCGGTCCGCCGTAGGCGTCGCTGCGGTGGTTGGTGGAGTCCTGGAGGAACTGGTCCAGCAGGTAGCCATTCGCCCCGTGGATCTCGACCCCGTCGAAGCCGGCGGCCAGGGCGTTTTCCGCGCCCCTGCGATAGGCCTCCACGATGCCGGGGATCTCATCGGTTTCCAGCGCACGCGGGGTGACGAAGGGTTTTTGCGGGCGCATCAGACTCACATGGCCCGCTGCGGGGATCGCGCTGGGGGCGACCGGCAGCCGACCATCCAGATAGAAGGGATCGGACACCCGCCCGACGTGCCAAAGCTGGAGGAAAATTCTGCCGCCGGCCGCCTTGACGGCTGCGGTGACGGGTTTCCAACCCGCGGTTTGTTCCTCCGACCAAATCCCCGGAGTGTCCGGGTAGCCGACGCCATCCGGGCCAACGGCGGTGGCCTCGCTGAGGATCAGGCCGGCCGATGCGCGCTGGGCGTAATACTCGACCATCAACTCGGTCGGCACGCGACCCGCCCCAGCCCGGCAGCGGGTGAGCGGGGCCATGATGATGCGGTTGGGAAGTTCCAGCTCACCGACGGTGAGAGGCGTGAAAAGTGGGGAAGAGGAGGGCATGGAGGTGATGGAGTGGTTGGAGTGGGGATGGTTTGGGAGGCGCAACGATAGCCGCAATTCGCCAATGCGCCACATGAAATCACGACTGTGCCCGGAATGGGAACCCGCGCGCTACAACTCTGTAATCCGCGATAGGGACAATCCGGTGATTTCGGCAATCGTCTCCGGCGGGATGGCGGACGCTTTCATCGCCGCCGCCGTCTCCAGCAGGGTGGCGGCCCTGCCCTCAGCCCTGCCCTCAGCCCTGCCCTCGGCGCGGCCTTCCGCGTATTTTCCCCGGATGAGAGTGCGTTCGCGGCTCACCGCATCCCAGAAGGAATCATAGCGTTCCAGTTGTGCCGGGGTGAAACCGCATTCTTCGGCGATTTGCAGGGCTTGGCGCAAGGGGTCGCTGAGACCCACCTGAGCCCGGAATTCCTCGGTGGTGGGATGCCCGGCCTGGCCTGCATGGCCAGCTTCCCGGAGAAAGGTGAGCCATGCCCAGCGCAGCTTGCGCGCCTCTTGCGGCTGGGTTTCCCGGTATTTTGGCAGCTCGACAAATACCAGACGCAACCCTTCCAACACCTGCTCGGGCTTGCCGCTGGCGACGATCCGGTAGTCGTGATAGTAGATGTCAGGATCCGGATCAAACGTCGCATCCAGAATACTGAGGCCCCAAACCGGGCAGAGCAATTCGTAATGTTCGCCCTTTTCCAACTGGCGCACGTAGGCCTTGCTGGCATTGAACAGCACCCGCTGGAGGAAGGCACTGGTCCACTCCATCTGCATTTCAACGATGAACTGCCGCCCTGCGGCATCCTTGCAGCGGACATCGACGATGCTGTTCTTGATGAGCGGGATCTCCGGCACCTGCTCGACCGGGAGATATTCCAACTCGGTGACGAACTCGCTCTCATCCTCAAAGGGTAGCACGCCGTTGAGAAAATCCCGCAGGATCTCCGGGTGTTCGCCGAAGATACGCTTGAACACAATGTCACTGCGGGGATCAAGAAAACGGGGCATGACTGGCGCAGGGTAACACGCCTGGAACCGGTGTCAAGATCCCCGGCGCTCCGCTCAGCGGGCGGTGGCAAACGGGGTGGCGGTTTCGCGTTTTTGGATTTCGTCCGGCATCCAGGTCCATGGGTCGCGGCCTTTTTCCAGAAATGCGGCCAGCCCGATCACGCCGACGTTGCGGGTGTCGCCATGGCGGGTGTTGGCGTAGGATTGGGAAACTGTGGAAAACTTGAAGGCCGCCACCGCATCGTGACTGGTGCGGAAGCCTTTCACCTCCAATGTTTCACCGGCATTGATGACATAACCCGGCCGCGAGGTGCCGGCGGGCTTGCCATCCATCACATCCAGGCCGTCGACACTGAGCACCACCAGAATGCGGCTCTTGCAACGGTTCTTCACCACGATGCTGTAGGTCGATCCATTGCGCCCCTCCACGTAGCGACGGTGGTTGCCGTAGGATTTGTAGGCAGTCAACAGGCTGAAGCCGCCGCGGATGCCCCATTCCAAGACCCCGCCTGCCGCCTGCTGCATCCCGGCCACCCGCATGTCCTTCACCCCCATCGCCTTGAGCCCCGCAGAGTCGTTGTAATAGATCGCGTCAACCCCATGGGGCTTGGTCGAGGCCCGGGCAAAACTGGTGTTGCTCAAGACGGATTTGACACTGCCACCCCACTGGGTCGCCAGTCCGGGACGTTCCTTGGTCGGCTTGGCAAAGGCCTCGGACTCCGCCACGGCGGAACCACTCCGGACCTTGGCGTCCGCAGCCCGGGCAGGGGCCGCGGCCAAACCCGGCGACGAGGCCGAGTTCCAGGGAATCTGACTGGTGGATCCCGGCGCAGCGCCATACCCGGCCGAGGGATCCGATGAACTGGCGCAGGCCCCGAGCAAAACCGCCGTAGTCACGGTAGCCAACACATTGAAAATGAATCCACTCCGATCACGGAGCGCCGACTTGAGACTGACGAGTGCGTTCATGGTGCGGGAAAAACAGCATTTCAAGAGGGGCTTGTCAAATAAAAATGCAGTTTTTTCAGCATTTTATTTGCGGTTTTTCCAGCAGCGGGTATGATCGGTGCATGAAATCGCTGTTTGACAAGGGTTTGTCGAGGCGCGAGCGGCAGGTGATGGACATCCTGTTCCGGCTCGGGCAGGCGTCGGCGCAGGAGGTGCTGGAGCATTTGCCGGATCCTCCCGGGTACTCGGCGATCCGGGCCTTGCTGGCGACCTTGGAGCAGAAGGGGTGGGTGGTGCTGCACGGCAAGGATGCGCGGCGATATATCTACAAGGCGGCGGTACCCGAGGGGAAGGCGAAACGTTCCGCCTTGGGCAATCTGCTTCACACGTTTTTTGACGGCAAGCCGGAGAAGCTGGTGGCATCGTTGCTGGATCCGCAGGACCAGCGCTTGTCGCCGGAGGAAATCGCCCGGATCCGCAGCTTGATCAAAGAGCACCCACCCGCCGAGTCATGAACGTTTTTTTCGCCCAGACAATCGGGTTTTCGCTGGTGGCCCTGGCCGTGCTGCGGTGGGTGGAACGGCGGGGTGGGGTCGGCCTGGCGGGCTTGCAGCGGATGGCATTGGTGTGGTTGCTGGTCTATCCGCTACTGGGTTGGCTGCCGAAATGGCATGTCCTGCCGGCGGCGGCGGCGGCTACCGGCGGCGGTCCGGTGGCGGTGGACGGAACCGGGGCCGGGGGGTGGCTGCTGGGGTTGTGGCTGGCTGGCTCGGTGGTGCAGTCGGTGAGGCTGGGTTTGGCGCTGCGGCGATTGGCGGCCTGGCGGGCGGAGGCCCTGCCATTGATCGATCCGGCAGAGCTGGAGCTGGCCGGCCGGTGCGCGGTCGAGCTTGGCCTGCGGCGGCGGGTGGAGTTGCGGGTGGGCCCGGCCATGGCTGGGGCGGCGGCGTGTGGGATTTGGCGGCCGCTGGTGCTGCTGCCGCGGGACTGGCACCGCTGGAACGCGGAAACCAAACGCGCGGTATTGCTCCATGAGCTGGGCCATCACGCGTCGTGGGATCCGCTGTGGCGGATGATTTCACTGGGAGCGGCGATCATCTATTGGTTCAATCCGCTGGTGTGGTGGTTGGCGGCCAAGCTGCAAACCCAGGCGGAGTTTGCCTGCGATGCCCGGGTGGTGGGTTGCGGTTTCCGTGCGGATCGCTACGCCCACATCCTGTGCGACCTCGCCAGCCGGGCCCCGACCACCGTCATGGCGCTGGCCGCTCCCCGCAGCCTCGAGCAACGGGTACGGATGCTTCACTCCAGGCGGGGAGTGGTGACACCCCTGCTGCTCGGAACCGCGGCCGGGGTGCTGGCCTGCTTCGCACTCGGCTTGGCCATCCTCCGGTCGGACACCCCACCGGGCACCGCCGGCTATCGGCCAAACGCCACCCCAACCTCCCAATCGGGCTACACGCCAGAGGAAATCGAGACCCGCCACCAGGCGGAGCCGTTTCCCGCCGACTGATGGTGCCCACCACTTTCCAACCGTCACTACCGGATTGGCTTTGTCCGCTTGCCAACCCCATCATTAACCCCGGCTCTATATTTCAATCAACCCGAGTATATGCCCCCGGCCCATTTTCAAGGATGAGTGATTGACACGGGTCCGAGTTTGTGCGACCTTCCCCCTTGCCATGAAAAATCTAACGGTTTTGTCCGCGTCCGCCCTCCTCAGTCTCACCGCGTGCGAGACCATGAACAAACCGCTCTCCAGCGGCGATTTTGATCCGCTGCTGACCCCTGGAGGATCCTCCCAGGTTTCCCCTTCCCAATCCGCTTTCCGGGCTGGAGACCTGGTCCGGGCGGTGATGGACAATACCGCGTTTTTCAAAAACCTGCCTAAGGGCGAGGCCGACGCCGACAAAGTGCTGCTGCGGGGAACCGGGATGAAAGTCATCCGGGTGTCCAGCAGCTACCTGCAAGTGGAACTCGATGTGACCGGCGAGATCGGCTACGTGCCGGCGGTGATGGTGGAAAACGCCAGCGCCCAACCCACCGGGCCACAACCGCTTCCTGGAGAATATCAGATTTACCCGCCGGTTCCCGGTGGCAACGCGTTGCCCCCGCTCGATCCCGCCGGCCTCCCGCCGGACGGGGTCATTCCAACCGTCATTGATCCGAGCCTGCCGTCCGCCCCCGGCACCGTGCCGACGCCGCCGGTGGTTCCTGTTCCTACCGATACTCCGCCGACCCCACCCGCGATTCCGGACAAGTCCACGGTCACCGACAAACTGCCTGAAGCCCCCGTGCCGCCGATCCAACCGAACGAGGACCCCGCTGAAGGAGCCATTCCTGAAAACCCGGCGGGTACCCGCTGAGCCACCAGCGCCGGGACCCACCGCCACCCCTGGCAGACCCCGACCTGAAAAACCCGTCACCCGGCTCGATGGGGCCGATGGATCGCGCATTGACATCCGGGACAACCTGAACCACACTCCCGCGCATGGACACAATGAAACTTCTGCTTGGCACCATCATCGCGCTGCTGTTGGCCGCGCTGGTGATGTCATGGAATGGCATGAACCGGAAGGTAGCCGCCACCCCGGAGGACGAGGTGGCGAGACTCCGTGAACAAATTTCGGCCATCCGGGCCGAGCAGCAGCGGCAGGCCCTCGAACGTCAGTATGTCAAAGGCGGCAGTGTCGCCGTGGCCCCGCCCATTGAAAGCGTCGAGGAAATGCAGTCCATGAAGGACGAAATGGCGGCCACCCAGGCCAAACTCGCCGCGTTGGAGGCCGCCAAACTGCTGCGCGACGACGAACTGACCGACAGCGAGCAGTTGGAGTTGGACAAGCGGAAGGTGGAGAAAGACAACGCGGAAATGCGGCGAGCCCGCCTCGTCAACCAGGCCCTGCTCATCGCCACTGTCAGCGAATACGTGGAGGATGCCCAGTACGGCGGTTTTGCCACGATCCAAATCCTGATGCCGGAGCAAGTGCAACAGGACACGATTCTCGCCATCCGACGCAATAGCGGCATTCTCGGCCAGCTCAAGGTCACCACGATTCAGGGCACCGAGGCCATCGCCAGTCCGCTTCCCGGGTTCGGCCCGGTGCTTCCCCTGGCCGGCGACGAACTGATCCTCCCGCCGCGCCTCTAACACCCACACCGCGTGGGACGCCCCGGAAATAATGCACCGGGGTCCCTGCCGGTCGGATATTTCGCCACCATTCCCATCGCTGTCGTGGAGGAACCACGATCTGGTGGCCGCGCGTTGATCGGGGACGAATGGGGGCATTTCCGGGTCAATTGGCACGTTTCCGGTTGATCCCGAGTGATTTTGCGTGCCTCCCGGCCGGATTCATGGTTTGACGGGCGCGACCATGACCGCCGCCGAGATCCGCGAATCCTTCCTCAGTTTCTTCCGCGAGAAACAACACACCATCGTGCCCTCCGCGTCGCTGCTGCCGCAGTCGCCCGGCCTGCTCTTCACCAATGCCGGCATGAACCCCTTCGTGCCGTATTTCCTCGGCGTCGAAAAAGCCCCCTACGCCCCGCCCCGCGCCACCGACACCCAGAAGTGCATCCGCGCCGGTGGCAAACACAATGACCTCGAGGACGTCGGCTACGACACCTATCACCACACGTTTTTCGAAATGCTCGGCAACTGGTCGTTTGGCGACTATTTCAAAAAGGAAGCCATCTCCTGGGCCTGGGAGCTGATCGTCGAGCGCTGGGGGATCCCCGCCAACCGGCTCTACGCCACCGTCTATGCCCCCAAGCCCGGCGACCCCGGCGAATTCGACCAGGAAGCCTGGGACCTATGGGCCAGCCTCTTCCGCGCCAAGGGCTGCGACCCCGCCATCCACATCGTCAACGGTAACGTGAAGGATAACTTCTGGATGATGGGCGAAACCGGCCCCTGCGGCCCCTGCTCCGAACTCCATGTCGACCTAACACCCAACGGCGATTCCCAAGGCCGCCTCGTCAACAACGACTCCGACCTCTGCATCGAAATCTGGAACCTTGTCTTCATCCAATACAACGCCGAGGCCGACGGCAGTTTCCGCGAGTTGCCCTCCAAACATGTCGATACCGGGATGGGCTTCGAGCGCGCCTGCTCGATCATCCAGAACACCAAAGGCTTCACCGATTTCTCCGTCAAGCCCTCGAACTACGCCACCGACGTCTTCACCCCGCTCTTCCGCAAACTGGAGGAGCTCAGCGGCAGGACTTACGTCAATATTTATCCGGAACCCGGTGCCGACCGCGCCGGGTTCACCGAGGAAATGAAAACCGCGATCGCCTTCCGTGTGATCGCCGACCACCTCCGAACCCTTTCATTCTCCGTTGCCGACAGCATCCTGCCCGGCAACAACGGCAGAAACTACGTGCTGCGTCGAATCCTCCGCCGCGCGGTTCGATACGGCCGCCAACTGGGGTTTTCCGGCGACAAACCGTTCTTCGGCGCCCTCGTGGAAACCCTCGTCGCGCAGATGGGCGGCGTGTTCCCGGAATTGGTCAACCGGCAGGATGCCATCCGCCAGACCCTCGAGCAGGAGGAGACAAGCTTCAACCAGACGCTCGACCGCGGGTTGAAGCGCTTCGAAGAAGCGACCGGGGACCACACGCGCCCTCGCGTGTTGTCTGGGGCGCCCTCGCCTCAGACCATCCCCGCAAACCTCAAACCCTCCAAACCCTCCGAACCCTCCGAACCCTCCGAACCCACCTACACCCGCCGCAACCTCCCCCACTTCGAACGACCCTGGGGGAAATACATGGTCACCTTCTCCACCCTGGACCACGACATCCTCAGCGATGAGGAGCGCACCACCATCCTCTCCTCCATCCTCCACGCACGGCAGCTCGGCCAGATCCACCTCTACGCCGCCTGCGTGATGCCGGACCACGTCCATCTCCTCATCGAGCCGCAGATCAAGTCCGGAACCCCGGATTCCAACCCCTCCTTTTTCACGCTTGCGGAGATCCTCCAGCCGCTCAAATCCGCCACTGCCCACAGTATCCTCAAGGAGCGGCGGAGGGTGCTGCAAAACGACAACATCAGGCACCTGTGGAATCAGGAATCCTTCGACCGCTTGATCCGCAGCGAATCGGATCTTGTCGAAAAATACGATTCCATCATCGGCAATCCGGTCGCAGCAGGGTTGGTGGACCACGCGCAGGACTACCGTTGGACGTGGTGTCGGGAGTTTTCTGAAGGATCGGCGCAAGCCGGAGACGAGGGCGTCTCCGGCCACACGCGGGGGCGCGTGTGCTCCCCCCTCTCCGGTGACATCGCCTTCGAACTCTACGACACCTTCGGTTTCCCCATCGACCTAACCGAACTGCTGTGCGCCGAGCGCGGACTCAAGGTGGATATGCCGCGGTTTGAGAAACTCATGGAGGGGCAGCGCGAACGTGCCCGTGCCGCCCAAAAGTCCACCGTCGTCCGCGCCCTGGATATCGCCACCGATGCCGTCACCGAATTCGTCGGTTTCAACAACGATGCAGTCGAAGCCACCGTGTTGGAAATCCACCCGCAGGAGGATTCCCTCTTCGTGATCACCGACCGCACCGTTTTCTACGCAGAAATGGGCGGCCAGGCCGGCGACACCGGCACCGTGGCGGCGGTTTCCAACCGCCAGGCCCAAATCCCCGTCACCGGCGTCCAACAAATCGGCAAAGCCCGCGCCCTTGTGATATCTCAAATCTCAAATCTCGACTTTCAAATCGCCCCGGGCGACAAGGTCGTCCTGTGCATCGACCCCGCCCGCCGGCGCCTGATCGAAGCCCACCACACCGCCACCCACCTGCTCCACTGGGCGCTGCATGAAGCCGTTTCCAAGGACGCCACCCAACAAGGCTCGTCCGTCGATGAACACCGCCTGCGCTTCGACTTCAACAGCGGGCCACTCACCTCCGAACAACTCGCCGCGATGGAGGAAATGGTCAACGGTGCCATCAAGCAGGACATGGCTGTTTCCTGGACGGAGGTTCCCCATGCCTCGATCAAGGACCGCAAGGACATCATGCAGTTCTTCGGCGACAAATACGGCGACATCGTCCGCGTCGTTGAAATCGGCGGCAAGCGCAACGCGCTCGATGGCTATTCGATGGAACTCTGCGGCGGCACCCATGTCCGCAACACCTCCGAGATCGGCCTGTTCAAGATCAGGTCCGAAGGTGCCATCGCCGCCGGCGTCCGCCGCATCGAGGCGGTCTGCGGTGAAGCGGCGTGGGCCCATTTCAACGAAATCGCCGAGAGATGGGACACCGACCTCAAGACCGCCACTGCCAAACTCGCGGCCGCCAATGAGAAGCTGGCCTCCCTCGGCGAAACCCCCGTCACCGTCAACGAGTTCCCCCACATCATGGCCGCCATGCTCGTCGAACGCGCCGACATCGGAGAAATCAACGCCACTTTTGCCCACGCCCTGCGGACGCTCGAGGAAACCAGGGAAGCCGCCATCGAGGCCGAGAAGCGGATCAAAAAAATCCAATCCGCCCAAGCCGCCAGGCTCGCCGACGAAGCCCTCGCCGAACTCATCGCCAAGGGCGGCCCGATCATCGCCACCTTCGAGGCCGATGCCTCGCTGCTCCAGGAACTCCAGAACGGCCTCAAGAAGAAGGGTTTCGCTGGTCCCGCCCTGCTCATCGTCGATGATGGCGAAAAGCTTCACCTCGCCACCCATTGCGGACCCGAGGCCCTCGCCGCCGGCCTCAAGGCGGGTGACCTCCTCCGCGAGTTGGTGACCCTGGCCGGCGGCAAGGGCGGTGGCAAGCCGGACCAAGCCCGCGGTGCCGCACCCGACCGCAGTAAGCTCGTGGACATCCAGGCCGCCGCCAAAGCGCGTCTGTGGTAGCGGCGGTCTGTGACCGTCGGAGCACTTGGAGGAATTGAACCGCAGAGACGCTAAGGTCGCCAAGGGAAACGCAGAGGGACACTGGAATTGCTTCACCTGCGCTTGCGTCCCGTTCGCTTCCGTGCGAACTTGGCCGGGGCTCTCTGCTCAACTAACAGGCCATGACCCGCGACGAGGGGAGGCCTGACAGGCTTCTCCACCCATCCTCAGCGGCGGCGGCGCAGCAGACGGAGCATGGCAAGCGAGCCGAGCAGGGCGGCGGAGGTTTCGGGGACTTGCGAAACAACCAGATTATCCACTGTGATGGTTTCGTCGTTGGAGGAATCCGACTGACGCAAGGCGAATGCGCTAATGGTCACGCCAGTCGGAATAGAGGTAGTGGATGAAAGCGTCGTGGAGCCGACCGCCAGCGCAGCCAAACCGGTTGCGAAATCGAACGACAAATTTACCGTAACCGTATCACCGTAGTTGAAATCCGTGGGGAAAGTGGTTTCGGCGGTGTCGCCGTTTGTTGAGATACCGAGAGTATAATTACCAGCAGTGCCACTGGGTGCGACAACATCCAATCGAGCATAGAAACGATTACTACCATCCTTGAAATGGGCGAAATACTCAAAATTGGTGCCAGTTATGGCGGTCTCGTCATGCACTGTGATGTCAAAACTAGCTGTGATGACACCCACGGTTTGAGCGGCAAAGGGAACATTGGCGTCTTCGCTGGAAGTTCCATGCTGAACGACAGCCTTGCCACTGGTAATGAGCAAGTCGCCTGCGGTCCCGCTGTGATGCAGCCAAGTGCCTCCGGGGCCTGGTGTGGGGGTAGTTCCAACCAGCGACCCATCGGCACGATCAAAATTGTCACTGACGAGGATCGTTGTGGAATAAGCGGAAGTGATCAGCGAAAAGGAGCTGAGGAGCAGAAAAGATGAACTAAACTTCATGACATTGAATAGAGGTTGGCCGTGACGGGCGAATTTCCTCAAAATCCGCTCCTTGCGCCAAGAAAAAAGTTTGATTCCCACAAAACCGTCACATCCCGGGTGGAGGCAAGGGGGGTGGGCGTCCCGCCCTCCTCAAGGCATGGGGGCGTCCCGCCCACATTCACCAATGAAGGGCGAAAGAACGGCGGCCTTCGCCCCCTTTGGACACGCCGGCTATCAGCCAGCGCTCCGTAAGCAAGCCTGCGCGGAGCCAGCGAAGTGGATAAGGATCAGCCCGATGAGAGTGCGGGCCAAAGAGAGGTGAAAAAATGGCCCAAGGAAAGCCGCTACGGCTTGTCTTGGGCGCCTCTTTCCCGCCTCTTTGTCCGGTGGACAGGAATGTCCACCCTCCTTATGCCGGTGGACAGGAATGTCCACCCTCCTTAGGCCGGTGGACAGGAATGTCCACCCTCCTTAGGCCGGCCGCGGCGGTGGCGTGCTACCGTTGCCAACCGTTATTCGCCGAGGCCGAAGCGGACGAAGCGGTTGATGGTAAGGCTGTCACCGAGTTCGGTGCTCTTGGCGGCAAGGAGATTGGTGACAGTGATGTCCGGGTTCTTGACGAAGCCCTGCTCAAGGAAGCAGCTCTCGGCAAAGAATTTGCCAAGCTGTCCCGGGAGAATCTTGTCGATCATGGCTTCGGGTTTGCCCTCGGCGATGAGGCGGGCGCGGAAAATGTCCTTTTCATTCTCGATCAGGTCGGCCGCGATGTCATCGCGGGACAGGCCCTTGGGCGCGCAGGCGGCGATGTGCAGGGTGAGATCCTTCACCAGCTCGGCAAAGACCTCGGAGGTGGCGGTTTCCGGCTTG
>JAIPKB010000152.1 GCA_021733795.1 Akkermansiaceae bacterium | reverse complement strand
ACCACCGGGTGGCCGGGTGTGTCCATGGGCAGGGTCTCCACCACAGCCGTTTTCGGAAGCGATTCCTTATAGAATCAACGTTTTTCGCGCCTCAAGAGGTCGAAATTAGTCGATTTCCGCATCTAACAGCGGAAGTCGGCTTGGGGCCGCGGCCCGGCGCGGCCGGTTTTGATAGATCGGGGGCGATCCCGCGGTTGGCGGCCGTGGCAATGAGTTGGGCGCGGGTCTGGCGAAGGGCGGCGAGTTGGTGGGAGCCATGCCAACCCAGCCCGGCCGCGACGGCGAGGATGAGAACGGCAAGGGCGAGAGGGATCTTCATGACGCGGTGGGTATCTTATTGGAGGCGTTTCAGGATGGCCGCACGGCGGGATTGATCGGCAATCCTTGCCACAAAAACGCGGGCCAGTTCTTTGTTATTACGCGCGGTCCAGCTTTCCAAAAATGTGTCTAACACATCATCGTTGCCGCTGGCCTGCCAGTTGGGCGAAGATTTGAGATTGTTCTTTCGCCGGCAATTGGGCGCGGACCAATTGGATGAAGGCCGCCAGATTTCCCTCTTTGAGCGAGCCGAGCAAGCTGTTGGCCACCTCACCGCGCTGGGCGTCCGGCAGCGCTGCCAAGCGGCGCCCGGCGGCGTCCGGCGGCGTCCGGGTCGGAGGGGAACAACACGCCTGACATCACACTTTCGAACTGCGTCCGGAACTGGCTGCTGCCATCGAGCGTCTTGCTGGCGAATTTCCCGGCGGCGATCTGCTGGTCGAGCCAGGCGCCGGCCTTGGCCGGGTCCTGTTTCGCCCACTCCCGCAACGCGTTGGGGAGATGCCACTTGATCCCGCTTTGTTTATGCTGAAGGCCATCAATTCCCTTCATGAAAACCAAACCTGGAGAGGTCTACCGAGTGGACATGTGAAAATGAACCGGTGGTACGGAGTGCGGATCCAGAAGGCTTTCGCGTCTGAGGGAAACTGGCAATCGAGGAATTTTTCGTTCAAGTCCCGTTTTTCCTTGGCATGGGAAGGGCAAACCGTATCCTCGTCTTGGAAAGACCCCATGACCCACCCTACGCCACCGTTTGGCTGGAAAACCGCCCTGCCGTCCCTGTTGGGGCGGCGAACTCAGCGGTTCCGGCCCCCTTTCCCCGCAACCCCTTTGCTCCCGATCTCCGAACCTCTCTTTAGCCCCTCATGCGCACCAACCCGAAAAGCAATTTCCTAGTAATTCAACCCATGACCTGGCGTTGCAAGCTCCGGGGGTGCCTCGTGTTGGCTGCGGTGCCGTTGCTGGTGCCGGCCGCTGCCGGGCCCACTCCCGCCACCGGTACTCCGGAAACCGTGTCGCTGCGCGAGGCCATCACGGATCTGACAACCACCTTTGGCGACCGTTATCCCGGCGGCAAGGCCTTCCTGGAGCGTCTCGACAAGCTGGCAAGCCTGCCCCAGATGCCGGCGGAGGAGTTCGAGAATCTCCGCCGTGAGGCGCTGGTCGCCAACCCTTTGGTCAGCGGGCAGCCGTTGCTATATGTGGTGCGCAGCCAGTATCGTGGGGATCACCATAACACTGCGACGATGTTCCAGACGGGCGAATGCAACACCGGCAGTTACCAGCCCGGCGGCCCGCTCAAGACCCTCGATCTGGCCCACGACGGCGCAACCCGGGTGGTGGCGGACCCGGGACCGGAAGGCCGGTTGCGCGATCCCGACGTTTACTTCGATGGCAAACGCATCGTGTTCTCGATGCGCAGGAACATCCGCGACGACTATCATCTATACGAAGTCAACGCCGCCGGCGGTGACCTCAAGACGCTCACCTCGGCCGAGGGGGTGTTCGACATCGACCCGCTTTACCTGCCGGACGACAGTATTGTGTTCACGTCCTCGCGCGAGCCGAAATACTGCATGTGCAACATTCACATCATGGGCAACCTGTTCCGCATGAAGCCGGACGGCGCGAACATCCATCAGATCGGCAAGAGCACGTTGTTCGAGGGACATGGCTCGCTGATGCCCGACGGCCGCATCGTCTATTACCGCTGGGAATATATCGATCGCAATTTCGGCAATGCCCAGGGACTCTGGACCGTCAACCCCGATGGCACCAACCACGCGGGCTATTATGGCAACAACACGGCGGCCGGCGGCGTGGTGCTCAATCCGCGCGCCATTCCGGGCACCGACCGGATCCTCTGCATCCTGGGATCCTGCCATGACCGGCCCTGGGGCGCCCTGGCCATCCTTGACCGGGGCCGCGGGGTGGACGGCAGGGCGCCGATCGTGCGCACCTGGCCGGCCGACGCGATCAACCGCGTCAGCGAACCCGACAAGCCGAATGGCGGCTTTGACAGCTTCACCGGCGTCAATCCGAAATACGAGGACCCCTATCCGCTATCGGACAAGTATTTCCTGTGTTCGCGGATGACCGGCGAGGGCGAGAAGATGGGGATCTATCTGGTGGATGTGTTCGGCAACGAGATTCTGCTGCACAGTGAAGGCGAGGGTTGTTACGACCCGATGCCGCTGGGGCCGCGGCCGCGGCCGCCGGTCATCCCCACCCGCCGCGATTTCAACAACGCCGACGGTTATGTGTATGTGCAGAACGTCTATGAGGGGACCCACATGGAAGACGTCAAACCCGGCAGCGTCAAGTTCCTGCGGGTGATCGAGTCACCGGAAAAACGCACCTGGACCGAACCCGGATGGAACGGCCAGGGGGTCGAGCGCCCGGGCATGAACTGGCACGATTTCAACAACAAGCGGATCCTTGGCACGGTCCCGGTGGAGGCTGACGGCTCCGTCTCGTTCGCCCTGCCCTCCGACCGCTTTGTCTATTTTCAACTGCTCGACGAGGATGGCATGATGATCCAGTCGATGCGCAGCGGCACCACCGTCCAGTCCGGCGAATGGGTCGGCTGTGTCGGCTGCCACGACGAGCGCCGCGCTGCGCCACCGGCGATGACCCCCAAGAACATGTTAGCCCTGAAGCGGGCACCGAGCCGTCTGCAGGGCTGGCACGGCCCGGCCCGGATGTTCAACTACCGGTTGGATGTGCAGCCGGTGTTCGACCGGAACTGCGTGCGTTGCCACGACTATGGCAAGGAGGCCGGCAAGAAGCTGGTGCTGGCGGGTGATCGGGGATTGATCTTCAACGCCTCCTATGTGAACCTGTGGACCAAGGGTGCGCTCAATGTGGTGGGTGCCGGCCCGCCCGAGATCCGGCAGGCGTATTCCTGGGGTTCGCATGCCAGCCGGCTGCTGCATTTCCGCGAGGGGACCAATAAACACACCGACGTCAAACTCACCCCGGAGGATCTGGAAAAGATCGTGACCTGGGTGGATCTCAACGCCCCCTATTACCCGAGTTATGCCAGCGCCTATCCGAACAATCCCTACGGCCGCAGTCCGCTCAGCGGCGGCCAGCTCGACCAGCTCAAGAAACTCGGCGTGGCCACCGGCATCACCGACATCAGCTTTGACCGGCCGGAGGTCAGTCCCGGGCTGGCCCAGCTGCCCAAAGACGATCCGCGCTACCGCGAGGCGCTGGCGATCATCCGCGAGGGCCAGCAAGCGTTGAAGAAAAATCCCAATCCCGACGCCGAGGGCTTTGTCGCCAGCGAGGCCGACCAGCAGCGCGAACGGAAATATGAGGCGCGGGCCGAGATCGAACGCAAGAACCGCGCCGCCATCCGCGAGGGCAAAAAGGCCTACGATTGACACCCGCCGTAAAATTCAGAGGGACCGGTTTTTTGTGAAATCGGGCTTGCAATTCCATGGGCCTGACTGATCAATCCACAGCCTCCCGAGAAAGCCACCTTGCAGATAAAGATGCAATTTATTTTCAACCATCATGATCGAGGAATTCCTCTACAGCATCTTCATCAACCAATGGGCCGTGCTCCTGATTGTGAGCGCGTTGCTGCTGCTCTGCGCGGAGGGGGGATTCCGGTTAGGGCGGGCCGCAAGCCGCCGCAAGCCGGAGGCTGCGGAGCACCACGGCGGGGTCATCCAGGGCGCGGTGCTGGGCGCGGTGCTGGGCTTGCTCGGCCTGCTGCTGGCCTTCAGCTTTTCCATGGCCGTCAGTCGTTATGAAGCGCGCCGCTCGCTGGTGATCGAAGAGGCGAATTCGATCGGCACCACCTGGTTGCGCGCCGATTTCCTGCCGGCCCAGCAGCGACAGGAGGTGAAGGATCTGCTGCAGCGATACGCCCGGTTGCGCCTGGATGGATTCTACGCCGCCAGCGACCCTGCCGCCCTTGGCCCCTTGCTCAAACAAGTCGCGGAAATCCACACCTCGCTCTGGTCGTATGCAGCGGCGGCGGCGGCGGAGCTTCCCACGCCAGCGACGGTCAGTTTCATCACCTCGCTCAACGAAACCATCGACCTTCACACCAAGCGCATGGCGGAAGGCAGCAACCACATTCCGGGTGCGGTCTGGCTGATGCTGCTGATCGTCGCTGGGGCCGGTGCCTGGTCCAGCGGGCTTAACAGTGGTTCTTTCGAAGGCAGATCCCCCTTCAGCCAAATCGTATTTCCGGTGCTGATCGCCATCGTGATCACCCTGAATGCCGACATCGACAGCCCGCGCGAGGGATTCATCGGCTTAAGCCAGAAACCGATGGAGGAACTGCTCGAAAGCATGCAGGCCCCGGCACCCTGAGATCCCCATTCGGTTGTCGGCTCTTGGGTACGCCGGGAGCTCGGCTTCGCTGTGGGGGAGGCCGCGTTCCTTGGCCGGGCTCTCCGATCACAGCGCGCCGAAGCGGCGGTGGCGGTGCTGGTATTCGGCGACGGCTGCGAGCAGGTCGCCGTGGCGGAAGTCCGGCCAGTTCTTTTTAACGATGACGATTTCGGCGTAGCTGATCTGCCAGAGGAGGAAATTGGAGAGGCGCATTTCGCCGGAGGTGCGGACCAGCAGGTCGGGGTCCGGGATGCCGGCGGTTTGCAGGTGGGAGGCGAACAGGGCGGCATCGACCTCGTTAGGATCGAGGGTGCCGGCGGCGGCCTCTGTGGCGATGCTGCGGGCGGCGCTGACGATTTCCTCGCGGGCACCGTAGGACAGGGCGAGGACCAGGGTCATGGCGGTGTGGCCGGCGGTGCGGGCGATGATGGAATCCAGCAAGGCGCGGGTTTTGGCCGGGAGCCGGTCGAGCTGGCCGATGGCCTGAAGACGGATGTTTTTCTGGTCGAGGTCCTTGGCTTTTTCCCGGAGAAAGCGGTCGAGCAGGGTCATGAGCGCCTGGACCTCGGCTTCCGGGCGGCTCCAGTTTTCCGAGGAAAAGGCGTAGAGAGTGAGGTAATCGACGCCGAGTTCCTTGCAGGCGTCGAGGACCTCGCGGACGGCTTCGGCACCGGCGCGGTGTCCCTCGCGGCGGGGCAGGCCGCGTTCCTTGGCCCAGCGTCCGTTGCCATCCATGATGATGGCGATGTGCCGCGGAATGGTGGGGAAGGGATGCACGGGCGGGGCTTGTGGAGCGGGTTGGGAAGGAGGGAAGAGAAGTTTCACGGCGCGGTGGGGTGTTCGCGGGTGAGACTGGCGGGCGGTGATGAAGAATGAATGAGAGGTTGGTGAAATCTCGCGGAAAATATGGGCGGGGACTCAGACGGCAATGGTTTGGGCCCGATCCGGGCCCACCCCGACAAATCCGACCGGGGCTCCACAGAGGGCGGCCAGGCGATCGAGGTAGGCGCGGGCGGCGGGTGGCAGATCCTCGTAGCGGGTACAGGCGGTGGTGTCACTCTGCCAACCGGGGAGGGTTTCATAAACGGGAACCGCACGGTCCCAGAGATCGCGGCGGGCGGGCGGCAGCGGGTGGACGGTGCCGTCGATGTCATAACCGGTGCAGATCTGTAGCGTGTCGTAGGCATCGAGGCCATCGAGGTTGGTCACGGCGAGGTGGGTGACGCCATTGACCATGCAGGCCATGCGCAGCAGCACCGTATCGAGCCAGCCGCAGCCGCGGGGGCGGCCGGTGGTGGCGCCGAATTCCCGGCCGAGTCCGTGAAGATAGGCGGAGAGGCCTTCGTCGCAGGTGGGGAAGGGGCCGGAGCCGACGCGGGTGGTGTAGGCTTTGCAAACGCCGATCGAGCGCTGGATGGCCATCGGTGGCAGGCCGGTGCCGGTGCAGGCACCGCCGGCGGTGGTGTTGGAGGAGGTGACGAAGGGATAGGTGCCGAAGTCGATATCCAACAAGGTGCCCTGGGCACCCTCGAAAAGCAGGGTTTTGCCGGCTTTCCACGCCTCATGGAGGACCGGGATGGTGTTGGTGACGTGGGGCAGCAGGCGCTCCATGGCGGTGAACACCTCGGCGCAGACGGCGGCGGCCTCGAAGGTGGGCAGGTCGTAGCGGGCGAGGATGTCATTGGCCTCCACCACCCGGTGGGCGATGCGTTCCCGAACGTAATCCGGATCGGTGAAATCCGCCATGCGCAGGCCGCTGCGGTTGATTTTGTCGGCGTAGGCCGGGCCGATGCCGCGTTTGGTAGTGCCGATCTTGTGCTCGCCGAGGGCCACCTCGCGGGCGGCATCCAATTCCTTGTGGAGTGGCAGGACGACGTGGGCGCGGTCCGAGATGAGCAGTTTTTCCGGGGTGATGGAAACCCCCTGGCCCTCGGTGCGGGCGATTTCCTGGCAGAGGCCGACGGGATCGATGACCACCCCGTTGCCGATGACGTTGGTCTTGTGGTCCCAGATGATGCCGGAGGGCAGCAAATGGAGGATGTATTTGACGCCGTGGGCGACGACGGTATGGCCGGCGTTGTTGCCGCCCTGGCTGCGGATGACGAAATCGGCGGATTCGGTCAGGTAATCGACGATCTTGCCTTTGCCTTCGTCCCCCCACTGGAGGCCTGCGATGATGGTATTCATGATGAAATTTTAGAATCTAGTGCTTCGCATTGTCGATCAGATCGGCGAATTCCTGGAAGAAGTAGTTGGCGTCGTGGGGGCCGGGGGCGGCCTCGGGGTGGTATTGGACGGAGAAGACGGGGTGGGTGCGGTGGCGCATGCCCTCGACGGTGCCGTCGTTGAGGTTGATGTGGGTGACTTCCACGTCGTCGGGGAGCGAAGCCGGGTCCACCGCGAAGCCGTGGTTTTGGGAGGTGATGGCGATTTTTCCGGAGCGGAGATCCTTGACCGGTTGGTTGCCGCCACGGTGGCCGAACTTGAGCTTGAAGGTGCCGCCACCAAAGGCGTGGGCGAGAATTTGGTTGCCGAGGCAGATGCCGAAAATGGGGGTTTCGCCTAACAATTGGCGGATTTCCTGGTGGATGTAGTCGAGCGCGGCGGGGTCGCCGGGGCCGTTGGAGAGAAAGACACCGTCCGGGTTTTTGGCGAGGACTTCGGTGGCGGACGTGCGGGAATTGACGACCTCGACTTCGAAGCCGGCCTGGCGGAGGCGGCGAAGGATGTTGTATTTGAGGCCGAAGTCATAGGCGACGATCCGGTGGCGGACCGGAGGCAGGTCGGCGTAGTTGGTGTCCTCGCCGGTGGAGGCATTGGCCAAGCGCCAGCGGCGGGATTCGCCGGTCCAGAGGTAGCCGTCCGGGGTGGAAACCTCGCGGACGTAGTCCATGCCGGCCATGGGTGGCGAGGCGGTGGCGGCGGCGATGGCGGCATCGCGGTTGAGGGCGGTGGTGACGCAGGCGCGCATGGCGCCGAGCGAACGGAGGTGCTTGGTCAGCGCGCGGGTGTCGATGCCCTCGATGCCGAGGATCCCATGTTCGGCGAGGTAGTCGTTGAGGGACTGGGTGGAGCGCCAGTTGGAGGGCACCTCGCAGAGTTCGCCGATGACGAAGGCGCGGATGTGGGGGGCGGCGGACTCGGCGTCGGCGGGATTGACTCCGTAGTTGCCGATCTGCGGGTAGGTCATCGCGACGATCTGGCCACGGTAGGACGGATCGGTGATGACCTCCTGATAACCAGTCATGGAGGTGTTGAAGCAAATTTCTCCGGTGGTTGTTCCGATGGCGCCAAAGGCGGTTCCTTCGAAACAACGTCCGTCTTCCAGGGCTAGGATGGCATTAACAGGCACGGCGGGCGGGAGGTTACGGGCGCTTGCGCGGCGATGCAAGAGAATGATTGAGGAATGATGAGGATGGGGGGCATTTCGGATTGGTGCTTGTGCGGTCCGCCTGGAGCCTCCATCTTGTGGCCAGCGATGCAACTCCATTCCATTTTTGCCAAATGCCTGCTGGCCGCTACCGTGGCCGCCCTGTTGACCGGCTGCCTGACGCGGCGCACGGTGACTGCCAGCGACGGAAGGACGATCGAAAGCAAATACGTGGTCGAGCGCCCGGTGAAGAAGTTGATTAACAATTCGCAGTGAGCGCGCGGGAATGCAAGGGACTGGCCGTGCCAGTGCGAGGTGCTGGCTGGGCGCGGTTGCTGGTCTTGGCGGTGTTGGGGGCCGGCGGGGCGTCGCTGGCGGGATTTGTCGATGGCGGATGGTGGCTGCTGGAGTTGTGCCGGCCGTTTCAGATGCAGTATTTGGGAGTGTTGGGATTGTGCCTGATTGGCCTGGTGGGGTTGCGGCGGTGGGCGTGGGCGGCACTGGCCGGGGTGTTGCTGCTGGCTCCGGGGTCGAGAATGGTGCCCTACTATCGCGGCGGGAATGAGCCTGCGGGCGGGATGATACCATTCCGGGTGTTGAGTTTCAACGTATTGAGCCGCAACCAGCGACGGGCGGAGGTGGTGGATTGGGTTCGGGAAACCGACCCGGATCTGGCGTTTTTCCCGGAAGTGACTCCGGAGTGGGCGGCGGCGCTGGAAAAATTGCGGGCGACCATGCCCTATCAGGTGTTGGAGCCACGGGAGGGCAATTTCGGGTTTGCGTTGTTTTCAAAACACCCGTTCCTGGCGGAGCGTGAGGTGCCGAGCGGGTTGTTGGACGTGGCGACGGTGCGGGTGGAACTGGACATCGGCGGGCGGAAAGTGGTGTTGATCGGGGCGCACCCGTTGCCTCCGCTATCCGGGGCGATGGCGCGGGACCGCGACCAGGTGCTGCTGGAGCTGGCCGATGAAGTGCGGCAGGAGCCGGGGCCGGTGGTGCTGGCGGGCGACCTGAATGCCACTCCGTGGTGCCATGCAATGAAGCCGGTATACGCCGCCGGCCTGCGGGACAGCCGGTGGGGGCGTGGGGTGCGTGCCACCTGGCGGTGGCGCAATCCATTTTTCGCCATTCCGATCGATCATGTGCTGATCAAGGGGGCGGTGGCGGTGGAGAATTGCCAAACCGGGCCGGATCTGGGGTCGGACCATCGTCCGGTGGTGGTGGATCTGAGGCTGTGAACGGAAAGGGCCATTCAGCCGCAGACAACTGGCTGGAAGCCTGTTCTCCCCCCGGTACCAAAGACACCGCCCGGCGGGTGGGCCGGGCGGTGGGTTGAGGTGAAGTGGTGCGGAATCCGAATCAGGCGCTGGCGGCCTCGATCACGACCGGGTGCTTGGCTTCGAGGGCCTGCCTGGCTCTGGCAACGAGGGCCGAGAACGCCGGGGCATCGGTGATCGCCAGATCCGAGAGGATCTTGCGGTCAACTTCGATGTGGGCGGCCTTGAGGCCTTCGATGAACCGTGAGTAGGTGAGACCTTCGGCCCGGACGGCGGCGTTGATCCGCTGGGTCCAGAGGCGGCGGAACTGCCCTTTACGGCGTTTCCGGTCGCGATATTCGTAGGTCATCGCCTTGCGGACGGCGTCCTTGGCATAGCGGTAGAGCTTCGAGCGGAAACCGCGGAAGCCCTTGGCGCGCAGCAACACGCGCTTGCGGCGCTTGCGGCTGGCGGGGGAGTTAGTGGCACGTGGCATTTCTTTTATCTGGTTTTGAACAGGCCGTTATTAAATGTCCTTCCACAGTCTCGCCTGATCGTGTTTCCCTCGCGGGAACTGGCTGTGTAAAGGCCGTCCGATTCGCGGACGGGGGCGTTGTCGTGGTCAAGTGCAACAAGGTTCAGGCGAAGGGAAGATTCTCTCTGACATTGCGTCTGTCAGCGGCGGAAACAAGAGTCACTTTACCCAAATGGCGTTTGCGCTTGCGATTTTTGCAGAGCGCCAGATGGCGTTTTCCTTGTTTATGACGTAGTATCTTCCCGGTGCCCGTAACTTTGAAGCGCTTGGCGACGGCTTTCCGTGTCTTTGCTTTTCCTGAAACGCGTGGCATGGGGCGGGAACCCTATTGGCCACCCACCCCATGGCAAGCTAAAATTATGTCTTTTTTGAAAAATCTTGAAAATGGTGGTCTTGAGAGGGGAGGCGAACCGAGCGAGGAAGGTGAATGGGATGCCATCACTCTCAAATGCCTTTCAATTCTGCCCGGATCGGGCAAAGATTTCCTGTCACCCACAACCATGGCAAAGCACCGCAAACATCCACCCGACCGCCAGGGAGTCACTTCGCTGGTGCTTGGGGCCATTTTGTTGGTCATCTGCCCGTTGGCGGTGCTGGCGGCACCCACGCCTCCCGAACCGCCGCCGCTGGAGAAGCCCAAGCCGCCGCCGGCCCAGGTTTCCTCATCCGAGGGGATGCCGCCATTGCCGTATCCGGTGGTGCCGCAGAAACGCCAGGAGCGCAAGAATCCGCCGCAACCGCCGGTCCTCCTCACCAAAATCCGCACTGCGGACGCCGAGGACTGGACCCGCACCCCCCACGACCTGAAAAAACTGCTGGAATGGATGAGCGGCGAAATGGGTGCGAGTTTCAGCTCCAACATCAAAACCTGGTCCGAGGTTTCCACCAATCCGCGCGAGAACCCGGTGCTCTACCGCTCCGGTTACAAACCGTTTGAACTTTCACCGGAGGAGGCCGGGCGGCTGCGCGAATACGTCCGCAACGGTGGCACCATCATCTTCAACGCGCTGGTGGGACACCCGGATTTCTATCAATCCGCAGTGGCCGCCGCCCGCCGGATCCTGCCGGAAAACCCGGTGTACCGGTTGCGGCTGGATCACCCGGTGTTCCGGTCCTATTACGAGATCAAGGAAGTCAAATACCGCGAGCGGGCGATCACGGACGGGGTGGTTTCCGACTCCTTCCCGTGGATCGACGGGGTGGACCTCGACAACCGCACCGCGATCCTCATCTCCCGGTTCGACATCGCGATGGGTTGGGAGGAAAACCGCCACGATAGCTGGGGTTACGAGGATGCCGACGCGCGCAAACTGGGGGGCAACCTGCTGTCCTATGTCACCGCGATGCAGGAAGCCGGCCGCAGCGCGGGCAAGAGCGTGGAACTCGCCGATGCCGGCGGCAGCAAGGCCGGCAGTTTGCGGATCGGGTGGGTCGCCCATGCCGGGCCTTGGAGAACCCGCCCCGCCGCAGTGCCGATGCTGCTGCGCAAACTCAACGAAACCACCGGTGCGCCGGTTTCCTTCGAGTGGCGGGAGGTGGTCCTCTCCGACGCCTCGATGTTCGAAACCCCGCTGCTTTATCTCACAGGCACCACCGATTTCGCGCTGGGCGAGAACGAGCGGGCCAATCTCCGCCAGTTTTTGATGAAAGGCGGGGTGCTGTTTGCCGAGGCCGGGGATGGTCGTCCCACCTTTGACACCGCGTTTCGGGCGGAAATGGCGAAAGTGTTGCCGGATCACCCGCTGGTCCCGGTGCCGGCCACCTCCTCGCTGTTTCGGGAGCCCAACGACGTTTCCTCGGTGAAGCTCCGGCCCGCGCTGGCCGCGCAGCTCGACCAGCGTCGCACCGCCGCCCCCGAGTTGTTGGCCGCCGAGATCAATGGGACCACTGCGGTGATCTACTGCCCGCGCGACCTGTCCGCCGGTTGGGAACAGGCCCCCGCCCCGTATGCGATCGGCTACGAGGCCGCGGATTCCACCGCGCTGGGCGTGAACATCCTCTTTCACGCGCTGGTCCGGTGAGGCCCGGGGAGGTCCAATTCGAGATTTGAGATTTGAAATATGAGATTTGAAATATGAGATTTGAAATATGAGATTTGAAATATGAGATGAGCAGCTTCAGTGACTTTCTATCAGCCGAAACGATGCGGCGGCTTGACCACCTCGTGCTCGGCTCGCGCTGGACGGCGGAGGGCGGCCGGGCCGGGCGCCACTCGAGCGTGCTGAAAGGGGCGAGTGTGGAATTCCGCGACCACCGCGACTACGTTCAGGGCGATAGCCTGCGGCATCTCGACTGGAAGGTCTTCGGCCGCAGCGAGCGGTATTACATCAAGCAATACCAGGAGGAGACCAGCCTGCGCGTCCACCTCGTGATCGATGCCTCCGCCTCGATGGATTTCAAACACTCCGGGCGGCTCACAAAGTATGGATTCTCCCGCGAGCTGGCGGTGGCGGCGGCCTATCTGGCCCACCACCAGCAGGACTCGGTGGGGCTGGTCATCTACGACGACGAGGTCCGCCGCCGGTTGCCGGCCAAGGGCGGGAGTCGACATGTTAGGAATTTCCTCGAAAGCCTGGGCAGCCATGAACCCGGCGGCCGCACCGATACCGGCAAGGCGCTGGAAGCACTGGCCGAAGGCATGGCCCGGCGCGGGCTGGTGCTGATGTTGTCGGATTTGTTGGACTCGCCGGAGGCGATTTTCAGGGCGCTGGCCCATTTCCGCCGCCGCGGCCATGATGTGGTGCTGGTGCAGGTGCTGGACCCCGCCGAACTCGATCTGCCATTTGATGGGGTTTCGGATTTCATCGACATGGAAACCGGGGAGCGGTTGGAGGCGGATGCGGCCTTGGTCCGCCGCTCCTACTGCGAGGCCATCGGGGCGGCGATCGAGGGCTTTCGCGCCCGTTGTGGTGCCCTGCGGGTCGATTTCCGCCTTGCCACCACGGATCGCAGTCCTTCCGATTTCCTCAACGAGTTGCTGGCCGACCGCAAACGGCTGGGGGCCTGAGGGGAAGGGAGGGGGGCTTTCATTTGCGCAAATATCTGCTCCATCAGTGCCGGTTGCCGGGTTGTCATGTTCTCGTAGAGCGTTGCGGCGCGGGCCGGATCGCTCTCGGCGACCTCGTGAAGAACGGCATTCGTGGCGCGCTGGCGATCGACGTCGGACAGGGTCTGAGCCCAATCCATCGCCTCGGTCGTGCTCTGGGCGGCCCAGCGGCGGGCTGCGATCTCAAGGACCTCGTGGCGTTCGTAGGGATTCTCGATGGAGGACGCAAAGGCTGCCGCCGCTGCCGGATCAGTACCCGCCCAAACCTCCACTACGCCGCCGAGTGCTTGTTGACGCTTGCCTGGATCCAATTGGGTCTGCCCCCAGTTCATCGCGGCAGGCCGATCTTGTTCGGCCCAGATTTGGGCCATGCGGCGGATCATGTGAAGACTGTGTTCCGAATTGGGCGACCGTGCCGCGTAGCACGCTGCTCCCGCCGGATCGGTTGCGGCCCATCCATGAAGAAGGGACTCCAGGGCCACCCACTGGTCCCGGTCACTCAACTCATTCGCCCATGCGGCCGCGGCCTTTGGATCCTGTCGGCCTCAGTGCCGGGCCAGTCGCTCGATCACCTCGCGGCGGTGGCGAACCGAGTTCACCTGGTCCAGCAGTCCGGCGGCCATCGCGGCATCGATGCGCCCGCCACGTTCAAGCCCTTCCAGAACCCGTTGCACCGGAGAAGGGAGCCCGTCCTCCTCATGATCCGGATCCGGTTCGTCATCCGGGCGTTCCCCGCGATCACGGGGCGACCGGTCTCGCTCATTGTTGCCGCGCGGCCCGGCCGACTGACTGCGCGATGCCCCCCTGTTGGTCCGGTTATCCGATGGCGTGGTATCCGGCCCGACTCCCGCACCGCCTGAAAAAAAGAACACCCGATCGGTCATCATCCCGAGAGCGAACGTCGCCAGCGCGACGAGGAGCAGGGGCCGGAGTGATGTGGGATTGGGACTCACGATGGTTCGGAGATCGGATTTGTTGTCGGAGATGCGGGATCAGTTCGTTTCGGCCGGCATTTTTGCTATTGTCCCGGGTCAACGGTCGGTCGGAGCGGTGTCATTGGGGCCGCGTCGGCGAGGAATGCCAGGGATTTGCTGTTGAGGTGAAAGCGGTTGTTTGGCCAGGGCGATCTGGAAGCGTTTGCCGCCGTCACGGGTGCCCTGCAGATAAAACCAATAGTCCTTGCCCTGTTGGATGATGTCGCCATGGCTGAGGGTGCCCTTGGCGAAGTCCGGATTGTTGATTTTGATGCGACCGGCATCGGCAAACGGCTGGTGGAGGTCTTGGGTTGTGTAGGCCTTGTAGTATTCGCCATTGCCGGAAAATCCGATGCACCCGAACAGCGTGTAGACCGGCCCATCCTTGACCACCACGCTGCCCTCGCCCACTGCGCCGGTCGCCACCGGAGTCGTTGACCAATCGACGAGGTTGGTCGAGGTGACGTAGAAGATGCGGTCGCCACCCGCGGTGTAGAAGAGATAATAGGTGCCGTTTTCGAAGAAGATGAACGGGTCGTTACACTTGCCCTTGTTGAGCACCGGATTGCCGGGGTGCTTGGTCCAGTGGCGCAGATCCGTGGAGGTGGCATAGCCGATCTCCACCGCCCGTTTCGGATTCTTGCCCGCATAATACATGTAATAGACGCCGTCCTTCAAAACCGGCCTGGCCGGTGCCTGCGGCCGCTCCTCATCCCATTCGCCCGGCTGGCCCTTCGGAATCGACAATCCTTGACGGGTCCACTGCAAACCGTCGGGCGAGGTCGCGTAATCGATCCGGCTCTCGCCCTTGCCGCCGCAGCCGGTGTCCTGCCACGGGTTGGCGCTGGTGTAATACATGTACCAGGTGCCGCCCACCTTGATCACCGAGGGATCCTTGGCCCAATCGTCATCGGGATCCCGATAGACCGGTTCCTCCGCCGTCTGCCACGGGCTGGCCGCCACCAGCCCCGCCGGTGCCTCCTGTGGCGTCTCCGCGGCGGGAGCGCGCGGCACCCCGGGTGTCACAATTCCCAAGGCCAGGCATAGAAGCGGGGGCAGGTTGGAGCAATCGAACCATCCACCTTTGTGCCGCGAGCCGATCCCACCCCCCCCCGCGCCGCGGCGGGTGTGGCTTGCAGACAAATTCATTTTCGATTTCACGGGCGA
>JAIPKB010000151.1 GCA_021733795.1 Akkermansiaceae bacterium | reverse complement strand
GAGTGATCTGGAGTGCGCGGGATTTGAAGGTGGGGGTTGGGGAGAGCTGAAACTGGAAAACTGAAAGCAGAAAGCTGAAATGTGCGGTCCGTTGGCGGCGTGGACAATAAGGTCCACGCTCCTTATGGTTCATTGGTGAGCGGGCGCGATTTCCGGAGCGATCCATTGGCGGGCGCGTTGTGGCCAACGCGGCCACTGAAGATGCAGGGGCGTTGTGACCAACGCGGCCACTGTGCTCCCGGTGGCGGACGGCAGACAACAGGCTGGAATCCCATCCTCCGTCCTCCTTCGCATGGCTACGGCGGACAGTGGACGGGTGGTTGTTGTGGTTCGTCGTGGGTGTTGTGACGCGGTGGGACTGCATGAGCACGGCGTTGACCTGTTTGAGACCGGCGGTTTTGGTGCGGTCGCGCACGGCTTCGATGAGGGATCCGACACAGAGGTTCCTGACGGAACGAAGGACACCTTCGGAGACGCGCAGGATGAGGTGGAGGGCTTCGTCGGTGAAGGTGTTTTCGGAAACGATTCCTTATAGAATCGAGGTATTTCGCGCATCAAGAGGTCGAGATTAGTCGATCCCCGCATCTGACAGTGGAGGTCAGTTAGGTTGTAAAGCTCGGACGCCACGCCCGGGTTGCCTTCGATGCGGTGGAGTTTCCACGGCCAGTCCAGCCAGGCGGCGTGGCCGGGGAATCTGTCCTCGGCCTCTTGTCGGGCATCGCCCGGCCGAGGATTTCCATGAGCGTTGGGTAGATGTCGGCGAAGCCGACTTCGTCACTGGCCATCCTTGCCGCTGGAGGTCACGAATTCCTGGTCGTCGGGGTGGAGGAGCTTCAGGTCGAAACTGCTGACGTTGCCGTTCTCGCGCCGGACGGTGACCCGGTTGGTCTTGGGGTCGTAGCCCTGCAGTTGGGCCTTGAAGGTCTTGGAGCCGTCGGTGTTGCGAAACAGGTGCGCGGGCGCCGGGGCCGCAGGTTTCGGCGTGGCGGTGCCCATCAGTTCGAGCATCGCCTTGCCCATCGACTCGCCGATCAGGCAGTAGGTCCCGGCGTTGCCATTCCAGTGGTAGCCTTGGTTCGAGGGTGACTCTTCGGGCGTGCGGAAGAAACTCTCGGGCGGCACGCAAGCCACATTGCCCTTGAACTCGCTCTTTTTGGCCGGGGCGGCCTGGGCGCTGCGGATCATGAGCCGGCGCGCGTTGGTCTCGGCTTTGCCGCCGAACCCGCTGTCGGCGATCACGAAGGGCAGCTTCTCAATACCGAGTTCCTTGCGCACGTCGCGGATGAAATTGGCGAGGTTCTCCTCATACTCCTGGCAGGCGGCCTGATCACAGCCATCGTTCCACCCCTGGTGCCAGCCAAACCCGGCGATCTCGTAGCCGGCGCGGTATTGCGGGAACTCCGTCTTGAGGCCGTCGAGCACGCTTTTCACGTGCGTGAACATCTCGGTGTAGAACGGCCCGACCTGGCCACCGGAACTCGGCGGGCGGAAATCCTTCTGCAGGCTCTTGCCGCCCCAGGCGGTCTTGATCAGCAGTACCGGTTCATCGAGGGCATCCCCGACCACCTGGCCGAAGCCGAGTTCGGGACCGAGGGTGCCGCCATTCGAGCCGAACCCGGGGGCGAGCTTGCCTTTGCGGCCGAGGAACCAGATCGACACGTCGTCGCGCTCCACCCACTTTCCCCCCTTGTCCTTGAGGGGTTTGTATTTCGGATCGTGCTCGGCCAGGTAGCCGAGGCTGCCCTTGCCGCCGTTGCGGTTGGGGTCCGCTTCGACCCGGCCGGCACCCACCATGTTTGACTGGCCGGCGAGGATGAAGACCTTGACTGGCGGCGCGGCAGGCAGCGGCAGGGCGGCAAGCAGGGCGCCCGCGCCGACGACGGCGCTGAGCAAACGGATTGGGTACGATGGAGTTTTCATAGGGTGTGATTACGGACGCTGCCCCGCTCTCTATTTCTTCTGCTTCGGCCGGCGGGGCGCACTGGTTGCGGACTTCGCCATGCCTTGGTAGGGTAACACATCGGCGCGTTCGGCGTAGGCTTGCCACATCGCGGCCAGGCGCTCGACCCGCTGCGGATCCTGACCGGCCAGGTCATGCTGTTCCGAACGGTCTTTTTCCAGATTGTAAAGTTCCCAGGGTCCCTTGCCACCCTTGGCCACGAGTTTCCATGGCCCGACGCGCACCGCGCGGTTCCCCTCGTGTTCCCAATACAACGCTTCCCGGGGGATTTTCCCGCCCTGGAAGGCGGGTTTGAGGCTTTGGCCTTCCATCGGTTTGATGGATTCGCCGTTGACGGTTGCGGGATAAGTCGCCCCGGCCACGTCCACGCAGGTCGCCATGATATCGATGAGGTGCCCCGGTTGCGGTTCCCATTCGCCTTGGCGCTTGATGCCGGCGGGCCAGTGGGCGATGAGCGGGGTGGCAATGCCGCCTTCGTGGACCCAGTGCTTGTACTCGCGGAAGGGGGTGTTGGAGACGTTGGCCCAGCCGCGGCCATACGCGATGTAGGTCCCGTCGGGACCCGGCATGGCACCCGGACCCTGGATCACGGGAAAGCCGTCCCGGGTCTGCTTCGGGATCATGTCCGACTGCAGTTCGTCCGGGGCCATGGGTTTGAACGGGGGCTTGTCGGGCCGGGTTGGGTAGTCCCCCCTGGCATTCCGTCCGAAGCCCTCCGCGCACCCGCCGTTGTCCTGGAGAAAGAGAATCAGGGTGTTGTCCAACTGCTGGTGACGCTCCAGGTCGCCCACGATCCGACCGATCCCCTGGTCCATGCGGTCGACCATGGCCGCATACACCTCCATGCAACGGGCTTCCCAATCCTTGTTAGGTGTCTTTTCCAAATTCCCGGCCTGGGGGGATAAGGCCCATTGCGGGTCGATCAAACCCATTTTCTTCATCTTTTCATAGCGAGTCCGGCGGATCTCGCCATATCCTGCGGCGTATTTCCCCCGGTATTTCGCGATCTCTTTTTCCGGCGCGTGCATTGGCCAGTGGGCTGCGGTGAAGGCCACGTAGAGGAAAAACGGTTGGTCCGGGGTCTTCCGGTAGTGATCGTCGAGGAAGCGGATCGCGTGGTCGGCGATGGCGTCGGTGTAATAGTAGGACTCGGGCTGGTAGGCCGGATCCGCGTAGGGAGAGATCTGGGTATTGTCCCGGGTCAGCGAATTCGGGTCGTAGAAGCTGCCCGCGCCGTGGATGGTTCCGTAGAACCGGTCGAATCCGCGCTGCAAGGGCCAGTTGTCCTTGGGGCCTGCCGGGCGGGTTTCCTTGGTGACGTGCCATTTCCCCGCCATGTAGGTGGCATAACCGGCGGGATGCAGTGCCTCGGCAATGGTGACGCAGCGGCGGTTCAGGTCGCCCCGGTAACCGTCGTAGCCGCGGTCGTCCATCATGTGTCCCACCCCGGCCTGGTGCGGGTAAAGACCGGTCAAAAGGGACGCGCGGGTCGGACAACACCGGGCGGTGTTGTAAAACTGGGTGAACCGCAGCCCGTGATCCGCCAACCGGTTGAGGTTAGGGGTGTCGATTTCGCCGCCGTAGCAGCCGATGTCCGAATAGCCCATGTCATCGGACATGATGAGCACGATATTGGGCCGCGCCGCCGCCCGAGCCCCGGTCAGGCATAGGTAAAACATGGCGATGATAGTCAACAGACGTTTCATGGTGGCGCGGGTTGGGTCGGGAGTTGGATTGAAGGTTTAAGGAACGGAAATACGTCCGGCAACAAGGCAGACTTACAGGGATCGCCATGGAAATGGACGGCGCATCGCAGTCGCCCGCTGTGCCGCTCCCCAGCAAGTTCCCGGGCGCAGTCAAGTACCGCCCGCCCAGCGTGTCTGAAAAATGGCAGGGACCGGTCTCCGCACTGGTCCGGCGAATGAGATACGAATGAACCATCCCATGCAAAGCCGGGCAGTCACCCTATGGGCGGTCATTCGTTTGCCGTTCTCGCGGACCGCCCAATACTGCTCAATTAGTCGCGAAGGACAGATAGAGTCAACCACGGATGACACGGATGTATACGGATAAGAGAGAAAGGCGCGGAGCACTATCCGTGACAATCCGTGAAATCCGTGGTTGAAAATTCTTGATTGAACAGGATCGCGCGGACCGCCCAGAGGTCGGGTCCCTGCCCTTGGCTATTTTCTGTTGGATTTTTTCTTGGCAAAGCCGACCGAAATGCCATTTTCGTCCGGTCTCCGAGCGTCTCTTTCGCTCCTCATTTCTCCGTATCATCATGAAAACATCCACCATTCGAACCCTCCTGCTGTTCGGCGTCGCGTCGCTGCTCGCATCCCGGTCACCCGCCCAAACGCAGTACCTCCTGCGGAACGAGGCCCTGGGGTCGTTCCGTCCGGTCCAGGGTTGGCGCGGCGTGGCCGAGGTCGCCGCCGTGCCGGACAAGACCGAGTTGAGCGCCAGCGGCGAGGGACGCATCGTCGTGAACAGTTCCATCACGGCACCCTATCTTTTCACGAAGCAGGAATACGTGCATTTCGAGGGCTTGCTGACGAAGAAGCCGGACGGCTGGAAGATCCTGATGGAATACCAGAAGTCGTCCGCCACCGAGGCGGAGTGGGACGAACTGAAGTAACCCACCGCCCTTGACCTGAAAGATTCGGGTGTCCCCGGCGTACGCTGACACGGCTGGATCGGCACGGAGGCGGATCTCCCGAGCCAGGCCAAACAAATCACTGATGAACACGCGAATGAACAAGTTTGGGGGAGCGGCATGGATCGCTGGGGTATTGCTGGTTGGAGGTCTGGTGGAGGCGGCTCCGCTCAAGGTTTACTTGATGGCCGGCCAGTCCAACATGCAGGGACATTGCAAGGTCACCACCTTCCCGCACCTCGCCATGGAAACCGCCGGCGCAGCGCAGTAGCCCGCGCTGACGCTCCGCAGCAAGCTCCCGGGTGTGCCGCCGGAGGCCCGTCCATGGAACACCAAACCTTCATGCCCCCTTCCAAACGATGAACCACCACATTTTAGAACGCGGGAAGCATGTGGCCGCGTTCGTTAGAACGTGGTTGCGAAGGAAAGGTGCATGAGGATGCCGGGACGTTTCACGGTCGGCACTCAACCCGGTCACCCGCCTGGGTGATCCACTCGTCGATCCGCCCCGTCCACGGGTTGAGAACCCGTAACTTGCCTCCCACCGTCGAGGTGATCTCGACCTTCACGCCCCGGTGGTCGCCCTGCTCGGCGCTGACGAGGAACCCGCCCTGCGCCCGCAGCTTGGTGAACGCGGCGTTCCGCCCCTGGGGCCACGCCGGGAAGACGCGGATGATGTCCCCCGCGCTCTGTAGCAGTAACTCGCCAATTGCCATCGACGCGGCGAGCTGTTCGGTATAGTGGCCAAAATTGTTGAGGTTGGAGCCCAGGCGGTTCAGCGTGATGGTTTGGTTCGGTCGCAGCCGGGCCTTGATTTCGTCACTCAACCAGTCGCGGGTCCCGGGCATGCTGAGCCGCGCACGGGAGACTCCCATGGTGGATGAGAGCTTGTGCGGCATGGTGGATGAGTTGGTCATCTCATTCCGTTGTAGGAGTGCAGCAGGACCCACCCGCCCTCGACCTTTCCTCCGACCACCGAAACCGTGATCGCATCCTGTCCCGCCCGCCAATCTCGGTAGGATCCTTCGCATGCAGCGATTCAATCCGTGCCGCGCCACCTGTGCAAGACTGATTGCCAGGAGCGTGTCTGAAAATTGGGGAGCACCGGCGTCTCGCCCAATCCTGTTCAATTAGGCGTGAAGGACAGATATATCAAACCACGGATGACAGTAGAGTAGAGAGCAACGGGGGGCTTTCGCCAGGCCCGTTGTTCCCCCTCGTCGAACCGGACTTGCGGATTTGATTCGCTGCGCTCACCCCTCGCGGGGCCACCCTCCGGGTGCTCTATCTCCGCTGCGCTCCGGTTCCCGCATCCGGCTCTCCTGCAAGCATTTCGTCATAGGCGTTGAAGTCCAAGGTGCTGGAGGTATTGATAGTGGCTCATTCCTGGAGGGCGTCACATTCAGGTAGGTTTTGTCGCTCCCATATAGGTCGCGGTCATACCGGAAGGTGAACCCGAGGAAATCGAGGCTCTCGGCCGGGTGCAGGTTCACCACTTTGGTCTTCTCCCGGTTGATGGTCAATCCCAGCCAACCCTCAAGCTTCGCATCGAGCCATTCGTCGATGCGCTGCCCTTGGTATCTGGCCATCACGACGAAGTCGTCGGCGTAACGGACCAGCCGGGCGTTCGCCCAGTGTCGCTCCCGTTTTGGTAGATGGTCGGTTTACCCTGCAATGCAATCGTTTGCAGATTTCCATAAATCCGCCGTTCCCCCGCTCGGCACCCCGCGCTCGGCGCTTGCCAACCGTCGCCGGAACTGCTCGACTCGCCGTGCCAGCTTCTTCCCCATCCCTCATGCCCCGGATTTTTCATGTGATTCTCAGGACCCTCGCCGCAGCCGCTTTGCTGACGGCCGGCGCCGCCGCGGCGGACCAGGAGTTGCAGGAATTCAAGAACTGCCGACTAGTGGCCACCGTGTGGGCTGACGGTGACAGCTTCGAGATCGAAACCACCGCCGGCAACCACCACACGATCCGGCTTTATGGCGCGGATTGCTTCGAATGGCACGTGACCGACGAAACCGATGCCCGCCGGCTGCGCGCCCAACGCCGGTATTTCGGCATGACCGGCTTCGGCGGCTCGCCCGAAAAGTCGATCCAGGCCGCGAAGGACCTGGGAGAAGCTGCGGCGAAGGAAGTGGCCAAGGCGCTCGCCCAACCCTTCACGGTGCACACCGCCTTCGCCGACGCCATGGGCGACGGCCGCCACCCGCGGATCTACGCGTTCGTGACCACCGGCGATGACGGGGATCTCGCCGGCATGCTTGTTAGGGCAGGTCTTGCCCGCGCCTACGGCGTCTATCGGGAAACACCCGGCGGCAAGTCCAAATCCGACTACCAGGCCGCCCTCCAGGACCTCGAACTCCAGGCCGCCAAACGCGGAGCCGGTGGCTGGGCGAAGACCGACTGGGACAGCCTGCCCGGCGAACGCAAACTCGAACGCGACGAATCCGCGGAACTTGAGCTCGCCACCTCCACCAAACTCCCGGCCGGCCGGAAAATCAACCCCAACACCGCCGCCCGCGACGAACTCATGCAACTCCCCGGCATCGGCGAAACCACCGCCAACCGGATCATCGAAGCCCGCCCGTTCAAGTCGCTCGACGACCTGCGCCGGGTCGATGGCATCGGCCCCAAAACCCTCGAACGAATGAAACCGCACCTAACCCTTCCATAGTTTCCAACCTCCCTCTCCCATGCGACTCACGACCTACTGCGGCGGCATCTGCGACACCAACGGCTACCTGGTTGAAACCCCCGACGGCAATTTCCTCGTCGACGCCCCCGATGGCGTCACCGAGTGGCTGGCGCAACGCGGCACCCGGGTGGACCACCTGCTGCTCACCCACCAGCACTTCGACCATGTGCTGGACGCCGCCGCCCTGCAGGACGCCGGCGCGCGGCTGCACGCCTTGGAGGACTATTCCACGGACTTGACGCTGGAGAGCCTGTTCGGCGGAGCCGGCATGTCAGTTGCGGTCCCGCCCTACCGGATCGACCGGCGGCTGACCGTCACCGACGACCCCTCCCTCGACCTCTGTGGCCTGAGTTTCACGCTCTATCACATTCCCGGCCATTCCCCGGACAGCATCGTGTTTCACCTCCCCGCGCTGGAACTCGCTTTCTCCGGCGACACCTTGTTCGCCGGTTCCATCGGCCGCACCGACCTCCCACGGGGCGGCCAGCAAATGCTCGTTGACGGCATCCGCCGCCACCTGCTCACCCTACCTCCCCAAACGAAACTCCTCCCCGGCCACGGCCCGGCCACCACCGTCGGCAGGGAACAACAGAGCAATCCGTATCTCTGAGAGCCTGTCTGAAAAATGGCAGGGACCGTTCTCCGCAACGGTCCGGCGAATGAGAGACGAATGAATCATCCCATGAAAAGCCGGACCGTCACCCCGTGGGCGGTCATTCGCCTGCCATTCTCGCGGCCCGCCCAATACGGGCCACTTAAGAATTTTTGACCACGGATTACACGGATTGGCACGGATGATGCTCCGCGTTTTTCTCTTTTATCCGTGTACATCCGTGTAATCCGTGGTTTTATTTATCTGTCCTTCCCGCTCCAACGGGGGGCCGCTGCTGGCGGCCCGCGCGTTCCGAACGGTCCGCGAGAATGGGTGGCGAATGAACGGCCGATTCGGCTTGCAAGACCGCCATCCGGGTTGGCGTATGGTGCGGATGGCTGCCATGGCCACCAAACCATCCGATCGCCATGAAAGCACCCTCCATCGTCATCTCCGCCCCCTTCGCCGTCTTGGGAGTGGCAATGCTCGCCATCATCCTGCTCGGCTGGCAGCGCCACCACTACCACACTGAAATCCTGACGCTTCAGGCCAGGATCCAGCAGGACCCACCGCCGACGACCACCCGCACCACCTCCGCCACCACCGCCGAACCGCGCAGCCCCGACCGCAACTCCGCCACCCGCCGGGCCACCACCGCTGCGGCGCTGGGAGCCATCCTCGCCCAAGCCGACCCCGCCGCCCGGATCCGCGCCCTACTCGCCTTCGCCGACACCGTCCCGACTGCGGAAATCGCCGCCGCCATCCAACAACTCCGCGATTCATCGCCGGATTGGGACCCCGACACCAAGACTGCCATCCACCTGCTGCTAACCCGCCTGGCGATGGAGGCGCCGGACCTGGCACTCGCCCACCTGCAAACCATCGACCCCACCAAACAAGGCGCCGACGCCACCAGCATCCTGGCCGGCATCGCCGCCACCGATCCACAGCGGGCCACCAAATGGCTCTCCGATCCAGCCAACCGCATGACCGCCTTTCCACTGATCGGTCACTTTTTAGCAGGCAGCATCGCCAAGGAGTGGGCCCGCCAGGACCCGACGGCCGCGGTCGAATGGGCCGGCCAGCTTCCTGACAACCAGCGCACCGGTGCCTACATCGGTCTCATGGGCACCCTCGCCAGCACCGACCCCAAGACCGCCTCCACCCTGGTCGCCCGCCTCGAGGACGGCGGGCCGCGCCGGGAGGCCATCCGCAACATCGCCACTGCCTGGGCCAAGCAATCCCCACTCGCCGCGCTGGACTGGGCCCAATCACTTGAGGGTGCCGACCGCTCGACCGCCGTCAAGGAAGCCCTCGGCAGTTGGGCCGCCCAACACCCGCAGGATGCGGCGAATTACCTCGAACAATCCCAATCCGGAGAGGTCACCGCCGATCAACTCAAGGCCGTGGCCGAACCCTGGCTCAACCAAGCGCCCGCTGCCGCCGCCAACTGGGTCGCCACCCGCCCGGCGGACGATGCACGAAACGACGCCATGGCGGGCGTCATGTGGCGCTGGACCATGACCGAACCTGCCGCCGCCTCCACCTGGCTGAGCGCCCAGCCACCCGGCCCTACCCGCGATTCAGGGATCGCCGGCCTGGCGCTCGCCGCCTTCGACTCCGACCCGTCCGGTGCCCTCACCTGGGCCGCCAGCATCTCCGACGAATCCAAACGGACCGAAGCCATCAACAAGGGCGTCAGCGAGTGGATCAAGCGCGACCCGGACGCCGCCCGCGAGTGGGCCGCCAGCCACAACATCCCGCTTCCATAGCGAAGATCACTTCGCCACTCTCGTTTCAAAGGCTTGATTCTGCAACTTCTCCCGCCTCTCGCCCGAGGCGATGCACCGCCTCATCGTGGCTGTGGCGTCCCCGCCGCAGGCCGTCGTGGCTGGCGCGGCTCGCGCCAGTCCGTCTTCGGCGCGGCTCGCGGCGAGTCCGTCTTTGGCGCGGCTCGCGGCGAGTCTTCCCCTAAAACGGCACCGCGCCCACCAACTCCCGCACCTCCTCCGCCGCCAGGCGTTCCGCCACTCCCTTCAACCCCGCAATCTCCTCCTCCACCTCCGCCCGCTGCGCCGCCGCGATCCGCTCGATCACCGCCGCGTCCTGCTCAGCGACTTGGTAGATCTCATAATCCGGGCTGGCCCGCACTTCGTCCAGGGTTTCTATCAGTTCCAGAATCCTCGCCTGCAGATGTTCATAGAGCGAGCGCAGCTCTATCAGACTTTGCGGCCCGTCGAGCGAAACGGCGGCCCAACTTTGGTTGCGGATGTACGCCTGTGGATCTTTGTTAATCGTCTCCAGCAACCCGCTGTCGCCCGGGTCGAGGACCTCGTTGACAAAAACTCCGGACTTGCTTTGGCGGTCGGCAATCTGATCGCCTCTCACCGTCATGGACGAACGGGTAAACGAACTCATGCCCCTCGCGGCTAAAATCGCGGGGGGGGTTGCCAATCTCCCCGGCCTGCCTCATGCCAAAATCGAGCTGGCTGCGCAGGATGCGTTGGTCCGCGCCGCCATGGGCTTCTCCGGCCTCGACACCCTCGGCCTCCTCAAGTCCCAAAGACCGCTTCCCCGCCGCCGGTAAACTGCCCGCCGCATTCCCGAACCCAAGACCATGATCCAATCCTTCGCTGACAAGGACACTCAGGAGCTGTTCCAAAGAGAAACCAACCGACGCTTCAGCGCGATCACCCGGGTGGCATTGCGCAAATTGATTCAAATGAACCGGGCTCGGGTGCTCCAGGATCTTGCGATTCCTCCCGGAAACCGACTCGAAGCCTTGAAGGGAGAGCTGGCGGGTTGTCACTCGATCCGTATCAACAACCAGTGGCGAATCGTTTTCATCTGGGAGGAACATGGCCCGTCCGATGTCAAAATTTGCGATTATCATTGACACACCCGTGTAACGCTATACATTATGGCCATGAATCCACCCATCACACCCGGCGAAATTCTCTTGGAGGAATACCTCTTGCCCATGGCCATTTCCCAAAACGCCATGGCCCGTGCCATCGGCGTCGCGCCCCGTGCCATCAACGAGATTATCCACGCCCGCCGTTCCATTACGCCCGCCATGTCCATCCGCTTTGGAGCATTCTTCGGCCAATCCCCGGAGTTCTGGCATGGCATCCAAGTCGAGTGCGACTTCCGCGCCCTGGCCAAGGACCAGCGGAAGCTCACGGCCCATATCCAGCCCGCTACCACCATCGCCCGAGCTTCCTGAGGCTTCGATTCGCCACCCATGATATGCCCCCGCGCCATCCGCCAAGCTCCTCCGTGGCTGTGGCGTCCCCGCCGCAGGCCGTCTTCGGCGCGGCTCGCGGCGAGTCTCCCGCTAAAACGGCACCGCGCCCACCAACTCCCGCGCCTCCTCCGCCACCCGCTCCCCCTCCACCTTCAACCCTTCAATCTCCTCCCCCAGCTCCGCCCGCTGCGCCGCCGCGATCCGCTCAATCACCGCCGCGTCCTGCTCCACCGGCAGGAAGATCTCATCATCCGCGCTGGCCCGCACTTCGTCCAGGGTGTTGCCAGTCATTGGCGAAGATTCTGACTAGACAGGTCAGAATTTGAGTGATACTGTCCATTCATGCAGACGCGCGTATGGCAATTACAGGAGGCAAAGAGCCACTTTAGTGAACTCGTGGAAACGGTGATCTCGAAGGGCGCGCAGATGGTGACCAAGCATGGAAAACCGGCCGTAGTGGTTATTTCCGCAGAGGAGTATCAGCGGTGTCTGGCTCCCCGGAAGTCATTGGCCGCCGCATTGAGGGCATGTCCGGAGGATCTGGCACCGCTGCTTGGCAAGCGCCCGAAGCGAATCGCCCGGAAAGTCAATTTTGAGTGATGGCGTATGAAATTCCTGTTGGACACCCATGTGGTTTGTGAAGCCACAGCCAAGCACCCCGAAGCAAGGGTGTTGGCATGGATCGAAAACCACTCTCACGAATGTTTTCTCTCCAGTGTGTCGTTGGGCGAGATTTGGAAGGGGCTGCATCGCTTGCCGGAAGGAAAGCGGAAACGGGGCCTGGTCCGGTGGGCGGATGGACTGGAAATCGACTTCGCCGAGCAAATTCTTGGGCTTGATACGCTGACCCTGAAGTCCTGGGGGAAACTTTACGCCAAGCACGAAGCCAGAGGATTCAATATGGACGTGATCGACAGTCTCATTGCTGCGACCGCGCTGGTGCATCAACTCACCATGGTCACGCGCAACACCGCTGATTTCCCGCCGGACGTGAAGACGTTCAATCCTTGGAGGGAATAGAATCCATCTATCGAAATGTCCAATTTCTTCCGTGGCTGTGGCGTCCCCGCCGCAGGCCGTCGTGGCTGTGGCGTCCCCGCCGCAGTCCGTCGTGGCTGGCGCGGCTCGCGCCAGTCCGTCGTGGCTGGCGCGGCTCGCGCCAGTCCGTCTTCGGCGCGGCTCGCGGCGAGTCTCCCGCTAAAACGGCACCTCCCCCACCAACTCCCGCGCCTCCCCCGCCACCCGCTCCGCCTCCACCTTCAACCCTTCAATCTCCTCCCCCAGCTCCGCCCGCTGCGCCGCCGCGATCCGCTCAATCACCGCCGCATCCGGCTCAGAGCCGGAGACGGTTGCAACTATTTGCGTTAAAACCGGAGACATCGGCCTTGCACGGGCGGGCTGTACGAGCTATGGATCCCCCTATGAAATACACCCTCACTGCCATATTGACCCGTGAAGATGGCGGATTCGTCGCCCTTTGCCCGGAGTTGGATGTGGCCTCCCAAGGTACGACCGTGGAGGAAGCCAAGGCGAATTTGCAGGAAGCGGTGGAACTCTTCTTCGAGTGCGCGTCGGAGAGCGAAATCAAGCTGCGCACGGCCAGCGAGTCGTTCATTTCGACGATGGAGGTGCAGGTTGCCTAAACTGCCGGTGCTTTCAGGCCAAGAGGTCCGGCGGGTGCTGGAATCCCACGGATTCCAATGCGTGCGCCAGCGTGGCAGCCACATGGTGATGCAGCGGGCCGCTGACGGCGGCACCACCACCGTTCCCGTGCCGGATCACGACGAGCTGCGCACCGGCACCCTGCGTTCGATCATCCGGCAGAGTGGCCTGACTGTGGCGGAGTTTCTCAAGTGACAACCAAAGAGAGCGGAGCGCCATCCGGGCAGCCACCCGATCACACCGCACCCTAAAACGGCACCTCACCCACCAACTCCAGCGCGTCCGCAGCCAGACGGTCGGCCTCCCTCTTCAACCCTTCAATCTCCTCCTCCAGCTCCCCCCGCTGCGCCGCCGCGATCCGCTCAATCACCGCCCCATCCTGCTCCGCGACTTGGACGAACGGGTAAGAGAGTTTCAGCGAAATCGGCACCGCCCTCGGAGTTTCCAAACAAGCCGCCCACAAACTCGCCGGGGCCGCCATCGCGACGCTCCGCGAACACCTCGCCGCCATGGACTTCTCCGGCCTCGACACCCTCGGCCTCCTCAAGTCCCGGTCAAAATACGTCAAACCCGTCTCCGACGTCTGGAGCTTCGCCGCCACCCTCTACCATCTCCTCACCGGCAAATTCCCTTACCGCTTCGATCCCAAGCGCGACCCCATCGACATCATCCTCAACGAAGCCCCCGTCCCCATCCGCGACCGTATGCCCGGACTGACGATGAAAATCGCCGACGTCATCGACAAGTCGCTGGTGAGAAACCCGAAAAACCGCTTCCCCGACGCCGGTAAACTGCTGGCCTCACTCCCGAAGCCAAGGTCATGAAAAAACTCCGGGACACCACCCTCATCATCAGCCCCGATTATCTGGAATTTATTGCGGAGTTGAAGGCGCGGGTCATTTCCGCCCGTGTCACCGCAGCGCGGGCCATCAACCGCGAGGCGATCCTGCTCTACTGGGATATCGGCTGCGGTATTGTGGATAAACAGCAGATGCTTGGCTGGGGGGATTCGGTCGTCGAGATGGTGGCTCGCGACTTGCAGCGGGCCTTTCCTGGGGCGAAGGGCTTTTCTTTGTCCAGCATCTGGCGCATGAGGCAATTCTATCTCGCGCATAAAGAACGGGAATTTCTCGCACAGGTCGTGCGAGAATTGCAAAGTCCTCCAAGTGGACCGCAACCGGGATCATCTCTGCCACAGATCGCCGCGGAAACCCGCCAATGCGGCGCCAATCCAGATCTCGCGCAAATCGTGCGAGATTTCGTCACCGTGGTCCCGTGGGGACATCATGTCCTGATGCTGGGGCGCATGAAATCGCCCGCCGAGCACTTCTGGTATTTGCGCGCCACCGCCCGCTTCGGTTGGTCCCGCAATGTGCTGCTCAATCAGATCAAGGCCGGTGCCCATGAGCGTGCCGTCACGGCAAAGAAGACCCACAACTTCGCGGATTTCTACCTGAACCTCCTCAACGACAAGGAACGCGGCCCCGATGACCAGCCCTCCATCGGCATCATCCTCTGCGCCGAGAAAGACGACGTGGAGGTCGAGTATGCCCTGCGCTCCAAGGCCAACCCCATCGGCGTCGCCACCTACCAATTGCAGCCGGATCTGCCTGCTGAACTCAAAGGCAAACTCCCAACCGCCAAACAGCTCGCAAACATCTTGCGGGTGGAAATGGGGAGTGGAAAATGACGCCAAACTCCAAACCTCTTCCCCTCCATTTCAGCGTTTCAGTTTTCAGATTTTCAGCTTTTACCCAACCGCCATCGCCATCACCCAAATGCGGACAATGCTTTCCGCCAGCAGCGCGAAGCGACTCAAATAAGCCCTGCCCCTTGACAGAGACCCAGAAAGCCAGCAACCTTGCCGCGTGAAAACAACGATTGACCTTCCACCCGAATTGGTGCGGGAAATGAAACTGCGGGCCGTGCACGAGGGCCGCAAGCTCAAGGATGTGGCGGCGGAGTTGCTCCGGCACGGCTTGGATCGCCCCGAGTTGCCCGCCCGCCGTGCCCAAAAGCCCCGGATTATCCGGGATCCGGTCTCTGGTCTCCCGGTCATTCACCCGCGGCGGAGCGCGGGTTTCGTCCCGCCCACCCTGGAGGAAAGTCTTGCCCTGATTGAACAAGCCAACCAACAGGAGGACCTCCGCCGTGCCGGGTTGGCTGATTGACGCCAACGTCTGGATCGCCGTTTCCTTCACGGAACACGACCACCATGCACTGGCAACACGGTTTATCGCCGAAACCTCCAGACCCTTGACAGCGACTTCAAACAATTCGTGAAGGACGGGTTGAAACTGAAACTGCTGACCCAGAATTGACGATTGCCCTCCTCCACTGTGGCGGTGGCCGTCGTGGCTGCAGCACAGTGGCTGTGGCGTCCCCGCCGCAGGCCGTCGTGGCTGGCGCGGCTCGCGCCAGGCCGTCGTGGCTGGCGCGGCTCGCGC
>JAIPKB010000150.1 GCA_021733795.1 Akkermansiaceae bacterium | reverse complement strand
GGTGCCGCCGGGGTTCCCCGTCCTGTCGAAAGGCTGCCGCTGGTCTTTTCGCTCAATGGCAGCCCGATCGGCGCGGCCACCCTCACCAGCCTCGGCGGGGCCTCCGATACCGCCAGCCTGCTCACCCCGTGGCTCGGTGCGGGCACCTACACCCTGACCATCCTTCACGACAACTACCGCACCGCCCTGCAACTGCGCATCGATTCGCTCGTCATCCGCAGCCTCGCCGGCATCGATACCGACGGCAACCACAGCCCCGACTGGCTCGACCGGCGCCTCGCCGCGGCGAACCGCCTCACCCACATCCCCGCCACCTCCCTCACCTCGCCGCTCTGCATCGAGGGGATCGCCGGTCCGGGGGGCGATCCCGGAGGAGCCGCCAGCCCCGTTCCCGGCCTGACACTCACCGCCGACGGCGTCCCGCTCGTCCCCGTGGCCTCCGTGGATTCGTCGTTCTACGCCAACGTCCCCCTCGCGCAAGCCGCCCCCACCGTGCTCACCGCCTCCTTCCAGTCCGGCGCGCTCACCGAGACCCACGCCGTCACCTGGCAGCCCGCCGACCTCAGCACCCTCGAGACCCTCGACATCCGCCAGGGCGACTCCCTCCTCCTGACCGCCTCCGGTGGCCCCGGAGACGGCTCCGCCGGCACCTTCGGCACCTATTCCGTCAACCTCGACGGCACCCTCCTTCCAGCCACCCAGGACGTTCCCAATCATCTCCCCGAACAGCCATTCCCGGTCGCCTTCGACACCGCCGGCACCCACACCCTCGCCGTCACCTATCACGGCAACAAGCCGCCCCGCTCCGTGACCGTCCGCGTCCACGCCGCCGACTTCGGCCCCGCCCTGAGCGTCCGCGCCTATTTCCCCCGCGACTGGATCCCCGCCTCCCTCAGCCCCGATGACGGCGTCCAGCCCGATTCCCGCGTCTTCTGGGAGGAAACCACCATCGACGGCACCCCCCGCAGCTTCAGCGTGATGCCCTTCGAGGCCGCGTGCTACCGCGTCCTCGCCAGACTCCCCGACGGGATTTCCGGAGCCCCCTCCGCCATCCTCGCCCGCGGCACCCTCAACGCCTTCTACCTCGCCTACATCGATGAAACCGGCGACGCCCAGCTCGTCCACACCTATCCCGACGGCACCCGCCTCATGAGCGGCTCCCTCGTCGCCGTCGGTCTCCCGCCCGACGTTCACATCCGCATCAAGTCGTTCTTCCAGGGCAGCCTCTTCATCAACGGCTCCGACACCCTCTGGCTCACCGCCGCGGACTTCGACCAAAACGGCATCGCCAAAATCTTCTTCGAGTGGAAGGGCGAGGGCAACCCCAACATGTGCACCTACGTGGACATCTTCACCACCGACCCGCCCCCGGCCCAAGACCCGCCCGCAGAGCCCTCCCCCGAATGAGCGGCCTGTCACGCCCCAACCCGCCCAACCTCCAACCCTCCAGCCTTCCAGCGTTATCCCCCAACTCCCCATGACCGCACGCCCGTTCCTCCGCCCCGCCCTCCTCGCCGCCCTGCTGGTCGTCCCGCTGGCCGTCCCACACCCCGCCTTCGCCGAGGACACCCCGCCCTCCAAGCCCCTCAATCCCGATCCGGCTCCCTGCTGCGAATGCATCGCCATCAAGATCTGTGGCCTGGCCAAGTGCAACGATCCTGACAAACCTCTGGTTTATGCTTCCAAGGAAACAAACGCCGACTACACCATCAAACTCTCCGTCGGTGCCATTGGTGCACACGGGGAAATCGTTCCCCTTGATACCGTTGAACGCTGCGCGAACGTTAGAATCACCTCCATCAGGATCATACCGGTGGCGATGGAACCGGGGGGCCAGGCGTACGTCAAGTATGTCTATCCTGCCTCCGCAGGCGCTACCGCCCCCCCGATCAAGGTGTTTCCGGAGGCTGGCTATCAAACCGGACTATCCGTCACCATTCCCGGCGGAGAGGCAGCCCGTGCCAAAGCCAAAAACAACCTCTGGAAAGTCGTTGTCGAATGTGCCGGCGCACTCGACCCGACCTCCGGTGCCACCGTCCTTGACTGCGAACACCGCTTCAGCCTGGGAGAGGGGGGGTGCAGGCCATGTGAAAGCACCTCCAAGCCGAAAGCCAGCAATGGCTGCTTCACCTATGACATCCCGCTGGGTTCCTCCAACGCCGGCGAAACCACCGGCACCCTCCGGTTCTTCACCCCCGGCATGAGCAATCCCGGCATCGCCGGCGTCGGCGCGCTCATTCCTTCATCCTACGCCACCACCTACACCGGGGACCTCATCACCCGGATCGAGACCGGAAATACAACTGTTGAACTGGTTTCCGCTCCCACCGCTGGCGACGCGAACGCCTTCACCATCACCCACAAACACACCGGCGCCACTCAAGCAGAAACGGACGCGGCCCTCCCGTTCCGCACAACCACCATCGCTCTCGTTCCGGTCGGCACCACCGTCTGTCTCCGTGCGGACAGCTCGCTCCATGAGGATAACGGGGAAGCCGTGCTCGCCACCGTGCTCTCCACTTTCCGTTATCAGCAGAGCCTTTCCCAAACCGTTGTTGGCGGTCTGGAAGTCGATACATACACCCTCGATTCCGGACCCGTCGATGCCAATGGGGCCTTCACTATTTTGCGCACGGAAGTCCTCACCATCACACACAATACCGACGGCACCCGGACCCACCGTGAAACCGTCCTAGAAGACGGCAGCGTCACCGTCTCCGACATAAAAACCGTATGGGAAAACTTCCCGTGGGGCTGGGAGAAAATCCGGGAGGTCGTCGATCCCGACGGCGCCAACCTCACCAGCACCTGGTCCTACTATGATCCGGGTGAGAATACCGGAGTTCCCGATTCGATCGAAGGAACCACCACCGAGGGCTACGGCCGTCTCAAGGAATACGTCCGCTATGACGGGTATGTGGAAACCCACTACTACTGGATCGACAACGACGTAACCATCCTCCCCTTCGCGGGGAATTCACATGGCCTAACCGTTTCCCGCGGGTTCGGTTCCGGCGTCCTCACGACCACCCGCAAGGTCGGCACCAACATCATCTCCAAGGAAACCGAGAGCATCGATGGCGACACCACCACCACCACCACCTACGCCACCGATGGCACAGCCCCCATCACCCTTGTCACCACCGTCACCCAGATGCCCTACAACGCACCCTTCGGTGGCCAACCCGCCAGCATCTCCCACCCGGACGGCACCCTCACCACCTTCACCTATACTCCGGTCTCTGGCGGGGGCAAGTCGGTCACCGGTACAACAGGCGTGCGGCCGGGAAGCACGTTTACCCTCGGCAAATCCACCACCAGCACATACAACCGCTACGGAGTCGTTACCGGCGAAGCAGTCTCCGACATCGCCTCCGCCGTGCTGCTCTCCTCGCGCGCATCCTTGGACACCGACCTCTATGGCCGCGTCACCAAATGGGCCTATTTCAACGATCCCGACGACTACTCGGAGACCATCTATGGTTGTTGTGGCCTCGAATACGAACGGGCCCGCGACGGCACCGTCACCAATTACTTCCGGGACGCGCGGGAGCGGATCAATACCAGTACCGTCACACTCGGGATCGCCGCCACCGGCTTCGTTCCCCGAACCACGATCACCGGTTACACATACGGCGCGAATGACGGCCTGCCCGAGGAAACCGTGTCCGTTTCGGTCAACGGCACGGCAGCGGGCGCAACCACGACCGTCCGCGATCTGGTGGGACGCACCGTCTCTGTCACATCCCCCGGCCCCGACGGTGCCGCCGAGACAACCCGTTACGCCTATCCGGGCAACGGCCTGACTACAACCATGACCAATGCCGATGGAGGAACGGTGGTCACCGAATCCCATCCCGACGGACAAACCAAGTCGGTTTCCGACAATGCCGCCATCCGCATGGACTATGCCTACGACTCCCACGACGAGGGCGGCGGCGGGCTTGTGACCTCCGTCACCACAGCCCAGGGTGTCAGTGGCGTTCACACCACCTACACCAACCTGGCCGGCCGGGTCTTCAAGGTCGTGGCCACCGCACCGCACGGGGGGTCCGCAACGACCTTCACAACTTACAACGCCAAGGGACAGGCCGAGGTTGTCACCTCCAGCGGCCAACCCGCGGTCAAATACATCTATGACGACCTCGGCGACCGCGTCGCAACCTGGACCGACCGCAACAGCGACGAAGAGTTCAACAACACGGCGGATGAGGAGACCGGCATTCGCGACTCCTGGACGGGTGGCATCACCGATTACCTCCCTGCAGACAACGCTCCCTCGGGGTTGGGCGACTGCCGCCGCACCCGCGCCTGGGTGCGCCTGGACACGAACCCGGGCACCGACGTGCCTGTCTCCACCACCTATCAATCCATTGATGGATTGCGCTCGCTCTCCGAGAGCATCGGCGTGGACGGAGCCACCACCACCGGGTCCAACCGCCCCCTCAATGGCGCGTGGACCAGCACCACCACCTATCCCGATTTAACCTCCACCATCTCCGCCACCACCCTGCTTACCGGCGGAGTCCAGCAGACCGTCACAACTCGCTATACGTCCGAACAGCAACCCGCCACCGTCGAGGCGACCACCATACTTACCGACCCGCTCGGACGCACCGCTTCCACCACCAGCGGTCGCGGGCACGTCACCAACTACATATACCATCCGAACGGCGGGCAGTTGGACACGGTCACCCAGATCAATGCGGGACCCGACGAAAGCGACCTCGTCACCTCCTATGCCTATGCGCTGACCCCGCTAACTGGCGACCAAGGCGCGGAAACCGCGACCCGCACCCTCACCACCACCCTGCCCGACGCAACCAGTCAATACCGCACGACCAACATCCTCGGCCAAACACTATGCCAATGGGGCAGCCAGACCACTCCCGTCGCCTTTGCCTACGATGCCGCCGGTCGGAGACACACCCAAACAACCTACCGCGCCGCCGTCGGTGCTTCGGCGGACACCTTTCCCACGATCACCGGCGACACCACCACTTGGAATCACGACCCTTCGGGTGTCCTGTTGGAAAAGATCTACCCCGGTGGCAAAAAGACGGCCTACACCTACTATGTCTCCGGACGCCTGCACACGCGCACCTGGGAACGCCCCATTTCGGCAACCGACGCCACAAAGGTGGAAGCCCAATACGCCTATTTCACCAGCGGCCAGCTTAGCACAGTCACCTACAACGACGGCACCGCCAACCTTGCACACACCCAGGACCGCCTCGGGCGCACCACCACCATCATCCAGGAAAACCAATCCGAACTCGCATACTCCTACGCCGACGGCACCGGGGGCGACCTCGGCATCGACACCGAAACCATCACCTACACCCTCCCCGGCCGAGCCCCGTTCACCCGCGTGCTGGACCGTTTCGACCGCTCCCTGGGCCGCGATACCGGCTGGGATCTCAAGCAGCCCGGAACGGGGGGTCTGGTTGAAAACACCGCGATCCACACATACTCCGATACCACGGGTCGCCTCGACACAATTCTCGGTGCATCCGCAGGAACCTTCACCTATGGCTATGTGTCCGGCAGCGATCTGATCGACACCGTTACCAAGGCGGGCTCGGGAGGTGCGCCGGACCTAAGGCCCACCCGCACCTACGAGACCAATCGGGATGTCCTGGCAAGCGTTTCCAACGATGTTCGCACTCCGAATGGAAACGGATTTGACACCGTGACCCGCTCGGCTTACGATTACACCACGGTGAACGGAGGAACCAACAAGCTCGGCCAGCGCGGCGGCGTCGCAGCCACCTTCAACCTCAACGGGACACCCGCTTCCGCCAACTCCTCCTGGGGTCACGACAGTCTCGGCCAGGTCACCAGCGCCGCAAACAGCGGCGACACCACCTTCAACCGCGCCTATCAATTCGACACCATCGGCAATCGCGTCGAGGCGCGCGACGGCGTCACTTCCACCACAGGCACGCCAAACTACTCCAGCGACGCGCGAAACCAATACCTGTCAGTCCCATTTGTGCCGGCTGGTCCGTCCTATGACGATGACGGCAACATGACCTCCGGCCCCCTCAAGGTTGGCGCGGACATCCTGCCAGCCGCCCTCGTCTGGGACGCCGAAAACCGTCCCATTCAAATCACCCTCACATCCACCACCACCAAGACGGTCATCAATCGTTTCGATCCGCTCGGTCGGCTCATCTCCCGCACCGAAGGAACCGACCCGGAGACGGACCCCACCACCATCTACCTCTATGACGGCTGGAACCGCATCGCGGAATACACTGTCACCACCGACACCGCCAACCCACCCGTCACCAGCTACACGCTCGCGAGGACTTACCTATGGGGCCTCGATTTGAGCGGAGCGCTGCAAGGCGCCGGCGGAGTCGGCGGATTGCTCGCCGTGAGGATCCACACCGGCGGCACCGGTGTCGAGGGCTTCTACTATCCAACCTATGACGGCAACGGGAACATTAGCGAATACCTCAAGCCGGACGGAACTGTCGCCGCCCACTTTGAATACGACCCCTTTGGCAACACCGTCGTCCCGAGCGAGGCCAGCACCGGCCTTGCCGCGAACTTCGCCTACCGCTTCAGCACCAAGCCGTTGGACTTGACCACCGGCCTTTACTACTACGGTTATCGTTGGCTGGACCCGCTAACCGGCAGATGGCCATCCAGGGATCCCATCGGGGAAAGGGGCGGGGTGAACCTGTATGGGTTCGTGGCGAATGATGGGGTTAGCAAATTCGACATACTTGGAAAGACTGAGTCCATTTCCGAAATGAAGGAGGGCCCCTGTTGTTGCAAAGTTGGTGGTGTTCTCACCACGAAGGTGAGTGCGGAGCAGATTGGAAAATGCATCAAGGTGAAAGCTGTCATCTTCAAGACATACTTTCATCTTTCGTGGAACCCACTTAAGGGATTTGGGACATATTATACGTACCAGAAAGACGTTGTCGCTCCAGGCGATCTGCCGTCTGAACATGGAAGGAACGATCACAGTCTATCTATAGCTATTGATTACTCCTGGAGTGCTGATGGCGACTGCCCGTGTGTTTCTAAGATTGCTTCAGACGAATGTACTTCCGTGCCGATAATGGCTGAGCATAAGTATACATTCTCCGACGGATCTACCGCAAGTTCGACACCACACGCAAATCTGGGATATGAGAAATTTTTTATTTTGACGAGATCACATGGGTACAGACTCGTTAATAATTTTGATGAGGGTGGTATAGTCTCGTTTCCGATCACTCGATTTGAGGTGAACAATACCTCAGGAGCAGCAAAGTTGGATGTTTCTGTGGAGGCTGAATCAAAGCAAATTTATCATGGGATATTCACGTTTAAAGAGGGCTCAAACATTCCAGAAGATGAGTAAATTTGGCATTGTTTCTATTGGCGTAGCTTGTTTCGTGTCAGGATATGTAGCGGCATTCGTTGCTATGACATTTTTGTCCGGATCGCCAACCAGTGGATTGTTTTTGCGAATCGAATTCGAAGATTCAAGCAAAGTTGTTTCGTTGTATCAATCGTACATTTGCTCTCAGGATTCTCTAACTCTAAAGAAGAATATTGGATTAACTTCGTCTTGTTCTAAGGACGGTAGCCTTCAGACAGTATTCATCCCGCTGACTGAAAATCACTGTTTGACAGATGTTTTCGAAACTGCCAATAGGGGCGTCGATAAATTTGATTTGAGAAGCAGCTTAATCAGTATCGGCATTACGACAAGGAAGCGATAGTAGGAGGCGTTGCCCCAAACCCCAGGATTTTCAGGGCATGGACGGATGCTCCTTGTTTTGCTCTTTGTGCGCCCCCGGCGCGCTGGCACGCGTGCTGCTAGCCTTCCAGAGCCGGGTCGCGAAGCGTTGCCACGGCGGGGCGGATTTAAGTTATGCGGCGGTGGGTCGGGCTGGCGGGAGTCATTGTAGTGGTTTCTTTCTCTGGGTCAATGAAAAGCCGGAGACATCCGGCTTTTCATTAGCTAAACCCGCCCGGCGGGCGGTTCCCCCTTCGCCTCGCTCCTCGGCTACGGCTGACTGGGCGGAGAGCCGGGTCGCAAAGCGTTGCCACGGTAAGCGCTCAATCCGTGGGCGTCGGATGCGACTGGTCGCCTTGGCATAGATAGCATACACATGTGTGTATGTTACCTATGAATCGGCACGCTTCAGCCCACGCAGGCCGTGGCCTCGACGTCCACGACCGCTCTGGTGGCGGTGGCGGGTTGCCAGCGGGATGGCAGCAGCGCGCCGAGATCGTCCTGGTTGGTCATGGCCGGGATCCGCTCCAGCACGTCGGCCAGATAGGCCTCGGGGTTGTGGCCGTGGCGGCGGGCGCATTCCACCAGGGTGTAGATGATGGCGGCGCGCTGACCGGTGGTCTCACCGCCCATGAATTGAGCGCTTACCAAATTTTGACGGTCCTGAATCTCGGGCAGCTATGAGCGGGCGCGATTTTGTGGACTGTCCACTGGCAGGCGCGTTGTGACCAACGCGGCCACGGCCCTCCTGCCGACGGACCCGAGAATCCGTGCTTTTCCCGCGACAATCCGGGCGACGATCGTCGTCCCGATTGTCGCGTTTCGGGTGGCGGCGTTCGTGCCAAGCCGATCAGACAGGAGAATCTTCTGTGGATTCTGCTATGGACTACTGCGGCGTATCCGGGTCCCCTCGCTGGACCGTGCCGTTGGATCAAACGTTCGTTTTCATGCTTGCCATCACCCTAGATGGAAACCGTACGGGTAGGGATGTCCTTTAGGGTGATGGCGAGCATGAAAACTCAAAACGCTGGCGTTCAGCGAGTTAGCGAGCTTTCCGGAAGCGGGGGGATGGGTGAGGCACGGGGGGCTGGACCAGAAACGGTGGAGTTGGCACAAATCAACCTACTCCGCCCGGCTCCAGCCCCTCGCCCCCGACACCCTTGGGGAATACATCCACGCCCAGCTCGACCGCTGCGGACACCTTCACCGACGACGCGCTGCACCTCATCCTGCGCTCCTCGGAAGGCATCCTGCGCGCCGTGAGGAACCTCTGCACCGCATCCCTCATCGAGGCCGTGCGCGACCGCGTCAGGACCGTCGGTCTCAAGCAGGTCAACGCCGTGCTGATGCAGCCCCACTGGCGGCACGACACCACCGGCGAGCCCCTCCCGCCGCCCGCCCAGACCAACCAGAAAACCCAGGCATGAGGGTGGCGCGGCCACCGCCGTCCGGATCGTAAAACGGCGGCAATTTCCGGCCAAGATGAAGCGGGCAACGCAGGGATGCGACCCGCCCGGGCATAACCGGAACGGAGGCGACACCGCTTGGAGTTGCCACACAGAAAGGCAGGGGGAACGGCCATGTGCGCCGTTCCCCCTGCGAGCGTACGCGACCCATGCCACTCCAAAGGCGAGCCTCCGTCGATGCCCTGAAAATCCCGGGGTCTGGGGCAACCTGTCCGCCGTAGCCATGCGAAGGAGGAAGCCCCGGTGCGTCGCAGGCCGGAATGCTTGTGAAACAAAATGAAGAGATTTATGATGACGCAGGCCGCAAAGTACGATCAGAGCGTGAAAAAACCACTCTAACAGTTACGGTGTCAATTTGGAAATCGGGTACGGCGTCAGATCGGCCTTGCACACCTTCTCGTGCTAGACACCATCTCTTGTAAGCATTGAACGGTTTCCATTGCCTGGAGTAGTGGGTCATCCTGAATGTCTCGATTTTCGTGATCACAGAGCCAGAACAGCCATCTCTGAACGGCGTCCAACTCATTGAAAGTGAGTCTCGACCACCGCTCGAATCCGAATGAAGAAAGAAAATTCGGATTTCCATCAGGCGCGGCAAGCATATTCACCAAATTGTATATGATAATTAGATTTGGGTTGGACTCCGCTACAGACGCGGAAATAATGAGAGGGAGGAAATAACAAAAGGAATCGGAATCAATCCAGTATATGAAATCAAAATTTGTTTCTAGCAGCCGACAAGTGATGTGATTTGGAGCCATAGCGAACACGGCCGCAACTTCCTCCAACTCATGCCCCACAACCTCGCTACAGAGATCTGCAGAAGGAGGCATGATTCGATTGGAAAATGCATTCCTAATCAGGGGCAAGAGTTCCATTTTAGCCAAAATATAGCATGTCCCGACATGAAGCCAGGCAGCTGCCCGTGCCTCCTGATGACCAGTATTTCCTCCACCCCAACAAACAGCGTCATGATGACTCCTCGCAGTTGCCAGATTCAGCCACGCAGTGTGACGCGCCCGTAATTGTCCACATGTCATTGAACAAGTGCAGGCTCCATTTCCTTTTCCGAATCTCGCCGCTGCATCTTTGGCGGTTTCAACAGCAGTGCGAAGTTCAGCACACCTACGCGCCAATGCCTCAGCAGCCTCTTTAATGGCATCGGCGGCCTCAGTGACCGCCGCTTGTGCGACAGCAACGGCTACAATAGTGATCGGGACATCAAGCTTCTTTATCGCTCCTTCAACATCTTTTGCGGCATCTGCGACAGCCATGGCAGCCTCTTGGACCTCTGGAGAACTAGATGCAGCGCCTACAGCGACGGCGGCAGCACCTACAGCGACGGCTCCGCCCTCAATGGCCACGGCGTTCTTGCCAAGATAATCGATCCAGAAGTTCGAATTGTTATCCACGAACCCATAAAGATTCTCCCCTCCATCTTCCCCTATCGGATCTCTCGATGGCCATCTGCCTGTTAGTGGGTCGAACCAACGATAGCCGTAATAAGCTACATGGACCCCTCGGGCCGATGGGTTCACTTTGTTCAATGCATTGCAAACCAATGCTTTAGCCGAATTTTCCTCCTCACCCGGCGGTTTCTGGTCCGTCTTGGGCATTGGACAGGGATTACGAAGGGTGGCCTGCATGGCTGGAGGAACCTCTAGCACCTCGGCTGCCCCACCGCAAGGTCGATCTTCTGGATCCGGTGGATTTGTTGGATCGCCTCCTGTTCCCGGCGGGGTGTCCGGCTCTGGCGGTTCCGGGGGCGGCTCATCCGGGGGTGGCTCGTCTTGGGGAGGTTCCGGCGTTGGCGGCTCGGGCTCGCGGTAGCCGTGCTCGTAATCTAGTGGCAGGTTTCCGTGTGGATGCGTGCGCGCATGGACACCCGCAAGTTCCTCAATGTTGACATGGGTGTAGATCTGCGTGGTTTCCAGCCTGGCATGGCCCAACATCTCCTGGACGTACCGGATGTCCGCGCCGTTGCGGTGCATCGAGGTTGCCATGCTGTGACGGAGCAGGTGGCACGCTCCCGGCTTGTTGACGCCCGCGCGCTTGAGCAGGCCGGCGATCCAGGTGCCCAGATAGGCCGGGGTGATCGGCGTGCCGTAGCCGGTCAGGAACAGCCCGCTCTCGCTTGGCAGCCAGGCGAAGAGCGGCCGCGACTCCGCCAGGTAGCGGTCCAGCCAGAATGCGGCACGCCCACCGACCGGCAACAGGCGGCTCTTGCCACCCTTGCCCTGCCGTACCAGCAGGGTTTGGGCGTCGGGATCATAATCGGAACGGTCGAGGCGGGTCAGTTCGGTGCGTCTTATCCCGGTGGCGTAGAGCAGTTCCAGGATCGTGCGGTTGCGCAGGCCCATGGCGTCGGCGGGGTTGGGCAGCGAGAACAGGCGGTCGATCTCCTCCGGGCTGAGGGCCTTGGGCAGGCGACGGGATTGCTTGCGGGGCAGGTCGAGGTCGGCGGCGGGGTTGGCGGGTAGCGTGCCGTTGCGGCACATCCAGGCGAAGAACCGGCGCACGACCCCCAGGCGGCCGAGCTGGGTGTTGACCACCAACGGCTCGCCGGTGCGGGGGCTGCGGTATTGGTGAAGGTAGAGTTGGTAGCCGGCGATCTCGGCACGAGTGAAGGCCGCAGGCTTGCCGAGTTGCTGGGAATCCGCCCATTCCAGGAATCCCCGCAGCGACCAGCGGTGGAACTCGATGGACGCTGGCGAGAGCGCCCGGGCGGCGAGATGTTCGAGAAACGCCGTGGCGTGTGCGCGGAGGCTCGCGGCAGGCGGGGGCGGGGTTGGTGAGGCGGTGGCTCCGCCCTTGCGGCGGTTCCGCATCCCGATGATGTTGTTGGCTCCTTGGATTCCGGACATGCGGCAACCCTATCACGCCCGGACCGGACCGGACCTGCACGACCTCCGGCTGTCCGCTTGCAGACCGGGGCATACCGCGTCATGTTCCAGGCCTCGATCCCGTGGGTTCCACCGGACCCTGCCCTGGCCAATTCAGACGATTTTCAGACGATTTTTCTTGCGCCGGACTCGTCGGCGGGTTAGGTCTGGACCAAGCGATGACGGCGACCCAACCACCTACGATTCCGGTTCCCCGGACGGCCCGCAGACCGCCAGGCAGGCTCCGGCGTCGGTCGAAATCCCGGCCGGATCGCCCCCGGAACTGCCGGAGTCCGGAGCCGGGCACCGGGGCCTATGACGCTGCATTGTCAGCACTGCATGACGACCCTGTAATGGCAAATGGCATGGGTACGCCTTATTACGGTTATCGTTGGTACGACCCGCTCACCGGGAGATGGCCATCTCGCGACCCCATTGGGGAAAGGGGCGGGGTGAACCTGTATGGGTTTGTGGGGAATGACGGGGTGGGTGAAGTGGACCTATGGGGCATGTGTGAGGACGGAGAGTGTAAAGTATCTATTACGAGTTGGAATGACGTGTCGCTTAGATTGAAGATCAGACTTTCGAATCAGGGGGAGCATAAGATAGACTCCCCCGAGCTATTAACGGTGCTTGACCCTGATGTAAACTTGGGGGATTTGGAGTTCAACGATATGCTGCCAGGCCTGATGTTGAGGAAGCTATTGGGAACAATTGCAGTTGGGGCGCTTGGAAATGCTGTTACTAGCGGTATAGGCAGGGCGCTGAGAATGCCTAGCATGATGATCTTGGCGACTCGATTTGAAAGTCTGGAGTTGTCATTAAGATATGACGCAAGATACAATATCTGTAGGTGTCATAATGGTGAGTGGCAGAAATGGGAGAACTGGTGGATCATGTCCGAGATTGAAAACCAGCGATGGCAGCTTTCCAAAGTGAATTCTGATGGCAGCCTCGATGGCATAAGTACGGAGGCACTGACACCCAAGAATATAGTCAATGCACTATCGTCGGCAATTGAGGAGGCTAGTGTTGATGGGATAGTTGAACACACCAAAGAATCCATTAGGAAGAAGGAAAAATGCAAGTAGCCACGCGTCTGTGCAGCTTCCTCTGGTGTGTTTTTTTTGCCGTTTCTTCTTGTAAGAGCAAACAAGGTATTCGTATAGTTCCTGTGGAAGTTAGCGGAGAATGTTATCTTGTGAATACAAGAGGTGAGAGAGCTTCTTCGACATATCAGGTAATGGCCCCTAACTATCGGGGGGGAGCTGTCTTGTTTGGCAACCAAGGAGTACTCATTTTGGATGGAGGTGATAAATTTGAACTGAATACGGCCCTTGATTTCAGGCGCATTAATGGCGCCCTATTGCTGAAAAATAGGATTGTGGTTTTTCAATTGGGCGGCGGTGATTCGTTTGAATATTATTTGGGGGATCGAAAAATTCTAGAATCCAGAGGATTCGCTCCACCGACAGGGATGGGTGTTAAAATGCTGATCAAGATTGATGCGGGATGGGGATTGTATGATGAAAACCTGAACCTGGTACGCCAAGTAGCAGACCGCAACTATCGCGACCTCTCAGGAGATAACTGGGCGTGTTACGAAAAAGATGGGCGCTGGGGATTTTTCAACATACATGACCAAACTGATGTCGCAGCCGAGTTCATGGTCGCCTCCTTCGTTCGGAATGGGTTCTGTGTCGTCGCCAAGAAGCACCGCGAATTTTATGCCGTTACGCTCGGGCAGGATGGCTTTAAGATTCAGGGAGGGCCTTTTGATGGAGGGGGCGCTTGGATTTCCGGCAATGGCACGTATGCTGTGGTGAAGGATCTAGAATCAGGCAAAAACGGTGTTATTGATCGGAGTGGCGGATATGTTGTGCCCCCCGAGTATGATGAATGGTTTGTGTTCAATGATTCATCGGTTTTCCTTAAGATGGATGGCGATTCGCATTGGCATCAATTTGCCGATGGAAGAACTCATCAAACCAAAATCAGAGCCGACTCTAAGGTGATGGATTTAGGATTTGATGACCTGTTTGCCATCGAGACTAGCGACCATGTTGGTTATGTCAACGGCAATTGGAAGGAAATCTTTCAAATTGAGAAGTCTACCACGTCAGAGCCTGCGACCATTCGTTAGTTGTTAGTGGCCGAATTGCTATCGCCGTCGCCAGCCAAAGCCCTGAGAGGCGGGGATGGCGTTCGCAGAAACAGAACCGATCGGAGGGCCGGATCAAAACAATAAATCGAAATCGCTGGGGTACCAGTCCTTTATTCTTTCAACTCCGCACCGGGCGTGCCACTCCGCCTTCCGGGCATTGTCACAAGTTGCCGTTCTCAACAAGACGCAGCCAAGGGGTAAGCGTCCCAAAATCGACCCCCTATACGCCGGGGCCTTCGCTGCTAGGCTCCGCGCATGTCTAACGCATCCTCACCCCGCCGCAAGCGGGGACATGCCGGACGGGCCGCCCGCACGCGGTTCGTGGAACTGGAAAACTCGCTGGCCGCAGTCGCCCGACCTGCCGCTGGCGGTCTGGTCATCGAAGCGGAGGGTCTACGCCTCATCCTTGCCGACCGCGCCGCCGTCGCCATTCTCGCCGATCTCTTCGAGATCGCCCGCCCCGCACGGAAAGGAGGCCGCCCGTGATCGGCCTCGGAAGCTCTGCGCTGAAGATTTATCTGGCCGTGGAACCCTGCGACATGCGCATGGGATTCAACGGACTGGCTGCTGCCGCCACCGAACGACTCTCGCAGGCGCTCACGGTGGACGCGATTTTTGTGTTCACCAACAAACGTCGCACCCGCATCAAACTGCTTTGCTTTGATGGAACCGGGGTCTGGCTCGCAACAAACAGACACGCTCCACAATGCGCGTATCGGTTTGTTTTCTAAAATCCTCTATCCGTACCATCCGCTTTTCGGGAAGGATTGCGAGTCCTTCGGTTCGGCTGGCGGCAAGAGGGACATGGTCTACGTGCGGCTTGCCGACCGGTCGACCCGCGGCGTGCCCGCGTGGATGTTTGATCCGGTGGTTTGTTCGGGGGTGAAAGTGGCTGACGAGCCGCTGATCGAATGCGCGGCTCTCATTGAGTTGTCCGTCATGCTTGCACAACATGCGGAAAATGCCCGGACTGAAGGGCATGGACCCACTCGAAACGAACCATGCAACGAGGCATCCTCTGAAACGTGACGGACAA
>JAIPKB010000149.1 GCA_021733795.1 Akkermansiaceae bacterium | reverse complement strand
CCGCCCGCCATTTGCCGGACGCCTCGGGAATCGCCGGGCCGGTCCACTCCGGCTTCCACCGCCACGGCTCACCCGGGTGAATCCCCTGCAACCGCCGCTCCCGCCGCAGGCGCACAAAAGAAACCCACCCAAAAGCCACCACCCCTCCTCCCACCGCCGGAAAGGTCAGTGCGAAAATCGCCATGAACGCCTGCATTTCCCAACGCAGTTCACGATACAACACCGCGTCCTCCGGCTGATCCGGATTCACATAGCAGCGGAATGACCGCACTGCGGGACCCGAGGATTCGACCTCGACCGTCCCGGACCGGGGCGCGAGATAGGACGACAGCTCCCGGTAGGCCCGCTGGTGAAATCCACCGATGTTGTCGCTGCTGGAGGAGAACCCGACCCGATCACCTTGATAGACCCGCCCTTGGTAGCGGTAGCGGTAGCTGGCCGTGACCTGATAAGTAGTGGAGTCTTCGCCGCGGCTCGACTTCAGCTCGGTGGCCTCGATCCGGCACGGGATTTCCTCCCACCCCCTCGCCTCCCACCATTGCAGGAACCCGCGGAAATACACCCCGCTCAGGAACAGGCCGGGCACCAGGAAAGCCGCCCCGAACAAGACGACGAGTACGGCATGGAGGGTCTTGACTGGCTTCATGATATAACTGGGAAAACTCGCTCAATCCACCTGCTCAACCCGCCCGCTCAATCCAACAGGTAGCCGTAGCACTTGCGGGCGATTTCCAGCGAACTGTTGAGGATATCATGACTGCGGGTCTGACGCATCGCCTCATCCGCCAGGGCCACACACTCGGCGTGATTGACCGTACGAATCGCCTCCCCCACCCGCGGCACCTGTTGCGGTCCCACCGAAAGCTCCCGGGCCCCCAGTCCGATCAACAACGGGGTCAGCCGGATATCTCCCGCCATTTCACCGCAAATCCCCGTCCAGATCCCGTGGTCGCGGCCCGCGTCGATCGTGTTTTTGATCAGCCGGATCACCGCCGGATGGGTGGGCCGGTAGAGATCCGCCACATGCGGATTCACCCGGTCCGCCGCCACGGTGTATTGGATCAGGTCGTTCGTGCCGATCGAGAAAAAGTCCACCAGCGATGCCAGAATATCCGCGCAAACGGCAGCGGAAGGCACCTCCACCATGATTCCCACCGGAATCGCCCGATCAAAGGGCACCCCCTCGCGGTCCAGCTCGTCCATGCACCGGGCGATCAACTCGCGGGCGCACTCGACTTCGGAAATGCCGGACACCATCGGAAACATCATCGCCACCGGACCCACCCCGCTGGCCCGGAGGATCGCCCGCAGTTGGTCACGGAACATCGCCGGCCGCGCCAGCGACACCCGGATCCCGCGCCAACCGAGAAACGGGTTGGGCTCGGGCTCGGTGAGTGGTTCCACCGGCAGCTTGTCGCCTCCGGCATCCAGCGTGCGGATGATCACCCGGTGGGGCGAGATGGCTTCCACCACCCGGGTGTAGGTGTGGGCTTGCGCCAGTTCATCGGGGATTTCCCCGCCGCTGAGCAGCGTGAACTCGGTGCGATACAAGCCGATCCCTTTCGCCCCGCTGTGGGTGACCAATTCCAATTCCTCCAACAACTCCATGTTGGCGGAAACCGTGACGTGCTGGCCGTCGGTGGTCTCGGTGGCGACATCACGATGGGACTCGACCTGCGCGCGGATCCGTTGTTTGTCGATCACCAGCTTGCGGTAGTGCTCCAGCGTCTCCGGCTTGGGATGCACGATGAGCTTGCCGGCATATCCGTCCAGCACGGTCAGCGACAGGGTGGTCACGTCCAGAATCGAGCCCTCCAGCCCCACCACGGCCGGGATGCCGAAGGCGCGGGCGAGAATGGCGGTGTGGGAATTCACGCTGCCCTGCTCGGTGACGAAACCCAGGATGTGACGGCGGTCCATACCCACCGTATCGGACGGCGTCAGGTCGAATGCCATCAGGATATGGGGACCGTCAGACCCCGGATGCCGCGGCTCGTTATCGTTCCGGAATGCCCGCAACACCCGCAGTGCCACGTCTTCGATATCGACTGTCCGCTCGCGCAGATAGGGATCGGCGACCCGCCGCATCGCCTCCAGATAAGTCTGCATGGTCGCGAAGAAGACATACTCAGCGTTTTGGCAACGGCTGGCGATCGCGGCATGCACCCGTTTCACCACCGCCGGGTCTTCCAGCAACATGATGTGGACCTCGAAAATATCGCCGGGTTCACTGCCGGCCAGGTGCTCCATCCTCTGTTGCAACTCCTGGAGTTGCTGTCGGGTCCTGTCCAGCGCCTGGGAGAAACGTTCCTGCTCATGGGGGACCTGCGAGGGCTCGATTTCAAACACCTCCGGCGCCGCAAACCCCCTGGACACGGCATAAATCGGACCAATGGCAATGCCTGGAGAAGCCGGAATACCGAGAAAGGTGACTTCGGAGTGAGGAGGCTTGGGTTCCATCGTTCGGGAGCAGGCTAGCTTTCCTCGAACCTCCGGTCCACCAGACCCGCCAACGCGTTGATCGCCTCCTCCTCATCGGGACCGTCCGCGGTCACCGCGATCACCGAACCATTGCCCGCCGCCAGCATCATCAGCCCCATGATGCTCTTGCCGTCCACTTCCTCGCCGTCCTTCTCAACATAAATCTCCGCCTGGAACCGGTTCGCGATTTTCACGAACTGCGCGGCTGGCCGGGCATGAATGCCAAGCTTGTTGAGGATGGTGAAATCTTTCTTAACCATGGGTAACGGCTCTCGCCGGGCGGACTCTAGGGGACTCTCCCGCCCTTTCCAAGGCAAATTTCAACCGGGAGGCTCAAAAACTATCCAGCGGGGGGATTTCCCAATCTCCCGGCGCAGATCCGCTCACGATTTAGTGAGGAACAACAGGCAAATCGGGTTCGGCGAGGGAACGGTCGAAACCGGCACCCCCAGCCGTCCACTCCCCGGATCGCGTGGCAACACGCTGATCGTGTGGGAGTCCTGATGCGCACATAGCAGCCACCTGCCACAGGGCGAGATCTTGAAATGCCGGGGTGTCCGCCCGCCGCAGGGCGCGTTTTGGACCAGCGAAACCGTTCCGCCCACCCGCCGGCAGACGGCGATGCTGTCGTGACCGCGATTCGAGGCATACAAGAAGCGCCCATCCGGGCTCAACTCGACCTCAGCCGTGGTGTTTTTCCCGGAAAAGCCCTCCGGCAAGGTGGAAACCGCCACGCCGCCCGTGAATCCGCCGTTTTCCCGCTTCGCCACCAGCACCGTGTTATCCAGCTCATTGACCACGAACGCGAATTCCTCATCGGCACTCAATGCCAGGTGCCTGGGCCCGGCACCCGGCGCGGTGACCAGCGACGGCAACGGCGCACCGAGCTTGGAAGTCGCCGGGTCGAACGGATAAATCCACACCCGGTCAAGCCCCAGATCCGGCACATACAACCGGGTTCCCGCACGATCAAAGTACACCCCGTGGGCGTGGGGTCCCTCCTGCCGGGATGTTTCCGGCCCGGAACCCGTGTTGGTGATCACGGACACCGGGGCTCCCGGCACTCCGTTTTCGTCCAACCGAAGCGTGCTGATCCGGCCATCGCCGTAGTTGGCAACGGCCACCGTCATGCCGGTGGGATCCACCGCCAGGTGACAAGCCCCCTTGCCAGCGGACGAGACCTCGCCGAGGAAACGCAGCTTGGGTCCGGGCTCGATCGCAAATGCCGCCACCGCACTGGTCCGATCGGCGAACGCCTGCCTCGGGGCTCCCACCGCCAGCAGCACCGGCTTGGATGGGTGCAGCGCAAGAAACCCGGGCTGCCGGTATTCCGCCGCCAGCACGGGCTTGGACAGCTTTCCCGCAGCCGGATCGAAATCCGCCAGATAAATCCCCTTGCTGCCGCCCGCGGCAGAACCGGTGTTGGTGCCGATGAACACCGGCACCGCTGACAACGGCACGCTCAAGGTCACCACCAGCACTGCGATCTTGGAAAACATCGGCTGTTTCTCCAGAGCGGTGAGTTCGACCTTGCGGAATTCCACTTCGCCTCCCTCCGCCTGGAGCGCGATTCTTCCTTTGCTGGCGGTCGCTTTGCAAAACAGGGCGGCGAGAAGCGGGGTTTTCATCGCCCACTCCTACGCCGCCAAAATCCGGACTTCTTACAAATCCGCGCGGAAACCCTCCGCCGGATGTGCCTTCAGATCAGGATTTTGAACAGGAGCACACGGAGGGGGCCAAATTGAGGGCTTGAAAAGCGCTTCTTTGACCCTTTCATTCACGATTTGATCGGATCGTGCATGCCAGGCGCGAAGCTCCCCCGCCGGCGTCAACGTCCGAAACCTAACCGCCGCCCACAGCGGCGCTCCGGTAGGGCTGGGCGGCCTCGCCCCGCCCTGACTGCCCCCGAGGGTGAAGTGTGAAAGCGAACGCCGATGAGCAGATAGGTCCTTTCTCTTCCCAATTTCCACGCAGACGCTCCGCCCATGCGGGCGGATAAGTGGGCGCGCCCGGCGGTCACGCCCTACCCGCGCACCGTCCTTCTCGATGGGGTGTAACGGCGCGTCTATGACCGCCGGACTTTTTCCCGAACACCCCCGGCACTGCAAATCCGCACATAAATCAGCGCCGCTCGCAGAGCCGCCGCATAGGCCATCAGTTTGCCGGTTGCCAAAACAGGTACGGAGTATTTCTCAACGGTCTGGGGGTATTCCCGGATCGTCCACCGTCCTTGCATTAGCTCGTCGTTGTTCTCAACAGCTCTTTCAAGCTGAGCACTCGGGGAATGGGAGATTGTCTGCCCGGAGGACTCTTCCGATAAGAACGCCGGCTTTCGAACTCTTCGATCGCTTCAAGCACCGCTGCCTTATCCCATTTGCGTCCAAGGAAATCTGGATCTTCCTCAACCGCAAACACGGCATAAATCTCCCCCGCTCCACGGCCAGGGTAGCCGACATTCGCAAGATCGTTTGCCGTATAGATTCTGTATCCGGGAATTCCCTCCTGAAGCCTCAACATGACGACTTCTCCTTTCGCGGCGTGAGTATGAAGCAACACATTCCGGGCCGTGGCAAATTCAGGTGGCACATGCCAAGTCCCAAGCCTCTTCCCGAGCCGGACGTTTGCAAAACCTGTTTTCAGTGTCCACGCAAGCTGAGCGGGTGAATCATACCACGCAACCACCACATGATGCTCGGCGGGCGGAAGCGCACGTCTGGTATCACTCAGTTCGCCCTTTTCCGGCCAAACCAAGGACCCGCATTCAACTGGCTCCTCTTTGAGCGAGTAGGACTCCGCAGCATGAAAAGTGGCTCGTTCCCGAGCGGTTGTCCGGTTGGACAAATGTTCGACTACCTTATCGAGAAAGTCCCTCAAATCCTCGATCCCTTCGGCGCTTCCGTCCTTGCGCGGACGAATCGCGAATGCGCCGAGCCCCGGCAGCACCTCATGGAATCCGGTGAATTCCTCGTAGCACCTGACTTCGCCTGCGGCACCCGGATACAAGACGTAAGCTCCCGCCGTCCGGCGAATCGCGTCGCGGTAGGCATGCATTTTCAAAAGATCGGCATACTTTGCGGAGGTGGCCTTCCCGGACGGAGATTCGGCACGATCCTGAATCACCTCATCCTCCGCCTCGCCGCCGAGCATCTCGGTGAGATTCTCCACGCGATACTTCGCATCGAAATGCACATGCACCATCGCATCACAGGCTTCCGCATCGTCCTTGTCGAATTCAGCGGGCCAAATGCTGATCGTGTAATCCGGCTGCACCCCACGGGTCCAGCTTCCGCCGCATTTGTGGTTCGGGTTCCGGTTGAACTTCTTGTTGAAATGAAACTCCGCATTCAAGGGTCGCCTCGCCGTTTCCGACCATGCGCCGCCAACCGGACTCTGCAGCTCGATGCCGCGTTCCAACTTGAGCCGGGGCAGGCCGGCGTCATTCTCCACCAGAATCGAATGCAATGCCTGCTTGCAATCGAACTTCGAACGGAACAGGTCCTCCAGTTGAAAAAAGAGCCAATACTCATAGAGCGTCGCCACATTCCTTGCTCCACCCTGCCAGACCTCGGAGCCGCCGTCCCAGGCAAGCTGCGCGCCCACGTGGAATTGCAGCCAGACGTGAAGCAGTTCCCGGTAGCCGGCTTTGCGTTGCAGCACCGGACTGCCCAGCGGAAGGAAATCCGGGCGGGAAACATCGGGGAGGAACCCACGGGCCAGCAGGGCGTCCAGCCGCCCCCCTAACCTTCCTACATCCCGGAGTAACCTCGCATTATTCGGCTTCACCGCTTCCGCCGGATCGCGCCCCAGCATCCCCGCGACCTCCGCCAGAAAATCCCGGAAATCCACCAGCACCATCTTGGCGAAGCGGTTCTCCGCCGTGTCCAGAAAGTCCGTGCGGGTGGAAACTTCGGTGCGGGCGGGTAGTGAAATCAAGTGGGGATGAATGGCCCGCAGCGGATGTCCCTCCGGCACCGCAACCCGATCGCCGGTCTTGGAAATCTGGCGGGCGAAGTCCTTGCCTGCCTTGAACGGTTGCGAGATGGGTTGCTCCCTCCGCCGATCTTCCAGCAGACGATGGGGATTCCGCAGCACCTCGTCCACCGCGCCGCGGAAATCGGAGGATTCCAGAGTGTGACGCAAAAACTCAAGTTGCTGTTCCAGCACTGCGGGATTCTTCTTCCAAGCCGCCGAGAGCCGCAGCCGGGTGTTCGCCCGGCTGTCGAGCAGCAGACCCGCACACTTGCCGGCGATGAGGTTGAGCATCCCCTGATAGTGCTCCCGGTACTTCAGCTTCACCGACCGCACCTCGACGGCACCTCTGGCCACCGGGGTAGAATTGCCTTCGCGCACCAGCGTCAACGGCAATATGCCGCATTGATCGCCGGGCTCGATGAAGCCCTCTCCCGGCGCTGCCGGGCTGCGCGAAATGCCGGGCAATTCCTCCATCGCCAAGCCAGCCTCACCGTCCACGATTTTGTAGAGATACCTTCCACGTTCCCGCAACTGCACCGGTTCTTCATTCATCGCCTCCGCTTCCGCATCGGTCCAGCGGATCAGGTCCGCAATCTCGCCGCTGCCACCATTCGCCTTCCGGGTGCTCCAGATTTGCACCTTCGCGATCTCACGGCCCTGCGCATCACGGCAGGGAACCAGAAATGATCGCTGGACTTCGGCTGGCATGTCAGGCCTCGGCAAAAGTGACGAACTGATCCCGAATCAACTTCCGATACATCCGCAGCAGCTTGCCAAAGCTCAATGGGTAGCGGGCGGTGGCATTCTTTGCCAATAGCTCCTTCGCCACCGCTTCCGGCGAATGGGATGCTTCGTTCTCCGCCTTGCCGGCCTTTTTGCACTCCGCCAGGAACTCGGCAGGCGTCGTGGCGCCTCGCTCCGCGCCGCAGGCAAAAGCCATCGCCCACAGCAGGCCTTCCAGTTTGGTGCGGGAGCCATGCAATTTCGGGAGCAGCTTCTGCACGACCACGGCATCCATCGCAGCGTTGAACCAATCAACGCTCGTCACATCCTTACCGGCGAGAACCTGGTAGAAATGCATGAAGCGGGCCGCTTCGTTCGCCACCCGGAAGCCGAATTCCGCATTGTGTTCACCCAGCAAGTCGAAGAATAGCAGGGTCTCGGCCGCAAACAGCGTGGCGACCCCCTCCGGAACAGTGAGTTCCTTGTCCGATTCCGCCACGAAGCTTTGCCCGTATCCCTGGTTGTAGCCCTCGGCGTTGAAGGCATCCAAGTCCGGCCGCCGTGGAGCGGCGAGAAACCTGACCAAGTCCTCGCGCTCGACCCTGAACTCGATCACATTCGCCCGGTCCAGGACTTTCGGGGAAAACATGTAGGTTGTTTCATCCACGTTCACCGTGCCGATGATGAACAGGTTGGAAGGCAGGCGGAACGTTGGTGCCACTCCGGACCGCAGGCCATCCCATTCCGGGGTAGGTGATTCCCGCCGATACAGCTCGGTGGAGTCGCCCGATTCAATCAACGACAGCAAATCCGCAAAGTAGCGTTCGACGTGCGAGAGGTTCATCTCATCGAGGATGAGGAAATGCGGCGTGCCATCCGCTTCTGCTTCCGCCGCCCGCTGGATGAGATCCAAGGCCGGTCGGGTGACGTAGCGTTTGGGGTCAAGCCCGTCGGGATACCCGAGGATCGCGTCACTCCCCGTCCAATCCGCACCCACCGGGATGACGAGATGGGCGGCGCTTTCCACGTCCTCGGTGGCAGGAGCCAGCCACCGGGAAAACGCCTGGGCCAACTTGGTTTTGCCGGATCCGGCAAGACCACTTAGAATCAGGAAACGCTTTGAACCCAAGGCGGCGGCGAAGCGAAGAAACAGGGGGGCCGAAACATGCAATCCCACATTCTCCCGTCCTGCGAGTCCCACAAAGGAGCCGACGAGTTCGGGGAGATTGCCCGTTCCCATCTGCAGGTCCGGCAGGTAATCCTGTGGCGCGGCCGCCGTCTCCTGCAAAACTCCCGTCAATTCCATCCCGTCGAAAGCATTCGCAGTTCGATCAAAAATGACGTTCATCTCATCATCGGTAAGTCCCAATTCACCGATGAGTCCATTGCAGAGAGACTCGCGCAGCGAGGCAAGGTCCGTGACAGGCCCAAAGGTCTCTTCTAGATCTTTTGATCGATAATACCAAATTGCGGAATCAAGCACGCTTGGAAGGTCCCCGTTAGCTTTGAGAATCAACTCAGGCAATTTTGCCAAATAGCCATCCTTTAGTGCCCCCCTTCTTGGCCTTGCTCCCTCAATCTGAACCGCTGCGGACCATTTTGGACCGGAAAGCGTGTCTGCGGGACCATTTGTAGTCCACTTTTGGCTAACATACTTCTCAGCATTTGCGGTTCCAAAAACTTTCACGAATGGATCAAACCGGGGTGGCCTTGGATGGTAATCGACAGACGGAAAGGTCGCCGCCAAATCCGTCATCGCTCCAGTGAAGTTTATGTCTCTGCTCGAAAATGGAATCTCAGGGGCTCCTGATCGCTTAAGGGCACGCTTCAGGACCAAGAAATCAACAAATCCCGATCTGGCGTTGGAGTGAATGAGTCTTTGGCTTGCATCAGCTATGATCGATGGAGTAAGGAATTTTTGCATATGATTAGAGAAGGTTGGAACGGATAGTTTGGCGCATTACCTCGCAGTATTCTTCTTTGATGTCGATTCCGATGGATCTGAATCCGTGGCTTTTCGCAAACAACAAAGAAGTACCGCTTCCTCCGAAAGGATCTAGCACTATTCCGCGTGGCGGTGTCGTTGCGAGAATCGGGATTCTAACTAACTCTTGTGAAAAGGAAGCCTTGTGGGATGTGCCGCCTTTTGAAAGCGGAACCTCCCAGGTGTCAGCAGGAGGCATGTAGGTTCCCCGCGTGGTTTTTCTGCCAACTGCGACTCGATTATAGAAATAAAACCGTTGCGTCACAAAATGGAAGACGTATTCATGGGACATGCAACTTCGATCGGCGACTTGGTCCGGAATCGGATTGGGTTTCACCCAGACATTATCGTTTCGCACGATCCACTCTTTGTCTTGCATGGCGATGGCGAAACGGTGGGGCAGCAACAGGAGCTGTTTGTTCTTGCAAAGCTTGCCATCGCCACGGCGGTCCTGCGGGCGGAGTCCGAACCGGCGGGCATCCTGCTTGCTGTCCTTGCCGCGATGCTCGCCGCGGCCGTTCCAGTAGGTGTCCCCCAAATTCACCCACACACTGCCGGAGGTTTGGAGAATCTCCCGGACATCACCGAAGACCTCCACCAGTTTGGCGATGAATTCGTAAGGCGTTTGTTCAAACCCGATTTGGCCCGCGACGCCGTAATCGCGCTGGCCGTAAAATGGCGGTGAAGTGACGACGCAGTCAACATAGACACCGGCCTCCCGCAGCCACCCCAGAACCTCCCGCACATCGCCACAAAAAATCAGGCAATCCTTGTCCGCGTGGAACGCCTTGCTCCTGAGGGCGGGAGATTCAAACACGTCCTGTGAGATCACCAGCGGATGTTTGGCTCGTGCTTGTTGCTCCTTGGCTGAGATCCCCCGCTTGCGCCGCAGGGACTCCCCCGGATGAAGCGACCATTTCTCCGCGTAGCCCTCGTGCGCGGGTTTTGGTGGACTCGGTTTCGGGATTTTTGCACTCGGCTTGGCCGCCAAAGGCTTTAACTCCGACTTTTTGGCAGGAGATTTCTTCGGGCTTGAGGTCGTTTGTTTCTTGGCGCTCATGAAGTCAGCAGTTTCAGTTTCAACCCGTCCTTCACGAAGGTTTTGAAGTCGCTGTCCAGGGTCACGAACTCCACCGCATGGCGGATCGCGAATGCGGCGAGGTAGGCGTCGGTCCAGACTCTTGGCGAGGCGGAAGGCAGACAGGCTAGGGATTGCCAAAGATCTGCCAAACCCTCCGGTTCATCGAGCCAGAGGATTTGAGGAAGAGCGAGCAGGTCCTGGCATTTCGACCAGGCTGCGGCGTTGGTGATTGGCGGGCTTTCGTAAGTCCGCTGGATGAGGGGCGTGCTGACAAGGCGGAGAAAGGCCTTCTGGGTCACCCGGCAAAATGCGGCGGGTTGCGCGGAGTCGCGAGCCTTGACGTGCTGCGAGGCAAGCCGGTGATGGGGGTGGGCGGCGAAGGCGAGCGCCACCCAGAGATTGGCATCATACAGAGAGACCAAGGCGCTGGTGATCCTCCTGGGTTAGGGTTTCCTGCTCGAGCGCGAGAAGCTCTTCCGTGCTCATCCGCGAGGCGGGAGCGGTCTTGGGCGACGGAAACAAAGGGAGCTTGATCGCACCTTTCGTCGCCGCGGGAGCCATGCGGCTGGTCTGATCGGCGGCGAGTCCTCGATTCAACAGCTCCGCCGCCACATCCTTGAGCTTTCGGCCCTCGTGCACAGCCCGCAACTTGACTTCACGGATGAGATCAGGCGGCAAATCAAACGTCGTCTTCATGTGGAAATTTTACTGGGTTGCTGGATTGCTGTCAAATCCGAATGTGGCCGGGAAGGGGAAGAACCGGCGGCTCTGGACGAGAGGACCGGTTCGTATGAGCGCCGGTCAGCCAGGCCCGAGATCGGTGGCTGCCCGGAAGCCCGGAATTCCCTGTCGGAATTCCCTTGCAATTCGCTCTGCCACCGCTATCTGTCAAGGCACCCCCCCAAAGGTGTACCTCCATGAAAACCACCCGCACCGTCCTCGGCTCCCTCCTGGCACTTTCCCTCACCGTTCACGCCGCTCCCCGGCTGCTTGTTTCCACTCCCTCGATCAGCCCGGAAAGCACCCTCCAAATCATCTTCGACCTACCCGTCGCCGCCCCGGCCGAGCTTGGCAAACCGGTTGCCAACAAGCTCGTCGCCATCTCCCCGGCCCTATCCGGCAAACTGGTCTGGAAAGCCCAGAATATCGCCGAGTTGCTCCCGGACCAACCCGTGGCCATGGGCACCAGCTACCGGTTCGCCATCACCCGCGACCAGCAACATCTCGACGGATCCGCGATCCCTCCCGGAAACTTCGCCGAAGTCGCCAGCGAACCTTTCGAAGTGAAGTCCGCCAGCACCTCCAACCGCTGGTCATCCAGCTACTCCCCCGCCACCGCCTCATGGCAGTTGCTTTTCAACGACGAAGTCTCCCCCGCCACCGCCGCCCCCTTCATCGCCTTCTTCTCGGAGTCCGGCAAACGCATTCAGGCGAAACTCACCACCCCCACCGCCGCCCAGCTCGGACCAAACCGCTCCTCCTTCCCCAGTTGGTCCAGCCGCTTCACCAAGACCGCTCAACAGGACACCGCCCGAAAAGACCCGGATCCCCCGGTCCCCACCGTCCTCATCGCCACCCCGGTTTCCCCGCTGCCACCGCTCGGCACCTGGGAGCTGATCGTCATCCACGGCTGTCCTAACAAATCCGCCACCGCCACCCAAGCCGATGATTCCCGCCAGAACATCGGCAAGATCCTGCCCTTCGCCGTCTCCTCCGCCGGTCCCAGGGTCTCCACCACATCCCCCCGCGAGATCGTCATCGGCTTCACCCAACCCCTGCCCGATCCGCTACCCGCCGCCTTTCTAACCAAGTCGCTGTCGCTCAAGCCCCTCCCGGCGGATCTCACCGTCGAGCGCGGCGATTCCTCGATCACCCTCCACGGCGATTTCTCCCGCACCGATAAGTACTCCCTCAGCCTCAAACCCCCGCTCGCTTCCGCCGTCGGCCACCCGCTCGCCAAAGCCTTCAGCGAGACCATCATCTTCGAACACCTCGCACCCGAACTTCACCTCGCCAGCCGCGATCAGGCCCAACTCGCCAACGGCACCCGCTCCTACCGCCTCCACACCGTCAACCTCGCCAAAGTCCGCGTCCGCATCAAACAACTCACCGCCGCCGACGCCGTCCGCGCCTGCCAGGCTATCCGCCAACCCCCGACACCGTCGGCAAACCCGGACGAGCCACCCAAACAAAACCTCATCCCCTTCACCCTCGTCAACGGCACCACCGTCCTCGATCAGGAATTCCCCTTCGACAACGCCATCGACACCGCCAAGGACCTCGACCTCGACTGGAACAAGATCCTCCCCGCCGAGGCCCGCAACGCGGTCCTCTTCCTCGAAGTCACCGGCGACCCCCGCCAGCAACTCCACCAACCCGGCAATCTCACCAGGCAGGCCGTCGTCCAACTGACCGATCTCGGCCTGGCCTGGAAAATCTCGCCCGCCGACGCCTTCATCTACGCCTTTTCCTGCACCACCGGCCTGCCTCTGCCCGGCGTGAAACTCGACCTCTTCGGCGACGATGCCGCCGCCCTCGGTACCGCCACCACCGACGCCGCAGGCTGCGCCACCCTGCCCCGCCCAAAGACCGTCCGCCAACTCCGCGCCACCCTCGGCGACGACCTTTATCTAACATCCTTCACCAACTCCGACGCGCTCGGCACCGTCCAGCTCTGGCGTTTCCCCGTCCATCAAACCTGGCAGGACATCCCCGCCGCCGCCCGGCAGGTATTTCTCTTCACCGACCGCTCGCTCTACCGCCCCGGCGAAACCGTCCGCCTCAAGGGCATCGTCCGCTCGCTCCGCGGCAACACCCTGGAAGCCGATCGCGCCACCGCCGCCCGCGTCGTCGTCATCGACCCCACCGAGACCGAGATCTTCTCCCAGCCGGTCACCATTTCGCAGGCGGGCTCCTTCGACTTCAGCTACTCGCTGCCCACCAGCCAGACCGGCATCCATCTCTTCCGCCTCGAGTACCCGGAAGAACTCGCCAAGGCGGAAACCCTCAAGGATTGGTCCGAAAAGGAAGCCATCACCAACTACGCCCGGTTCGAGCTTCCTGTTAGAGTGGAGGATTTCCGCCGCAATACCTTTGAGGTCACTCAGACCATCGTTCCGCCCGCCCTCGCCGCCGCCGCCGTGGAGGCGGCCTTCGACGCCCAATACTATCAGGGCCAGCCCGTTGCGGCTGGCAAGGTCACCTATCAAACCCGGATCAGCGAAAACAATCCCTATCCGGAACGCTTCCGCGATTTCCTGTTCGGCAACCACCGCACCGAGGACTGGCGCTATTGGTATCACTATTTCGGTTGCCGCTGGGACCTTGATGGAGAAGGCGACGACGACGGCCCCTCCGGCCGCGAGGAGTCATCCCAACAAGCGGAAACCCTGCTCGGGGACGATGGCAAAGCGTCCGTCTCCGTACCGCTCCCGAAGTCGGATTTCCCAACCGGCCGCAAGGTTGCGATCACCTCGGAAACCACTGACTCCAACAACCAGACGCTCACCGCGACCGCCACCGCCATCGTCCACCCGGCGGCCATCTATGTCGGCGTCTCCCGGATTGACTCGCTGGTGCGCGCCGGCGAACCGCTCCCGCTCAAACTCGTCGCCATCAGCCCCGATGGCACCCCGTTTGCCGCCGAGGCCAAAGTCACCGCCACCCTCACCCGGCAGGTCAATACCACCACCAAAACCCAGACTGACGACGGAGAAACCACCACCGACAACCACGCCAGCGAGGAAACCGTCACCACCGCCGAGGTCACCATCCCCGCCGGAGCCTCCGCCGGCAGCGGTCTCCCCTTCACCGTCACTCCCAAGGAAACCGGCCTCCATTTCATCACCCTCCGCGGCACCGACCCGGATGGCCGGGCCTTCGCCACCGTCGCCCGCTTCCACGTCTACGGCACCAAGGAGTACCCGTGGCTCTACGAGGACGGCCTGCGGGTCAAGCTCGTCTCGGAAAAACCCTCCTATCACCCGGGTGATACCGCCCGTCTGCTGGTCCTCTCCCCGATCGAAGGCACCGCCCTGGTTACGGTGGAGCGCGAGAAGGTCCTCCGCTCGTTCATGGTCCAACTCAAGGCGGAAAACCCCATCATTGAAGTGCCCATCACCGAAGCCGACGCGCCCTACGCCTGCGTCTCCGTCCTCATTGTCAAGGGCCTCGGGGATTCCACCCGCAAGTTCAAACAACCCCAGCTCCGCCTCGGCTACTGCGGCCTAACCATCCACAACACCCGCGACCGGCTCAAGCTCGACCTAACTGCCACCAGCGACGACTCCACCCTTACCAAGGACATCCCCACGTTCCGCCCCGCCAGCCAGGTGATCTTCTCCGGCACCGTCACCCTGGCCGATGGCAAGCCCGCCACCAATGCCGAGGTCACCCTCTACGCCGAGGATGAAGGCACCCTCGCCGTGATGGGCTACCGCACCCCGGACCCGATGGCCTTCTTCCATTCGCCACGCTTTCTGCAAGTCGATACCGGCACCTCCTTCGAGACCTTCCTCGCCGAGGACCCGGAACTTCAGATCCTGTTCGAAAAAGGCTATGATATCGGCGGCGGCGGCGAACTGGGAAATCTAGCCGACCTGCTGCGCAAGCACTTCGACCCCTGCGCCACCTGGGCTCCCGCTCTAACAACCGACGCCGGCGGCCGTTTCACCCACACCTGCACCCTGCCGGACACCCTCACCCGCTACCGGGTCATCGCCATCGCCCACCACCAAGCCGCCCGTTTCGGCCACACGGAGTCCGCCATCATCGCCAACAAACCGCTGATGCTCGAACCCAAAACCCCGCGTTTCGCCAATCAGGGCGATCGCCTCACCCCCCGGCTTCTCGTCCAGAACGCTTCGGAATTCACCGGCACCTGGAGCATCACCTATGAGGCCCACGCCGCCACCGGCACCCCTGTCTGCCGCGCCCTCGCCAACCCCAGCCAAACCGTCACCCTCGCCGCCGGAGCCTCCGCCAACCTGGAATTCCCCAGCGTACTCGAAGCCACCGGTGAGGCGGTCTCCACCTGGCAGGCGGTCCCGGTTTCGCTCACCGGTGCCACCCTCACCCCGGTCCTCGCCCGCAGCCTCTCGGACTCGGTTCAGGCCCGCTACCCGGTCCACTACCCGGTGCCGCAGCTGCGCCAGTCGGAG
>JAIPKB010000148.1 GCA_021733795.1 Akkermansiaceae bacterium | reverse complement strand
AGAAATACGGACAAAAAAATCGGAGGGACTTGGATTTTTCCCGGCTTTAGGCGGTGATTTATTTAAAAAATGACACTGGACATCACTTCGGATAGGTTAAGCAGATTGCTTTTTGATAGTGAAGGTGTTGACGCCCCCCCCCCCGATGAGGAGGGGCGGCGAGCCAACGGCGCTATTTCCGCTTGGGGCCGGCGTCTTTCCCGAGATGCAGCAGCAGGATGCGGGCGATTTCGGCGTTGGTGTCCGGGTAGTCCTGGACGCTGTGCCAGGTGGGGACGATTTTTTCCGAGGCCACAGGGGTGATGTGCGATGACCAATACGGGACGACGCCGTCATTGCTGAGCGGCGAGTTGCCGCGGCCGAGGTCGCCGATGATCGAGTGAAACTGGATCCTGGGCGGAAGTGGCAGGGTGCCGAGCGCGCGGGTGGTTTCGTTAGCGGGTGAGAGGGTACCGATCGAGGTGGCAAACGGCGTGCGGGCCGGGTTGTCCTTTACCAGTTCAGTCACGGCGAGGACGGTGTTGTCCAACAGTCCGATGGTTAGGGTTTTCGGCAGGCGGATGAGCCGGGAGAACCAGACGGCGAGTTGTTGGTCGGCCATCGGGCTGCCGCGGTGCGGGGTGGCAAGGAAGATGACGCGTTTCGGCTCGCGCAGCGGTTGATAGAGGAGGGTTTCCTCAATGAGGCGGCGGCCCGCCTCGGTGGTCCGGAGTTGGTCCGGAGGTTTGCTGAAGCTTGCGGCGTAGAGGGTGTTGCCCGGATCGGTGACGCTGGCGTGGGCGATGAGGCCGCCCATCGAGTGACCGACGACGACCATTTGTTCGAGGTTTCGCGGAGAACCTTTGCTGCGGGCGTAGGCACAGGCCTCGCGCATTTTCGCTCGGAAGCGGCTGGCACTGAATTGCCAGGGATTGCCGGTCGGGTAGTTGTAGAGCCAAATCTGGTAGTGCTGGCGGAACCAGGGGTGGGGGATCAGAGCGTTGACGGTTTCCTTGAAGGCATCCGGGCTGGCGACCAGGCCGTGGACCAATACCAGGGGGATTCTTCCAGGATCGTAGGGTTCGAGAAAATAGATGCCGGTTTCCTCGGTGAACCGGGCGGGGAGGAGGACGTTCTGTAGTTTGAGGTTGTCCAGTTCGCTCATTTTCCAAAAAAACGCGTTGGCTGCGGACCAATCGGCCGCCAGCGGGTGGCGGGTTCCCGCAACCGGGGTTTCTTCGGCGATCCAGCGTTTGGTTAGATTCCAGACGGGTGGGCCGGGGCGGTTGAAGTCGAGGGTGGCGGTGGCGAGGTATGGCTGGCCGGTGGGCAGGGTGAACGGCGGCCGGGCGCGGCCAAGCGGAGCAGTTTTCTTCCAACCCACCAGCGGCAGGCCGAGGCCGGCAGTGGTCATCCGCTGGTCGAGAATCCCCGTATCGACCAGCGACGCAGGAAACAACGCGTCGAATACGGCCACATCGAAGGTCTTTTCGTCGGGTGGGGCGATCCTGGCACCCTGGGCGGCGGCGCGGGTTTGCCAGTCACCGGGGCCACAGCGGAGCTGGTCGAAGAGTTTGGTGATGGCGGAGTTGTAGGTGCTTTGCGCGGCGGGCCAGGCGGACTGGCGAGCCGGATTGGCGAGGATCGACCATGACTGGCGGGCGGCGGCAAGCAGGGTGGGAGAGGGCACCCGCGAGGTTGCGGGTACCCGGCCGCACTGCGGCGCCCGGGGGGCACCACACTGGCAGAGCAAGGCGGCGGCAAGCACCCCTGGCAGAATCATCGTCAGGCGGATCATGGGAAATACGGCGGGCAGCATGGAGCGGTCGACGGGTTTGGCAAGCCCCGACTGACGTTATCCCGGGATCGATCGTGGGATCCGTAGGACTCAGGTTCGGGATCTCGCGGTAGATTCCCGCAAGACCGCCGGCGAATCCGGTTGCCCGGCATCCCATCTCCCACTAGGGTCGGGGTTCCCGTCCCATGAGTTTGCCAAGTATTTCCGAGTTGTCCGCATTTCCAGGTTTGATCCGTTGGCTGACCGACGGTGAATGGGCTGAAGAATTTTCCCGGGAGCTCCCTGGTCCGGGGGCATTAAACCGGCCAAATAGTCCCACTTCGATCCGGATTACGGAACTCCCGGCGGACGACACCTATAACGACTCGGATGTATGCCTTGAGATCACTGGGCGGATCACAACCCCATGGAAGATCACCGTGCACTTGATTCTGGATGGATGGCATATTCCGGAAAAGGGGCTGGTGAGCTATGAGGTGGACGCCAGTTGCGACTGCGGGGAAATGGATTGCGTGCATCCTGCCGTGGTCTTGGAGCGACTCCTGGACATTGCGGTGACCTGCCCGCAGCCGCCCTCCCGCGAGATGGATCCGAAGCTGGCCGCCTGGCTGCGCTCGATCCGGGATGCCGCCGGGGTTGCGGCCGGTCCACCCGAGCCCCCCAAGCTCTACAGCAAGTTCCTCGCCTATTGTCTGGAGCCCATCGGCGTGCACTATCTTCCACTCGCCAAGCGCCCTCTCGGGTTGGTGCTGCGGCAGGGCAATCATCTCAAATCCGGCATTTCCATTGATCGAAACCAAGTTCATCCCAAGATCCACAAGCCCTTCAAATACATGACACCGGAGGATATGGGGATCTGCTGGGCGATCGCCAACCGCAGTGTGACTGGCGGTCACTGGACACACGAAATGCCGCTTGAAGGCAACCAGTGGGAACACATTCTGATACCTGCATTGAAGGAAGGTCGGTTGTTTCTTGGAAAGTTCGAGGAACACGGTTCATCTCCCCAGAAACACATCCGGCTGGCATCCGGTCCACCGATCCCGCTGGCCCTCGGGTGGCAGGCGCACCGTTCCGGCAGCTTGAAACCGGTGCTGAAACCGGGCAACCCGGATGTGCTCATCCTGCCAACCCGACCGCTTTATTACCTCGACGAAAAGGAGGGTTTGCTGGGATCGTTCGAGAGCCCGCTGCCGCAGGCACTGCTGTCTGCCTGGCGCGAGGGACCAGAGGTGAGCGGCGACTCGCTTCCCGATCTGGCACCCGCGCTGGAGGCGCTTCCGTTGCCGGAGCCGCTGCCGACTCCCGCGGTGGTTCCTCCGCGTGAACTCAAGGGCCTCAAACCGGTGCCGTGTCTGCGGGTGGCCCAATTCACCACCGGCGTGTTTTTGCAGCGGCACATCGGCGCGGCGCTTTCGTTCGATTACCCCGGCTGCCCGCGGCAGTTCCCCCTCCCACCGAAAGGGAAACCGGAGGTCGCCTGGATGGACGGAGACACCCGCGTGATCCTCCGCCGCAACCAGCGGACGGAAACGCACGCATTATCACTGTTGAATGACATCGGTCTGACCCCCATTGAAAGTGTGGTGCCGGCGATCGACATTCCCGCGAAATCCTGTCATTCCTTCGTGCTGGGCTCCACCAAGGTGACCACCGCCGAATGGATGGAACTCATTGCCTCCGCAGGCTGGCAGCGTTTGATTGATGAGGGCTGGCGCATCGAGATCGATCCCAAGCTCGGTCTCACCATCCACGAGGCAAGCGATTTCTTCCCCGTCATCGAGAGCGAGACCGATCACGGCATCGAGTGGTTCCGCTTCGATCTATCCGCGGAATTCGACGGCAAGCGGATGAGCCTTATTCCGCAGCTCGCCCGCGCCATCGAGGAGGACTGGCACCTGCGCTATCAGGAACCGGCCACCCAGCCGGAAACCCTGCTGCTGCCCTGCGACAACCCCGCCGACGGTTTCCTGCGCTTTCCCGCCAAGCGGTTCCTCGAAATTCTGGCCAACGTCCGCCATCTGTTCCACGGTGAACCGGGCCAAGGACCGCTGCGGCTCGATCGCCTCGGTGCGGCAGGTGTCGCCGACGGGCTGTCGCTGGACACCTCCGCCACCACCCGTGCGCTGGCCGCCCTCGGCGAAAACCTCCGCAATCTCCACGGCCTGCCGGAAACCAAGGTGCCCGCCGCCGTCAAAGCCAAGCTGCGGCCCTATCAGATCGAGGGTTTCCGCTGGTTGCAATTCCTCGCCGCCAACAGCCTGCACGGGATCCTCGCCGATGACATGGGGCTTGGCAAAACCCTGCAAACCATCGTCCACCTCGTCGTCGAGCACGCCCGCAAACCCGGCCGTCCCTCGCTGGTCATCGCGCCCACCTCGGTGGTGCCCAACTGGAGCGCCGAGTTCGCGCGCTTCGCCCCGCGGCTCAAGGTGCTCGTCCTCCACGGCTCCGATCGCGCCCCGCTCTACAAGAAAATCCCCCGCGCCCAGGTGGTGCTCACCTCCTATCCGCTGCTGATCCGGGACTTCGAGATCCTCGAAAAACAAGCGTGGCATGTGCTCGCGCTCGACGAGGCCCAATATATCAAAAACCCGAAAGCCTCGACCGCCGTCTATGCCTGCGAGCTGAGCGCCGCCCACCGGATTTGTCTCACCGGCACGCCGCTGCAAAACCACCTCGGCGAGTTGTGGAGCCTGATGCGATTCCTCATGCCCGGCCTGCTCGGCCATGAGAAGACCTTCGCCACCCGCTTCCGGCGGCCGATCGAGCGCGAACGTTCCGCCGACGCCCAGCACGCGCTCAACCGCCGCGTGGCTCCGCTCATCCTCCGCCGCACCAAGGACGCGGTGGCCGCCGAACTGCCGGAGAAAACCCTCATCGTCCACGGCATCGACCTCACCCCCGCCCAGACCGACCTCTACGAATCCGTCCGCGCCGCGATGGACAAGCGCGTCCGCGAGGCGATCTCCACCAAGGGGCTCGCCCAGTCGCACATCATCGTGCTCGCCGCCCTGCTCAAGCTCCGGCAGATCTGCTGCCACCCGCTGTTGCTCAAGCAGACCGCCCCCACCCCGCCCCCGGAGTCCGCCAAACTGACCTATCTAACCGACGAGCTGTTGCCGACGCTGATTGAAGAGGGTCGCCGGATTCTGCTGTTCTCCCAGTTCACCTCGATGCTGGAGATCATCGAGCGCCACTTGGTCGAGGCGAAGATTCCCTTCCTCAAGCTCACCGGCCAGACCAAGGAGCGCGGCAAGCTGGTGGAGTCCTTCCAGAACGGCGACTATCCGGTGTTCCTCATCTCACTGAAAGCCGGCGGCACCGGCCTTAATCTAACCGGGGCCGACGCCGTAATCCACTACGACCCCTGGTGGAATCCCGCGGCCGAGGACCAGGCCACCGACCGCGCCCACCGCATCGGCCAGAACAAGCCGGTGTTTGTCCACAAACTCGTCTGCCGCGGCACCATTGAGGAGCGCATCCAGGAACTCCAGCGCCACAAGGCCGGGCTGGTGGAGGCCCTGCTCACCGATGCGACCGCCGGCCTGCGCATCGACCCGGAAACCCTCTCCCACCTGCTCGCGCCGCTGGCGTGAGGGAGGGGCCGACGGAGCGCCGGCTTCAGCCGGCGAGTCAAGGGGGGTGGGCGTCCCGCCCTCCTCAAGGCATGGGGGCGTCCCGCCCACATCCGCCAATGTGCGGCGAAAGAACGGAGGAGCTTCGCGTTTTTGCATGCAAAACCTCTTTAGACACTGTGCTCGGACGATGCACCATTCGGATGCACTTCCCCAGGTTCACGCCCCTCCACAGGGACCCGTCTCGCACACTCCGCCCCGGACCGGGCGGGCCACCTTGAGCAGGCAATTCTCCCCCGATTTGCCCGAGACCTGCCCGGCCCGGCATGGGCACAAGCGGAAAAATCCCCGATTTGCCCAAGATTTGGGTTTTGTCCGGGCCGGATACCTGTCAAGATCCCGCCGGAACTTCCCCGCATGATCACTTACACCAAACCTCCCCATCCCCGTGAATACCGGCTCATCTTCAAGAACGTGGACCGTGAGGGCTGGGATCCGTCGATCGACTGCTACCTGCGGGATGGCGGCTATGAGGACTTGAAAAAGGCCGTCACCATGCAGCCCAAGGACATCACCGGCGAGGTCAAGAAATCCGGGCTCCGGGGGCGCGGCGGAGCGGGTTTCCCCACCGGCATGAAGTGGACCTTCATCCCACCCACCAACACCAAACCGGTCTATCTGATCTGCAACTGCGACGAATCCGAACCCGGCACCTTCAAGGACCGCTACATCGTTCATCAGGATCCCCACCAACTGATCGAGGGCATGGTCATCTCCTCCTTCGCGGTGGGTGCCCACATCGCCTACATCTATATCCGCGAGGAATTTCCACAAGGTGCCGCCATTCTCGAACGCGCCATCGAAGAGGCCAAAACCCGCAATTTCGTCGGTAAGAACATCCTGGGCACCGGCTTCGATCTGGAAATCTACGTTCACCGTGGGGCCGGGGCCTACATCTGCGGTGAGGAAACCGGCCTGATCGAGTCACTCGAAGGCAAGCGTCCCTATCCGCGGATCAAGCCGCCCTATTTCCCGGCCGCCCTGGGCCTCTACATGTGCCCCACCATCGTCAACAACGTGGAGTCACTCTGCCACGTGAAACACATCATCCACATGGGCGGCGACCAATACGCCTCCCTCGGCGTGCCCCGCAACACCGGCACCCGCATTGTCGGGGTGTCCGGCGACGTGAAAAACCCCGGCTATTTCGAAATCGAAGTCGGCAAACTCACCATGGGCGAACTGCTCAACGACCTGTGCGGCGGTCCCAAGGACGGGCGCACCCTCAAGGCGGTGATTCCGGGTGGTTCCTCCGCCAAAATCCTCCGCTGCGATGAGGTTTACACCCTGAAAAACCCCGACGGCACCAGCCGCCAACTCAGTTTCTGGGACATCCCGCTGGACTTCGACACCATCGCCGCCTGCGGCTCGATGGCAGGTTCCGGCGGCGTCATTGTGATCGACGACACCCGCAAGATGTCCTGGGTCCTCAACAACCTCAACGCCTTCTACGCCCACGAGTCCTGCGGCCAATGCACCCCCTGCCGCGAAGGCTCCACCTGGATGAAGAAAATCTCCGACCGCCTCGTGGCCGGCGAGGCCTCGCCGGAAGATCTCGAAACCCTCGAGTCCATTGCCTACCAGATCGACGGCAAGACCGTCTGCGCGTTCGGTGAAGCCTCCTCCTGGCCGGTCGAGGCGATCATCGCCAAATTCCGCGACGAACTGCTGGCGGAAACCTCCGGCGCAGCCGCCGCCCACCCTCACAACCCGGAACTGATCGCCCAGCAGCGCTATCTCGGAACCGCCTCCTGATCGGGTGAAATCCCGCCCGGGCCACGGGTGCATGACAGATAAGTCAAAGCAGGCAGGGACCGTCTCTCCGAGCGGTCCGGCCAATACTGTTCAATTAGGCGCGAAGGACAAATTAATTCAACCACGGATTATACGGATGTACAGGGATAAAAGAGAAAACGCGAAGCACTATCCGTGCCAATCCGTGTCATCCGTGGTCAAAAATTCTTAAGTGGCCGGTATTGAGCGGTCCGGCTGGGGCATGGTCGCTTTTCGGCTTTCAGCTCCGCCGCCCCGGCTTCCACTTCCTGAATTACTTTCAAAGCGGCGAAGCATTGGTAATACGGCTGCGAGCCCTCCTGCACCGGCGTCCGCTTGTTGTTGGTCAGCCGGTTGATCGTGTTCGTGGCCGTTAGCAAGGGGCGCGCTTGGAGTCGATCTTGGCGTTCAGAACCGCAACTACTCCTTTCAAGGCGGGCCCGAAAGGTTGAAACGGCGCTGGCGCGTGTCGGAAAACTATCTCAGAAGACGGTTGACAGCCTCCGGCGGCTTGGCTAACTTACCTGCCGTTATGCAGGTCACAATCCATCAAGCGAAGATGCAACTTTCAAAACTGATTGCGGCAGTGGAGCGCGGCGAGGAAGTCATCATCGCCCGGCGCGACAAGGCCGTGGTGCAATTGAATCCGGTGCGGGAATTTCGCGGGAAAAGCCGGATTGGCGGTCTGAAAGGGAGGAAACTCAGGCTGGGCGCGAACTTTGACAACCCGGCGCTCAACGAGGAAATCGCCAAGTCCTTCAATGGCTGATGACCACGCCCGCAGTGACCGGTTGGCTCCTCGATACCCACGCGATGTTGTGGATGTTGCACGCCGATAAACGCCTTTCCAAAAAGGCAGCCGATGTCATCGACGGCAAGCTGCCGGTTTACCACTCAGCGGTCAGCTTCTGGGAGATGGCGATCAAGCTCTCGGGAAAGGGTTTCGATTTCGAGGTGGACGACGACTGGAGCCGCATCTACCCGGAAGAATTGAAGCGGATCGGCGTTCCGCTTCTCATCCCCATGATCGATGATTGCCGCCTCGTGCAGGACCTGCCCAAACACCACGGAGATCCCTTCGACCGGATGCTCGTCTGCCAGGCGAAACGGCACGGGTTGGGGATCATTTCAATGGACGAAGCGTTGGATGCCTATGCCGTGACGAGGATTTGGTAATGGCACGAGGTTTTGGTCATCGCTTGAGCTTGATCCCCTCACTTCTCCAACTCCTTGATCATCGCCTCCAGCCGGGCTTTCCCGGATTTCAGTTCCGCCGCCCCGGCTTCCACTTCCTGAATCACTTTCGAAGCGGCGAGGCATTGGTAATGCGGCTGCGAGCCCTCCTGCACCGGTGTCGGACAGGGCGGACCGAGGCTACGCCGCGCCAGGTGTTTCGGTGGGTCGGTGGGTCGGTGGGTCGGTGTTTCGGTGGGGCGGTGTTTCGGTGGGGCGGTGTTTCGGTGGGGCGGTGTTTCGGTGGGTCGGTGTTTCGGTGGGGCGGTGTTTCGGTGGTTCGGTGAGAGAAGAGCGAAAGCATCGGTGCGGAGCGACTGGCCCTTTCTCTCTGACCGAAACACTGACCTACTGAAACACCGAAACACTGGTTATCCTACCTTTACCGGGAATCCAACTTGCCCGACATCTCGGCTCGTTTGAGGTCAAACGCTGAGTTCTGGCCGCTGAGGCTTGTCTGAAAAATGGCAGGGACGCTTCCGAAGCGTCCGCGCGAATGAACTGAGAATGGAAAAGCCCCTCCTTCGCCAAAGGCTACGGCGGACAGGCGTATCGGCCGTTCATTCGCCCCCCATTCTCGCGGACCGTTCGGTACCGGTCCCTGCCTGAGAGAATCTTCAGACCGCCTCGCAGGAAAAGCCTGAAAATAGAGCCCTGCCCTAAGGAAGCGGACACGACCAGCGCAATCGCGGGTAGCGGCCGAAGCCCCGGTCGAAGGTGATCCATTCGAGACCATATTCGATGGCCAGTGCGGCATGATAGGCATCGGGCACCAGATTTCCCCGGGCGTCGGCGGACCGGCAGAGGTCCAGGAAAATCTCCCAGTGGCTTATCCCTGGCCGGACGATGGTGACGGAGGATCGGGCTCGCAGATCGACCGCGAACTCCAGTGCTTGTTCGAGCGGCGTCGGGATTTTGAAGATTCTTGGATGGGTAACCACGCGCACGAAGCCGGAAAGCACGAGATTGGAAAGAGCGATTCCAGGTGGATTTTCCAACTGTGATTCCAGCCACGGCCGAATGGTGTGGTGCTGCTCCGCGTCCTCCCGGTGTGCTGCCACGAGTATGTTGACATCAAGAAGCTTCATGAGCGTTCCATGACATCGAGAAGTTCGGAGGAATGGTTGAGATCGACACCGGCTTGCAACCCATCGCCACGAAAGGTTTTCAACGGAGCATTCGATGCAGCGGGAGCCCGTTCGTAGGTACGGAGCAATCCCAGACGCAGGGCCTCACTCACCACCGCTCCAAGCGTGGTTTTCCGCTGCCGTGCGAGGTTCTTCGCCTCCTCCAGCAATCCGTCTTCAATGTTGAATGTCGTTCTCATGCATCAGAGCATCAACTCGACGCGTCATGATGTCAAATTTCTAATACTCATACCCGCACTTTCTCCACCCGCTTGCCCGCCTCATCCACCACCGCGCGGGTTTGCTCCCGTCCTTCTCCAAGCAGCAGCATCCGGTAATCCTTCGACACCCGCCCGGCCCAATGCCGCCCGTCCGCTGCCCAGCCCAAATGCGCTCCCATCGCTCGCACCAAGCCGGCGCGTGCCTTCGCGCCGTCGCCTTTCGCACCGCCTCCCATCGCCTCGCCGTAGCTGCTCCAGCGGTAGAGCGCCCGATCCTCCACCATGCCGGCCCGGACTGAACGCCAAGCTTGCATTAGCAAGCAAGCCATCCAGATCATTTCCGGAGGAGGAAATGACATTCCGCATGGCCTGAGAGGAACGAAGGCACTTGCTGCTTTCTGAATTCCTGCCTCAACCCCGTTTTCCACGACAGGCTGGAAGCCTATCCTACTCTGCGATTCCCTCTGCGACCTCCGCGCCTTTGCGTTTCGCTACGATCCAAACTTTCTATCAAGCTCCCTCCATTGGCACCGCCATCCGGCGGACCGAGGCTACGCCGCGACCGGTGTTTCGGTGGGTCGGTGGTTCGGTGAGAGAAGAGCGAAGGCATCGATGCGGAGCGACTGGCCCTTTCTCTCTGACCGAAACACTGACCTACTGAAACACCGAAACACGGGTTATCCTACCTTTACCGGGAATCCAACTTGCCCGACATCTCGGCTCGTTTGAGGTCAAACGCCGAGTTCTGGATGTAAGGACAAAGGGATGGGAAACGAGAGCCCAAGCAGGCTCTAACGGGCTGCTCTTGGACGCTTCTTTGGCGGGTGGACAGGAATGTCCACCCTCCTTATGCATCTGCCCGGCAGGAGGTCACTTCCCAGCCCCCTCAGCGGCCGCCGCCGCCGCCGCCGCCCGGGCCACGGCCACCGCGACCGCCCCAGAGCGGCTGTCCTTCGGCGGCGCGGGCTTTCGCTTCTTCAGAGAAGGAGTCGGAGCTTTGGATGTATGCGTTGGCGGCCTTGGAGTCCTCCGCCATCCACCGCATCGCGGTCACCGTCTGGGTGCGGTTGCGGTTTTGCTCGTCGGTGATGGTCTCCGCCACCTTCATCAACTCCGCAGGTGGAGTGGTACGATTGTTGAACACATAGGAGGACGCCGCATCATCGCGGATTTCCCCGGCGGGAAGACCGTTGACAAGGGCAAGGGCACCAGCCGGGTCCTGACTCACGTAGTTGGGCATCACGGCTTGCAGCGCCTCGCCCTTGGCGGATTCATCCGCGCTGGCCAGCACCCATGCGGCGGCGTCCTTGGCATTCTCGCGGGACATGGACTCCACCACGGCGCGGGTGGCCGAGTCGCGGCTATCGCCGGCGGGGATGCTGGAAAGTTTCGCCAACGCTTGTTTCGGATCGGTCTTGGCCAGACCTTCGACGGCGGAGGACATCGCCCTTGCCTGCTGATCGGCCGGCAGGGTTGCGATCTGGCGCTCCGCCTCGGCGAAATCGGCCGCCCCCCATTTTCCGGCGATATCCCGGTAGGCACGGCCCTGGCTGTCCTCGTCCATGGTGCCCACCATATTCCAGGCTTTCGCCGGATCGCTATTGGCGACTTCCCTCACCACTCCGGTCATCGCCGAGCCCTTGTCGTTGCCACTCAGGCTCATCGCCCAAGCCATGGCCGCGCTTGGATCCTGCTTCGCCCACTCGCCGGCAATCACCGAGGCTCCGCCGCCGCCGCCCATTCCACCGCGACCACCCATCATGCCCATCATGGCAAACTCCCTGGGGTTTTCGCTGTAGTATTTGGCCGCGCCTTCAGGGTCGGTGCTGGCCCAGCTTTGCAAAACCGTCGGGCGCACAAAATTGCCGGTCATGCCCATTTTCCCGGTGTAGGCCATGGCGGCGGTCGGGTCGGTCTCAGCCCATTTGGCGAACAATAGGAAAGACGCGATGATCCGCTCGGACATCGGCAAATCCTCCAGTTTGGCCGCTTCCTCCTCCAATTGCTCGGGGGTCAGACCGGCGTAGAAGTCCATCAAGGTCTGGATGCGGTTGCTCTGGCCGGGGGTCCGGTAAGCCTCATCGGTGCTCCGCACACGGGTGGTGCGCCGGCCCTCGCCCCCGGCGGTTTCAGTCCGGTTTTGCGAACGAACGCGGGTGAGCGGTGCCTCCGGTTTGCCGGGATCGGCGGACGGAGAGGTGTTTTGGCCTGCGAGGAAGCCGCCGATTGCGCCGATGGCCAATGCTGTTGCTGGAAATACCCAGGGATTTTTCATGTTGATGGATGTGTTTGAGATCTCGGATAGTACAAACTCCGGCAAGCGCCGGATGTTTCGCTTATTTTTTCGGAACCGTGTGAAAATCGAAATCCAACTGCGGCCGTTGCCGGTCCCCCACCCGCTCGACCTCGGCAAACAGCGCCCCCAGAATCCGCTTATCGGGCAACTGGCCGGCGAACCAAGCCTCCAAATCCAGCGCTCCGGCCGACAAGTCCATCCGCACCGTCACCGCAATGGCTCCTTTCACCACCGGCATCTGGAGTTCCTTCTTGCCGGTGCGGATATGGGCCATCCCAGCCTTGAGCTGCCCGATCCGGTCGATCTCGGTCTTTGGAGCCTCAGCGGGAATCATCGACAGCGTGATCCGATAGTGTCCCTCACGGGCGACCATCAGTTTCCAAACGCCTGCGGTTTCGGGCACGGGTTTACCAGCCGTCAGGCTTTCCAACACGCGCCGCACCGCCACCTGGGTGGCCAGGCTGTCCGCACCCGCAGCCCCGCCCACCTCCCGGCTGGGCCACCATCCGCTCGCATCCAACTGCACCACCGCCTGATGCGGATCCCCCACCGCATAGCGTACCGGCTCCCGCACGTTTGGCAGGATCGCGTTCCACCAGGTCCCATACTCGCCCAACAAGCGGGTGGCCAGCTCCGGGCGCTGTTCGAAGAGATTCACCCGCTGGCCGGGATCGGTGGCAAGATCGAAGAGGTCCAAGCCGCTCAGCAACCAGGTCCCCTCGCGCACCGCAAACCCGGCGGAACGATGGCGCTCCGGACGATCATCGCCCGACCAACCGCCGACATGAGTGAAGATCATCCCGGTCGGCGGGGCTTTGCCGGCGCCGAGCAAAAGATTGGAGAAGTCCCGTCCATCACGCTGCGGATCACGGGGAACCGTTATATCGCACAATCCAACAATGGTTTCAAACACATCGAACACGCCCGCTAATTCATCCGTCCGTTGGTTGGGAGCGATTTGGCCGGGCCACCGGATGGCCGCCGGGATTCGGACACCGCCTTCGTCGGGGCTCCCCTTTACGCCCTTCATCCCACAAGGCCAGGCACCGAGCGCCGAGCCATTGTCGCCCATGAAAACGACGATCGTCGAGTCCGCCAATTGCAGTCTCTCCAGCTCGTCGAGCACCTCCCCCACCCCGCTGTCCAGGTCCTCGATCATCGCGTAAAACGAGGCCACCGGTTCCTTGAGCCCGGCTTTGACGAAACGCTCGGCGCTACCGGGCGCGGCCTCGTAAGGAGCGTGGGGCGCGGTGAACGCCAACTGCAGGAAGAACGGCTGGTGATCCGCCGCCCGGGCAGCCAGGTAGCGGGTGGCTTCAGCCGCCCAAACCCGGGTGGCGTGACCTTGCCGGGCCTGCCATCCCTCGCGGGTCCGCACCTGGGGATTGAAGTTGCCATTGCCCCAGCGGTCGGAGGTTTGCCCCAGACCACCCCCGCCGCAGACCCAGAAATCGCCGAAGCCCCGGTCTTCCGGACGGCAGGGAAATGCCTCGCCCAACCCCCACCGGCCGATGATCGCCGTGCGGTAGCCCGCCTTGCCAAACCACGCTGGCAGCAATTCCACCCCGGGCCGGATCAGATTCCTACCTGCCAGCGAATGGCTCACCCCGCAACGGAACTCGTGCATCCCGCTCAGCAACTGGGCGCGGGTGGCGGCCCCGGTGGGAGCCCCGATCATCCGCCCGAAGTCCATCCCCTCCCGCCGCAACCGGTCCAAGCGCGGAGTCTTCAGGTCCGGGTTGCCGCTTGAAGAGAGATCCCCATAGCCCTGATCATCGGTTAGAATCACCAATACGTTCGGCCGCCCCGCGGCAGATCCCGCCGTGCCCGCCAAAATTGCCATTGCCATGAGCCTGAGAAATGAAATCATCGCCACACACATCCACTCACCAATGAACACCGACCGCAAGCCAATCCGTGTCCTGTTTGTCTGCATGGGCAACATTTGTCGCTCTCCGGCCGGGGAAATCATCTTCCGCAAGCTGGTGACCGATGCGGGCCGCACCGCCGATTTCGGGATCGACTCGGCCGGCACCCTTGATTACCACACCGGCAAGCCGCCGGACTCCCGAATGTCCGCCACCTTGCGCAGCCACGGCTACCAGGTGGCCGGCCGTGCCCGGCAAATCAAGGCGGCTGACCTGGAAACATTCGATCTCATCGTGACCATGGACGAGGACAACCTCACCCACGTCCGCCAACTCGATCCCAAAGGCCGTTTCACTGCGAAGATCCGGCCGTTGGTGGGCTTTTGCACCGCGCACGACAGCCCCCGGGTGCCCGACCCCTACTACGGTGGCCAGCAGGGGTTTGAACAGGTCATCGGACTGTTGGAAGACGGTTGCGCCGGGATTTTGCGGAAATTCAGCCCCCCTGCCGATGGCCGTGATGCCTGATCGGACGGTGCTGTTGCCCCGCTTCGCCCATGCCGCAGGCACCCGGGGCTTCGCGGGCCGGGTGCTGGAAAATTGTGCGGCGGGACCGCTGATGGCATGGGAACGCCCGGCAGGTGGCCCCAGAGTCTATATTTCCGCAGGGATCCACGGCGACGAACCTGCCGGACCCATGGCTTTGTTGAAACTAATGGAAGCGGATTTCTTCACGCCGGCAGTGCATTGGCTGCTCTGCCCGGTGCTCAACCCTGACGGACTCGCCGCCGGCACCCGAGGCAATGGCGACGGCCGCGATCTCAACCGCGACTATCTCAAACGCCGGACTCCCGAAGTTCGGGCGCATGCCGCCTGGCTGGAATCCCAGCCCGCGCCCGACCTGTTCCTCTCACTCCACGAGGATTGGGAAACCACCGGTTTCTACTTCTACGAGATCAATCTGGGATTGGATGTGCCGCCACGCGCCGCCGCCATCATCGAAGCGGTGCGCCCATGGTTCCCACCGCAACCCGGGCCGGACATTGACGGCCACCCGCCGCGTGCGGACGGCTGGATCTACCATGAAGCGAAGGCCGACGAGCCCCGCCGCTGGCCGGAAGCCATCTTTCTGGCCAGACTCGGCTGCCCGCTGTCATTCACCTTCGAGACCCCGAGCCGAGCCCCCCTCGCCCGCCGCATCGCCGCCCACATGGCTGCCGTGAAAGCCGCAGGCGACTACCTTCCAGCCCACAAAAAAACCGCCGGAGCCTGAACTCCGACGGTTTTACAAATTGACAGTGAGACAACCCGCTCAGGCGAGCACGGTTTTTTCCTTGTCTTCATCCTTATCCTTGTCCTTGCACTTGCCACAATCGGCGAGGGCGGCGTCATCCCCATCCTTATCCTTGTCCTTGCACTTGCCACCGGCGAGGGCGGCGTCATCCCCATCCTTATCCTTGTCCTTGCACTTGCCACCGGCGAGGGCGGCGTCA
>JAIPKB010000147.1 GCA_021733795.1 Akkermansiaceae bacterium | reverse complement strand
AGTAGAGGCGTTCTTGGGAGACATCGTCGGCGCGCGGAACAATGTCGTCGTTTTCCCAGAGGCGGGGGCCATTGGCGTGGTGGAGAGAGGGTGCCGCACCACGACCGGCTGTGCGGATCGAGTCGAGTGAGGCGGGATCGAGTCCGAGGTCTTCGAGGACGGGGTGGATGATGAGCCCTTTGCGGATTGAGCCGAGCTTGGCGGTTTTCATCTCGGCGGCGCTGGCACCGGACTTGATGTCGATGCGGTAGCGCTTTTCCTCGGGTAGCGGCACGAGGATGGCGACTGTGTCGAATTTCTCACTGACGATCCACGACGGGGCGAGCGGGACGAGCCAGCCGGTTTCCGGGCAGCGGACTTCGACGCAGTAAAGGTAGCTATCGGCACGCCAAACTCGGGTGGCGAGATAGTTGGATCCCGGGTGCTCCTGAGCGTAGGAAAGAAGTTTTTCCCACTCACCGGGTGGGAGGTCTTCGGTTTTGTGTTCGATGCCCCAGGCGGTGACTTGGGCGTCCACGGCGGCGTAGATTTCCGCTTGGGCGGCGCAGACTTTTTCGGCGACCTCGGGTCCGCCGCCGACGATGTTGAGGGCTGCCCAGGTAAGCAGGGCGGCGACGGGGTTGAGGTCGGAGGCATGGGCCTCGCAGCCGATGCGGGCGGCTTCGAATGGAATGGAGCCGCCGCCGCAGAAGGAATCGCCGACACGTGGGACACGGCCGAATCGGCGTTGGCCGAGTTCGCGGACAAGCTCGGGGATGGAACTGGCGGTGGTGCCGAACTGGGCGTTGATTTTTTCCCAGGCTTCCGGTGACGGGCCATCAATGTTTTCCGGGCGAAGGCAGCGATCTAGCTGCTCGCCGTAGGGCATCCGGCTAAAGACCTTCCAACGCAAATCGTTGAGGAAGTCTGCGAGGGCTTGCCCGTGTTTGTCGGAGAGTTTTTCGGCTTCGGCGAGTTCCTGATTCACTTTTTCGCGTGCGGCGGTTTCCACCCGCGGAGTCATACGGAGAACGTCCCGGAGCGTCTTGACGCGGACTTTTGGCTCTTCGTAGAGATCATTGAGGCGTTCCCACTCCGCTCGTTCCTTCTTGTTGGCGAGCATGCCCAGTTCTGCGATGGTGAAATGCTTGGAGAATCTGCGCTTCAGCCCTTCTTCGTCCATTGTCAGGAGGGAAAGAAAGCAGGCGCGGTCGGCTTCGGGATCGTCGCTGGCGGGCAGCAGCAGGCCGAGTATGGTGGCGCGGCAAAGAACAAGAGGTTTGCGCCCCCACCATCTTCCGAGCCCGGTGAGGGTCTGACCGTTCTTCGCCTCACGTTCCTTGTAGGATTCCTTGGAGAGGCGGGAGACGGGGAACTGGGTTTCGATGAAGGAGAGCATGGGGTGGAAAAGTGGCAATACTGAAAAGATGAAATGGAGAGGGTGGACAAAACTAGCCGGTGTTAATAGCAGACTTCAAGCCTAGTCCTTGATCAGGCGCATGAAATCGTCCTGAAGGATCTGGATGAACTTCGGACGGCCGTGAGCATAGCCTCTGCGATTCCAGTAGAACTGGCCGGCTGGGTGGGAAGCAAATCTGAATGTCTTGTCTTTTAGAAGCTCTGCAAGGTTATGCCCCACACAATCCCATGCGTATTTTGAGACATAAACCACCAAGTCAGGATTCAAGACATCGATGACAGCCTTGGTGACTTCCTGACTCTTGATACGGTCAAGCTCCGTGCAGCAGTGCTTAAACGAATCGCCCGATTTCGCTGCGGGTCGACAAAAAGAATTGGTGAAAGCCACGTGGGAGACCGCCCGCTCTGAGCATTCCAATCCAAGTGAATCCAAGCACCGGTTGATTTCGCGATACATTTGATGGCCGTCTGCTTTCCATGGGCATTCCAACAGCCCTCTACAATTGAAATATTCGAGTTCGTCGGCATTGAGCGAGTTTTGCGTCTCTGAATACCACCGAGCTGCATCTAAATGAATCGTGGACTCGGGCGGAAAGTAAAAGCTCTCCCCAATTAGGAGCATTTTCCAATGGGACGAGGCTCCAAAATCGCCTCCGACGTATGGCAGCATCGCCGGAAACGCTTGATAATGAGGTATAAGGGCAAGCTCCTTGTCGAACGATGTTGATGATGGATTGGCCATAGAGTATTGTTGATGGAAAATTCAGATCATCTCGGGTGCAGTATCGCCAGTAAGGAACACCTGAAATAGACCCTATTGATACGAATGCGCATGCGGGTTGCTGAGGTTGAAAAATCAATCTTCTTCTCCGAAGGAGAGATAGTCGTAGCGACACCACTCCAAGTAGTCCTGGATCTGAGCGAGACTGATATTGTTGAGACTTTCCACGATGACGGGGCCTTCGAGTTCCAATCCCTCAGCCTCGCCGAAGATCGAGCCCAGTTGCTTCGCCATGGAGTGGAGCATTTGTAATTTCACCGGGTCGTCGAGATTCGCCTTTCTGACTGCTACCAGAAGCCGAACGGCATGAGGATCATCGCCTGAAATCTCACGGAGGGGGTCCACCCGGATAAATAGGGTGTCGATGAGGGACTGGTTCGGTTCAATCTGTTTGCGGATCTTCTTGAGCTGGGGCTTGATCCGATCCTCGAAGCTGTTGGGAAAGGCGGTCCTCAGGTAGCGCTGGGTGAACCATACGATCAAATCAGAAATATCCGCAGCGGCTACCTGCCATGATGTGGAGGGTCGGCCTCCGAGCAACAGATCCCGGGGTATCGTGATCCGGTCGACGCAGGAAATCTCCACGGGCGCGGGAGTCCCTTGATGCAAGGCGAGGATATGCGCTTTCCGCGGATTTTTGGTATTCTCCAATGCCGGATCCACTTCCTCGATCCTGCGCAATCGGAGCAACTCGGCAGAAGGCTCCGTTTCGAGTCTGTCGTGAATCAGGTCGCAAGTCTGATTGATTACCAAAAACGGATCGGCTCCGGCCAAGGCAGGATGATCGATCCGTCCAGCATCAATGATGGAGCCTTGTTGCCAGCCCAGTTCGAAAAGTTGATCGCGGAGACCGGGCACGGGGTTTCATCTGAGAAGTTTGGCGGAACGACGCATGCTCATGCGAGCCACGTTCCAGCGATAGATGTTTTCCGGGACAATGCCTTCGGGTGGGGGTAGATCTCCCATGCCGGCCGCCTTGCGGGCCGCTGCGATGCGCTGATCCGCCTCGCGGGCCTGCCGGATGCGAACGCTCATCAATCGATCCATTGCGGTGCTGTCCTGAGTTTCCTGCCGCAGCAGGTCCATAAGGCTCGCCTGCCCCGGTTCATTGTCCGTCAGCCAGTGATCCATGTTCATGGTCGGAAATGCCTTGCTCCATCTGGCAGCGATGAGAGCCACGCGGTCGAGTCTGGCTTTGTTGTCACCGGACGGGTCGCTCTGACCCCTGATCCATTGATAAATGGTGGGGCGGGACACGCCGAGAATCTCTGCCAGCGCCGAGGTGGTAAGGCCGAATGCTTCGCGGATGGATTCGATCTTATGGGGGGTTGTGACTGGAGCGGAGGCTTGCTGACACGAATTTTCAATGACCACCGGCTCCTGCTGACATTTGACGATTTCACCCGGACTGACGGCCGCTCCGAGAAGAACGCCACTGATCACTCGCGCCGAAATATCCAACTGCGAACGGCGAGATGGCACGGAAGTGGAAGTCACGCAGCCATAAAACGACTCATAGGAGAGTCCGGCAGCGTGGGCGTAATCCGTTGTCAGTCCGTATGTTTGATTTGCGTTCATTTCCATGTTTCCAAGGCGTTTGGGGTTACAGAAGTTTGGAAGGTGAGTTCAAGAAGGTCATGCAATCTGGCAAGAGTCTCTAGGGCGATGGTTGGATCGAAATCCTCTGTGCCGACCTGGCTATGATCGTTATCCAGGATCACGAAGGGGTTGTTCATTGGGATGTCGAATGCGAGTTTCAACGAACAGGGCAACAGATCCGCAGGCAGAGGAATGCCGGAATGCATGGTGACGCACCGGGCCACCAATCGGCTCGATGACTCGGTCACCATGACGGTTTCCGAAAAACTGCCGATTCGCTGCGCATTCGGGAGATTTGGGTATCCCAGTAAACTAGGGTGAACCCATTGATCGAAGCCTGAGCCAGGAGCAATCGGGATCACGTTCACATAGCGCAAGCCGTAGCGATGCACCTGCGAAGGGGCCACGATTTCATGGAGCGTTGTGATGGCGAGTTTGATGGTTTCCTCCAAATCTTCGAAGCGGGTGTATTCGGTCGTGTGGACCGTGATGGCATCCAGGTTGAGCTGGATGGAAGTGGTGTTCGCCTTGTTGACGAAACTCCACTGGGTGGCACGGTCTTCCGCCACGGTCTTTCCTCCGACGACGAACTGATGGTGAATCTGCCCCTCCCGTATTTCCGGAAATCCGGCCTTGCGGAGGCGCTCCTGGATCTCCGGCACGTATTTCTCCATGGCCTCCACCGGGCTCATCCGCACTTGGGCAAGAACGAGGGCGAGTGGAGGTTTTCCGAGGAGAAGTGGTGGTTGGGAGCGCTGCAAGGTGGGAGTGGTTTACAGAATACTTTACACCATGAGCGAGGAAAATCTCTCAAATTGTGTCACTTTTTTCTAAATTTTCCGTGGCTCCTGTTCCTGAACCAGGGTGAAGAAGTCCTCCCGCTGGACCGGTTTGGCATCGGCGGCGGGGTTTTCGGTGAGGGCGAAGCGGACGGCCTTGCGCCAACCGCGGCCCTTGCCGTGGAGGGCGTGGCCGGTGGCGGCATTGGTCATGGTGAAGAGCCACCAGCGCTCCTCGGGGGCCAAGCCACGCCAGTTGGCGATGGCGATGGGGATGAGGGCCGGGTCCGCATCCTCAATGGCCCAGGCGAGCAGGAGCATTTCCTTGCCGAGGAGACGGGAGACGGGAGTTTGGCGTTTGCCCCAGCGACCGGCGGGTAGGCCAAGCGATTTGAGGCGCTCGTTGAACTCGGACTTGATCGCCTCCGCGATCGCCTCCCATTTGGTGAGATGAAGCACGCAGCGGAGTTTGTCGTCCTCCTTGCCCAGTACGAAATGGAGTTCCCGGCGTGCCTCGGCGTCGTCGAAGTGGAAATGTTCGGACAGCAGGACGTGATCCTCCTTGCCGGCGGGCAGCGTCACCATGAAATGGTGCTGGGACCGGGCAGCTTGGAAACCGAAACCCTCGGCCTTGGGCTGCGCCGGGGCTGCCTTGGCTTTTTTCTTGGGAGCGGGTTTGCGGTAATCAGTCATTGGGCTCATTCCGGGTGACAACTTGGGAGATTTCGTGCTCTTTCAACTCGGTTTTATGGTCTGCCACCCAATTCAGCAGATCCTGCCCGGATGCAAAGGCAAGACCGTCGCATGAAAGCTGAACCTCTCCGGTGCCCACGATTTCACGCAGCGGATGAAGGATCTTTTCCAGCGCGGCGCGGTCCAGCGCCATCGTTGCTTCGGTGTTGAACTCCGCCCAGGGGGATGAGCCGACCATCACCCGTGGGCCAAGGGTTTGAGCGCCGACCTTTTCGAGTTTGGCGAGGAACTCGTAACTTTCCTTGGTGGTGTCAAAGGAGTGGGAACGCTTCCAAGTGGCCGACTGGGTGGGATCGATGGCGACCGGCTGGTCCCCCCTCGGCACATCCGCCCGGAGCATTTCGGACCGGATGCCATCCTTTTCGCCGACTGCAAGCACGCAGATGGTGCCATCGGGCACCGGGAACGGATCCTCATAAACGCCGCTGGCGGTGGTGGGTGTGGAGCCGTCGGTGGTGTAGAAAACCGGCACGGGCGGCGCGGCAAGCAACTCGCACATGCGCTGGCTGCCCTGCTGGAAGAAGCGGCTCTTGAGGCCGATGCGGTTCTGCCAGGCAGTTGGCGGGCCGGTCTGGTGCTGGCCGGTGGAGTCCACGGCGAGGAAGCTGAGCCGGAGTTCGCAGGTGGTGAATTTCTGGAGGTCAGGAACCAGGGCGCTGCCGGTGGTGGCGGGACCGCCGATCTCGTAGTGGACCTTGTCGGCGTGAACGGGCACGAGGCGGAGCATGGTCTCGCCGGTGGTGTCGTCGCGCTTGAGCTCCTGCGGCCGCACGGCGGTGACGGGTGGTGCGAACGGCCCCTTGTCCACCAGGCCCCCGTTTTCGCGCCAGGCGTCTTCGAGGAGCATTTTCGATTTCAGGGAGTCGAGTGCGGACGGGATGTGCCACTGCCACTGCGGGTTGGTGGCGGAGCGGCGTTTCACCTCGGCGAAATCCATGACCTGCTGGGTGAAGAGGCGCTGCTCACATTTTTTCCGGAAGGTGTCCGAATCGATGTCCTCGGTGAATTTCTGTTTGGACTTGAGGGCGTCGCGGATCTGGCCCTCGCCGTTGTAGTTGTTGCCCTGATAGTTCATCAGGAAATCGGCGGCGGCGAGACCGTCCTTGGCGGGGAAGTAAAGGTGGTCGAAGCCCTCCTTGGCGGCACTGAGAAGCTGGAGCAGGATCTTGTCGCGGAGTTCGCGGGCACCGACAAGCTGCGGATCGTTGTCGGGCGTCTTGTCGCGTTCATACTCCTCGATGATACCGCGGATGGCCTTGAGTTCGGCGGAGCGTTCGAGCAGGCGGTCGATGACCTCGCGCTCGCCGGTGAGGAAGAGCACGCAGTTTTTGTAGGTGGCGTCGTCCCAGAAGGCCTTGAGCCCGTCGGCCAGACCGCCGCCGGGAGCGGGTTCCGCCACCACGAGCAGGATGCGTTCCTTGTCCAGCTTGAGTTCGTCGGCTGGCGTGAGCGCGACCACCGACTGGTAACAATCCCGGTGCTGGCTGGGCGTAAAGATGGTTTCGAGGAAACTTTGGAGTTCCTTGAGCTGGATCTCGCGGGTGTAGCCCTCGGCGGTGGATTTCAGCTTGGCGACGACGTTTTGCACGTCCTTGAAGAACATCCGGCCCTCGCGATCCGTATGCAGATACCAGGCGCGGGTGGAGAACACGCCGAGCACGTCCTTGCGCAGGCGGGAGATGTCGCGGCTGGGTTTGCAGAGGAAGGCGACGGAATCGTTCATGCCGAGGCCGACCGTCGCTCCGGAGACATTGGCGAGGGAGGAGACCAGCAGGAGCGACGCGGCATCCTGGCAGTCGCGACCGCCGATCTCACGATCGAGGTGCTCCGCCACACTGGCACCGGTGCTGGCGATGTCGTGCGCCACGGCATTGGCGAGGCGGGAGTTGATGCCCTCGATTTCGGCGCGCGTTTCCGAATGGTTCAGGTCGATGTCGTAGGGGTGGATCAGCGACTGCTCCTTGGCCCGGCCGGTTTCCCAGAGGCGCGAGGTGATCACGCGCATCAGGCGGATGAGGGCGCGGGTTTGCTGGAAGCCGGGGTTTTCTCGGAACCGGGCATAGAGGTCGCGCAGCGAGAAGTGGAACGGATAGGAAACAGCGAGTTCGCGGCGGTAGTCATCTGGGTTCGCCGAGGTGAGGTCCATCGCGCGCGCGTCTTTCACGCTCTGGGCGTAGGCGGCGGCGATAGCATCGGTGGCCTTCGGGTCTTCGGGGATCTTTTCAAACAGCCGCTTGCGGAGGATGTGGAAGATGTCGTCACTGTTGAGGGCAACCGGCGTGAGCTGCATGGCCCCGCGATGGGTCTCGTTCTCAAGGTCGCGGAGGGCGCTGTTGATCGACGCACTGCCGCCTTGGTAAGTGGCTTTGAGGTCGGAGATGACGATGCAGACGTTGGCCAATTCGGGCTTGTTGATGGCGACGAGCAGATTTGACAGCGCGGTGGTGGTGACTCGGGCCAGGTCGGAATTCCCGATGGACTTCGACTTCGCGTTTTCAAAATACGGTGGTAGCTCGTCGAGCAGGATGAGGGTGGGCGGCCCCTGGAGAAGATTGATCCACGCACTCTGGCCGGGTGCCTGGAGCGGGCTGTAATAGTCCTTGAACAGGTCCTTCTGGCCAAGCTGTTCGGCCAGCGCGCCCCATACGCCGTGGGGCGCGTCGCTCTCGCGCCCGGAAAAGCCGATCACCCGCACCCCCTGCGGATCTACCGCTGACTCATGGATGTCACCCAAGACCGGCTTCCGGTGTTCGGCATGCCGCGCCAGCAGCCCCAGGGTGAGCATCCCGTGGGTTTTCCCGCCACCCATGCTCTGGCTGAGAATGAACACCCCCTGGTCGCTCTGGCCCGCGAGCCGACGGAGTCCGTGGCGCAGGAGTTGCTTAAGTCCGTCGGTCAGGTAATTCTCCGTGAAGAACTCGGCGGGGTTGATTTTGCCGTCAAGCAGGTCGGTGAGGTCGAGCACCGTATCGCGCCGGGAGGCATCGAAGACACTCTTTCTGGGAGTGCAGAGGGAGAAAAGGGAATCGGACATGCGTGTGGGCCGGGGTTGCACCGACATTCAAGCTGATAGGCAGGTGGTTGGGAATGACAAAAACAGGTCTCTGGACAATAATCCATCATGTGCGGACGGTGTGGGGCTGAGGCAAGCCGCGAAACCAGGTCGGCGGTGACCGCCTGCTGGCCTTGGCAAACCGAGCGAAGTACTATACCACACGAGGCAGTTGTCCAAATTCGACATGTGTCGTTTCTGCCGTACGAGCCCCGATGAGTCTGCTGCTGCAACAAGGGATGACCCCGACGCCTTGAAAGCCCGGGCACGGGAGGTCACCACATCGTGGAGGGGCGTAAGCTGGCTGGGACCTCGCCAAGGCCGGCCTCCCTCTGAAATCCGCCGGCAGATTGCTCACCGACGCGGAAATGGCGTTTCTCCAAAGGAGATGGGGCGGTTCCAATCGGGCCGCTCCAACCGGGCCGTTCCAAATCCCGGCGCCTTATCTGGACTCCCCGATCATCCGCTCCACCCGGCCCAACAACGGCTTGATCTCCCCGGAACGGCTGAGTGCTGGACCGAGAACTCAAGCCGCCTGAGCGCGGCCAGGGCACGGGCTCTCCGGGATTTGGCGGATTCCCTGGCTGGGGCAGGCTTTTCCTTCAAGCCGCCGTCCCCACCCTCACCGGCACGCTGCTTTGCCAGCTTTGCCAGCTTTGCCAGCTTGGTCACTTGCCTGCCGGTCAGTTCGGCCGGCGGAGTGTCGGCCACGATCTCCTTCCAGCAACTCACCCGATCCTCCTTGGGCAGGGCAAGCAGCGACCGGACGTGGGTCTCGCTCAGTGGCATCCAGGCCTCCGAGTCTCCTTTAGGAGACTGGCCTGCCAGTTCGTCAACGAACGCCCCGCACTCGACCAGGCGGTAGGCGTGCGGTCGGTCCCGGACGGAAACAAATCTGTAAGATTCGCGGGCTCCAGAGGTAGAATCAACAGAGGTAACATGAAAACATCCAGACGCTTGTTTATGGCTGGTGCCGCGCAGTGCGGTGCCGGAATCGGGTTGGCGGCAGTTGGGGCAGGCCAAAGCCAGGGGGGCGTGGCCGCCGGTGAACCTGCCAGCGAACGGAAGACATACGAGATGCACCCGGTTGGAACCGTGGAAAAGGGCGATAACCGGGTGCGCATCCGGATCTTTGACCCGTTTGTGGATGGCCTGCTGGGATTGCAGGACTGGTCGCATATCAACGTCTTCTACTGGTTTGACCAGAATGACGTGCCGCAGAAACGGGCCATTTTACAAGTCCACCCCCAAGGCAACCAAGAGAACCCGTTGACCGGTGTCTTCGCCTGTCGCGCGCCGGTCCGCCCGAATCTGATCGCGTTGAGCGTGTGCAAGGTGCTGGCGGTGGAAAAGAACCTGATCACCCTTGACCAGATCGACGCTTTCGCCGGGACACCCGTCCTTGACATCAAGCCGTTCATCCCCCCCGACGCGCCCACCCAGGATCTGCGGGTGCCGGCCTGGACGAAGGGCAGGAAACCCGGAAAACAACCTGTAACAGATAAACACTGAACATGCCATGAAAGACCACCTGACACGCCGCAACTTCCTGGCTGCCACCGGCACTGCCGCGCTTGCCACCACCATCCCCACTGTCCACGCCGCCGAAGCCGGAGGTGGCCTGCCGCTGCGGATTCTCGGCATCGCCTGCAGCCCGCGCAAGGGCATGACCACTGCCAACGCGGTGCAGGCCGCGCTCGACGCTGCCAAAGCGGTTGGTCCGCGCATTGAGGTGGAGCTGATTGACCTGGGCGGCCTGAGCATCGCCGGTTGGTCGCCAACTCCGGTGCGGGACGACTTCGATGCCATCCTGCCGAAGCTCAACGACCCGCAGCTCGGCGGACTCATCATTGGCTCGCCGGCCTATTTCCGGTCCCTGAGTTCCTTGTGCAAGGCCTTCATCGAACGTTGCATGCCGTTGCGCGAGGGAACCAAGCCGCTGGTGGACAAACCGGTGGGAGCGCTTGCGGTGGCCGGCAATCGCAACGGTGGCCAGGAATTGGTGGTCCAGCAGATCCTCACCGCCATGCTCAGCTACAGCATGGTGCCCGTGGGCGGCAAATCGCCCGCCATGCTCGGCGGCACGCTCTGGAACGAGAAGGACGACGTCACCCGGGACGAGACCGGCATGCAGTCAGCCAGACTGCTGGGCACGCACGTGGCCGAACTGGCGCTCAAGTTGGCGGGGATCCACGGTTGATCGCTGCCATCGGTCAACCGCCGGGCAACCGGAACCCGGAGCGCCCGGTTGGTTGCCTGATCCTCCGGATGGTTTTGTCAGGCGCTGTCCCGCTGCCTATCCCGCCTTGGCAAGGAGCTTGGTTCCTTTCTCAATGGTTTTCCCGGTGTGTTTGCCGTCCACCAGCCTGGCCTTGCCGAGCAGCACCCTCAGCGACTCAAGGGCGGCTTTGGCAACCTCAAACGATTTACCCTCTCCCCCGTGCTGCTTGTCGGAGAAGTACTTTATGAAGTTCGCTCCTCTGTTGGTAACGCTGAGCCTCCAACCTTGAAAGGCCGAGGTCTCGTATGTGAAGCGGGTCAGATTCTTGATGGATTTCATTGTTGTGACTTCTGGTTCGTGCCTCGTTGGCAGGCACTAACCGACGGCTGGCCTAGCAACAAATCAAGCGAGAATTCTGCTGTCGAATCTCGGTGCCGGCCATCCGATCCGGAGGATCATGAGAATTCAAGTGACCACCGGGATCGTAGAACTGCTTTGGGTTTGCCATGGCGGTGGTACCCCGCAATGCTCCCGGCCGCCGATGAAAGCGGACTCCCCGCACTCATTCTCGCCAACGAAGGCATGATCTTCTCAACCATATTTTCGCCGAACTCTCATGAAACACCTGCTCCTACCCACGCTCACCGCCGCCACTGCGCTCTTCTCCGCAGCGCTCGCCGGGATGCCCGCTCAGGACGCCGCCTCATTCGCCGAGGGAAATCCCAGCCTGCCGTGGAATGCGAAATACCAATTGGGAGCAGATTCGAAGCCGCAGCCCGGCGTCCCCCAGGGCCAACTCATCAAGCGGCGCATTGAAAGCAAGCAGGTCTATCCCGGTGTATCGCACGATTACTGGCTTTACGTCCCGAAGCAATACGATGCCGCGAAGCCCGCCTGCCTCATGGTGTTTCAGGATGGCGGGAACTATATCGGGCCGGATGTCAGCGCACCGGTCGTTTTCGACAACCTCATCCACAAGGGCGAGATTCCGGTGATCATCGGCCTGTTCGTGAATCCGGGAGACAAGGGACCCGGCAATCCCCTTTACGGGGGCGATAACAATCGCAGCTTCGAGTATGACTCGCTCGGCGATCGTTACGCGCGGTTCCTTATCGGGGAGTTGATCCCGGAAATTGAGAAGGAATACAAGATCGACGGCGACCCGGCCGCCCGCGCCGTGTGCGGCATGAGTTCCGGCGGGATTTGCGCGTTCACCGTCGCCTGGGAACGACCGGACGCCTTTGGCAAGGTCGTCAGCCACTGCGGCAGCTTCACCAACATCCGCGGCGGTCATGTCTATCCCTCGCTGGTCCGGGGCACGGACCAGAAGCCGCTGCGCGTGTTCCTTCAATCCGGAGCGCATGACGCCGACCTGGTTTTCGGCTCCTGGCCGCTGGCGAACCAACAGATGGCGGCGGCGCTCAAATACAAGGGCTACGACCACAAGTTCGAGTTCGGCGATGCCGGTCACAACATGAAGCACGGCGGCGCGATTTTCCCGGACACCGTGCGCTGGCTCTGGCGCGACTATCCAAAAGCTCCCACGGGCTGAAGGAAAGCGTCGCCCGCGATCTTGACAGCCCGCACGTCACTCCCCATCCTCCCGCGCATGGCAACCAAGCTCAAGCCCGTCTCCGTCAAGCTCACCAAGACCCAGATCCATGACCAGATCGCCGCGTGCACTGGCCTCGCCCGCAAGCAGGTGGCGAGCGTGCTCGACTGCCTGGGTGAGGTCATCGAAGCGCACCTCACCAAGAATGCGGTCGGCGAATTCGTCCTGCCGGGATTGCTGAAAATCAGCACCGTGCGCAAACCCGCGGTCAAGGAGCGCAAGGGCATCGATCCTTTCACGAAGCAGGAGAAGGTGTTCAAGGCCAAGCCCGCCTCCACCGCGGTCAAGGTGCGTCCGCTCAAGGGGCTAAAGGACATGGCGGGCTAGACCTTCGACTGTATTCAATAAGCGCATCCCGATTCCCCATGAACAAACCTGGTAAAGGGCAACGAAAACAAACGACTGGTCATTCGGCATCAATCTTCCAAGAGAGGAAACTCGAATTTGGGGCGGCCACGGCGTGGCCCGTGTTCGAGTGCCTGATTTCGGCATGGTGGAAAGACACGACGCAATTGACGCGCATCATCATCGCCAAGCAACCGCCTTTCGGAGGTGTTGTGTGTTTCTTGTGGACTTGGGGTGCCTCGGTCCGAAAGCTGCCTTTGTTACCCAGTTTCGGACCCGGGCCGAGTATGAATCCGAGTTCCGCCAGCTAATGATGGGGCAGCACCCGATGATTCTCAGCGACTATCCGCTGGCCGTGAAAATCATCTTGGAGTCTTTGAAATACGCCAAGCAATTGGGTTTCAAAGTGCCACCGCCGGTTCATAAGACCTTGGGTGCCTTGGGATCACTGGAGGTCGCTTCCGGGTGCCAGCAGGAAATTCCACTCGGGGGAACCGACGGACTCCCTTATTACATGGCCGGTCCTGATGATGACGTAGTCCAAATCCTGGCTACACTGAATCATACATGCGGGCCCGGCAAATTCCACTTCACGACACCCGCAAGTCCTTTCCCGCAGGGGTTCTTCGACTAGCAGGAGAATTTATGCCATGGCCAAAAACAAATCCAGCAGCAAATCATCCAAGCCGCAAGTCTCCCTTACCGCCAAGATAAGGGGGCAGATCGTTACCGCCAAGGCGCAGAAAATCCTGCCGTTCGAGATGTTGGCGCAAATCAAGCGCGAGGTGGAAAAGAATGCGGCGGAGATCTCGACGGCCGAAGAATTGGTGGATGGCGGCGCGGGACCGGCACTTGCTCTCTACACAAGTGTGCAGCAGATGGTGTCGCTGTTCGCCGAGATGCTCCTGCAACTGCCGGAACTGCGGACTTTCAGGAAGCGGCTCGAAAAGCTCGACGACGACTACATGCCCGGCTATCCGCCAATGAGCCCCATTACCGGATCCTACTTTGCCATGTGGACGCAGTGCGACCTGCGGGTTGGCGAAGGCGGAGAGACCATGGCCGGCATCTTTGCCGAGATTGGAGGCCTGTTGGGGTTCGGTGCCGATTACCTGGCACTGGCAAAGACCTTGGCCCTCTCAAGAATGGGGATCTATGAGCACTGCGGGTTGAAAAACGGCTGCATCAGCCTGCGCGAACTGGTGACCGACAAAGAGATTTCGTTTATCGGCAACTCCGGATACGTCGGCAACAAAGGTGAGTTGTGGTGGGTCCGTGCCGTGCCGCCGCCACTCGCTTTCACCCACTGGGTGGGCATGGGCACCCCGTATGTGCTGCAAGCCCCGGCGCAGTCCGAGTGGCTGGCCTTGTTTGCACGCAACGGCATCCGCAGCGGCGAAGTCGGGATGGAGCAGCGCCTCGATCGGTTTCTCAAATTCGGACCTGAGCCTCGCTATTGGAGCGAGCTGATCTTTGAGGGATACTTCAGGCATAATTCCGGCGCGATCTTCCTGCGAGGGCTCCCGGATGTCCCCGAATCAAGACCGCACTCCCCAGAATACATCCCGCACTACGAGATGAAGACAAAGTTGAAAGAGAATTCGAACCCTCCCTTTGAAGGGTAGGCTGCATTCATTCGATGAGGAAAGTACGGGCGGCAGCGAGGGTTAGCCGCTCTCAATCATCCCCCTCCAGCCGGATGTCCGGGATGTGGGTGAAGCTGATCCGCATCGGCGCGCTGTCCCGCGCTTCCTGATCGGCACCGAGATAGACCACGTTGCGCCCATAGCGGGCGTGGAGTTGATCCAGGGTGGTGCCCAACCGCCTGAGCTTCTCGTTGTCGCCACCTCCGGCGGACTGTCTTTCCTGCCCGTCATCCTGGATGAGATCCGGGAAAAGCTGCGGCGTGTAGTCGTCCTGCTCCACCAAACGGGTGAGTGTCACGGCCACTTGTACGAGCGGCGTGCGCGGGTCCGGTCTCTCACGCCAAAGTTTCCCAAACTGGCGCATGAGCGTCACAGTGCAATCGGTCTCCGGCAACCGGACCTCCGGCTCCCACTTGACGCCGCGGAAATACGACAAATGCATCCGGAGTGATCCGATCAGCAGCCCGTGGGACCGCAGGCGTTCGCAGGCCTTGTGCAGCAGCTTGCAGAGAATCGTCATATATCAAAACCCGACGCCGGGTCTCCTATGCGGTGGCCATGAGCTTGACCGTGGATCCGCCCGGGCCGAGGGCGAGGATTGCCAGCGCGTCCTTGCGGGTCAGTCGGCCCGCGTAGTGGCGCTTCAGCATCTGCGTGCCGCCTGAGTGCCCGAAGCCGAAGACGAGTTCGTCAAGGGGCCGGCCGGTGGCCACCAGCATCGACGCGCAAGTGTGGCGGAGGATATTCTTGGGCCAGCCGCCGCGGGATGGCTCCGGGCCGTCATGAGAAGGTGACAGAAACCTTATCGCCGATTTCTCTTGACTGTGTCTCAATCCGGGGTAGGATTACTGCCGTGACGCCGGAATTGCCCCGCCACATCAATGAAAAGAGCATCGACCACCCCGTAACCATTTACCAATTCCTGAAACCATGAGACGCGCACGCTGGCTGGCCCCTTGGAAGGACTCGACGGAACGACCCGTGATCTACCACTGCGTGACGCGCGTGGTGGAACGGCGGCTGGCTTTTGGGCCGGAGGACAAGGAGAAGTTCCGCACGTTCATGCGGATGTATGAAAATTTCTCCGGCTGCCGGGTGCTGGCCTACTGCCTGATGTGCAACCACATCCACATTCTGCTGGAGGTGCCGCCGATGCCTGCCGGCGGGCTGACCGACACGGAACTGCTCAAACGTCTGCGGGGGCTCTACGGCGAGGACGAGGTGGGGTTGGTGGCCAAGG
>JAIPKB010000146.1 GCA_021733795.1 Akkermansiaceae bacterium | reverse complement strand
TGGACGCCACTCGGATGCGCTACGCCCTTGCCGGGTTCGCTGATCAACGGGGAAAAATCGGTCGGCTACTGGCATCTGGAGAGTTGATTTCGTTGCGCCGCGGACTCTACGCAACCCGCCGCGATCTCGACCCTCATTGTCTCGCCGGACCGCTCTACGGCCCATCCTACGTGAGTCTCGAAACAGCCCTGACCTGGCACGGCATGATCCCGGAGGGAGTGACCGAGATCTTGTCGGCGACCGTCAAACGCGCGGCTTCATTCACCAACGAGTTGGGACGCTTCAGATATCTTACGATTCCAAAGGCGGTCTATCCGGTGGGCGTCCTTCTCAACACCGACTCTGACGTCCCATTTCTGATTGCCAGCCCGACCAAGGCACTCGCCGACCGCATCGCCCGCGAGCCTGGATTCCGCTCAATGGCCGATGTCGCGGCATGGCTGGAAGGAATGCGGGTGGATCCCGGCACGGCCCTTGACCAGGACGAACTGGAACAATGCGCACAATACTACGGCCGCCCGTCCGTCCGATGGCTGCTGAAATACGCTAACAAAAACCGACTGACCACCCGATGAACCGCGCCCTCAAGGACATGCTGGATACCTATCAGGAACCCTCTACGACCTCGGTAGTTTGTTTGCCGGAAAACTCCACGCCGTGCTCTGCCGTGGATGGAAGAGCCGTATCAAAGGCCGGGATTTCTATGATTTCGTCTGGTATGTCGGCAGAAAGATCCAACCGAATATCGCCCATCTCGACTCACGCATGCGCCAATCAGGACATTGGAGCGGCGAGGCACTCAGCATGAAGATCCTCGAGAATCTGCTCATCGAACGGTTTGCCGGCATCGATTTCAAGAAGGCTGCCGACGAGGTCAGGGTCTTTCTGCCAGATCCACGCGAACTCGATCTATGGTCGAAGGAGTTCTTCCGCAATCTGGCCGAGCGGATGTGCAAGGGTTGACTTCGCGGCACCGGGCAAGATGCCCAACCTGATCGAAGACCGCCTCACCTCACTCCTGTCCGCCTGGATCGACGCCAACCGCCCAGAGGGATTCCCGGCTGACATACCGGTCCACGTCGCCAACCGCGATGAGATCCGCACCCGCCCGTGCATCGTGCTGGCCACCTCGGAATCCAAACCTGTTCAAGCCCTGCCTCACACCGCCCGGGTGAAGCTCGACGTGCATGTGTTCACCCAGGTGGACGACACATCTGCGGAAACCCACGCGGCATGGGCCGGGCTGCTCGTTTCCCTGCTGCAAGACAAAGCGGCGATCCAGACGGCGCTCGACTCGGACACCTTCATCATCCACGACCTGATCGGCCGCGACAGTGCCACCACCCCAGACGAAGCCCGTGGTCGTGAAACCCTCCTCTCCTACGAAGCCGTCGTCTCGGCGCTGTGAATGACGTGCCCCATCTTGTCTTGCGTCTTGTGTCTTGCCGTCTTGTGTCTCCGCGCCAAGCGCGGCCACGGTTGACACGCCGCCCGCGGTCAAATGGCCGCAACATTCCTTGGCATCACTGGCAACTGGGGCATCCCGCAAGACGAGGCGGGCATCCTCATCAACGACCTGTCCTTCGACTTCTCCAACCAGGAGAAACCCGTGCTGGACAAGGGCGGGGAGATCATCGGCCTCTCGCTCTACCAGGAGAAGGTGGAGATCAAGCTCTCGGGCCTCGTCGCCAAAACCTCGCCGTTCAGCGGCAAGATCGGTGCGGCCCTCACGCTCGCCAACGCCTTCCCAGCCCACCTTCAGGCCGCGCCGGGCGGCACCACCATCCTGATGCAGATCAGCCGCAGCCTCAACAACGAGGACTTCGAGAAGATCGACCTCACCGCCACCCACTATCCGTTCCTCGCCACGGGCGGAGCCTAACCCATACCCTACGATCCAGAGATGAACGCCGTATCCCACCTGTCGTCCACCGCCACCAGCAACACCTGCCTGGCCGCCGCCCTCACCGCCGTTGGCATTCCCCTTGCCGACAAGCCGTTCGTCCGTGTCGTCGGTGATGGCATCCGTGGCGAACGCATGGTTTGGTTCTTCGAGCCCGCGAGTCCGGACGGGAAATTCCAGACCAAGGAACTCATCGCCGCGTGGCATGACGACGCCTGGCACCTGGCCAACCCGGAGCATCCGTTCGCCTACATCAAGTGCGCCCTGCTCAACCGGGAACGCTTGGTGGACAAGGTGAAGCAGGACGTGCCGCTCGCCTGCATCAAGCGCCGGGGCAAGATCGCCTTCATCCCGCTCAACGCCTCGCCTGCCACCGAAGACTTGTTCCTCCGCTACCTCTGACTCCCATGAACGACATCGACCGCCAAAACCACCTATCCGCCGCCTTCCATGACGTTGAAACCATCGTCGGCGGCCACGCCATGCGCCCGCTTTCCCTCGCCAGCTACGACGTGCTCCTCAGGACTGGCAACCCGCTGATGAAGGGCAAAATGCCCAAGGACGGCACTCCCGAGTTCACCTCCGCCATCATGGGATTCGTCTATGCCCACTGCGCCCCGTGGCCCGAGGTGGTGCGGGCGTCGTTCAACGACCAGGCATTCCGCGAGGCCGCTCTCATCTTCTGCGGCGGACTCACGCCTGGGGATTTCCAGATTGCGTTCAAGCGACTGGAAGAACAAAGCCGGGAACTGGAGGCGGCGCAGGTGGATCCCGTGGCCGGCATCGGCGGAAAAAAGCCCCGCCCTGCGACGAGCCAGGTTTCCTAGCCGCCCAGGTGTTTGCCATCGCGGCCGAAACCGGCTGGCCCGAGGAGCGGATTCTGTTCATGCCCATGGCCCGGCTGTTCCAATACCAGCACTGCCTGCTGCGGAGGAACGGCGTGCGGGCGACTTGGAGCAGCACAGGCGGGGGGCAGACCAGCCTGCGGGAGCAGTTGGAGGCGTTGCGGTCGAGGTCCAGTGGGGCGGCGGGGCTCTGCGACAGCCAAGATTTGCCTTGATCCGGCACCCAAAAGTCTCACACTTCTGGCGAGTCACAATTCAAATCCAAGAAAAATACAAAATCATGGCCTACGACGTAAAATTCTCCGTTCCGCCGAGACCCCTAGGAAAGACCGACATATCGTTCGTGATTCGAACAGAAGATGGCATCTTAGGAACTCTCAAAATATCCAAGGGAGCCCTTGTATGGTTCCCAAAAAACACAACGAAAGGCAACAAGGTCGGATGGAAGAAATTCAGTGAAATCGCCAAGGAGTTCCCACGAGCAGAGACTCGATAGTAACCTAGCAACGGCAACAACTTGGAAACCTTTTCGAATGAGTATTAGGGTCTTGGACAAGTGGGAAAAAGAATTTCGCAGGGCAGCGTCAGCCGACGGTTTTGCTATTTTCAGGGACCACTTGCGGCGACTCGACCTGCCAGACAGGCCAGATCTCATGCTTGACGGAACGATTCATCTTGTGCGTTTGTGCTATTGTTATTCTTCTTTGGATAAACGCAGCAAAAGTTTTAATGAGTTTCTTGGCATGCAAACCTATGACCCATCAGAGGCAGATGGGGCGAATTACACTTACACCTTCGACATACATCGACAGGCCTATGCTCGTGTCTTTGTCAAGACAAAGGATGGAACATTGGATCTGGCTGACATCTATGGCAGTCCTTGGCAAGAATATCAAGTGTGCGGATTTGACACTTTGTGGATTTCTCATCCTGATTGGAGCCGAATATCGGAAGAGGAGGCAATCGAGATAGAGCGTGAAGTTTCAGACGACATCCTTTATGACTATGCCAAAGACGAGCTTAATTTCTGGTGCGACAAGCTCCTCGATGAGACATACGTTTTGGTAAATATCCAGGATGCCTAGGATGACTAGAACACCATTCAGCAAAACCATGCCCCGCAGATGAAACGCAAACATGCCAAACCTTCACGCCGAAGCGGTGTTCTTTTTTCCACGGATGCTCACGGACAGAGGCAGGATAAGCACCTGCACGCTGAACTTCTCCCAGTTGGAGCCGCCGTCGCAGACGAGATAGCTATTCGCCTCCTCATGAAAACCGGACTTACACATGATGAGGCGTGCCGGTTAATAGGTGGGGGTAGCGGTTCCATAGAATGAACCGGGGTCGCCGCCATGAATATTCTCACACGTTCCCTAATCAACAAATGCAGGAAAGAGTCTCCCTGGAATTTTGGCAATAAGGTCTTGTATGATCTTTGCCGAAAATATCCGGATCATTGCGACATGTCTGTGGTCATCGCCAAGATATGGCTCATTGGGAGGGCATATGCAGCGGCAATTGAACGGCGCAAGAACAAGGGCGGTTCAGATGGCGATTTCTATCTTAAGAATGCTGCTCCAGCAATCTGCAATTCGAGAATTGACGACTGGATCAAGAATGCTTCGGTTTACCGCAGGCCCTCAACAAGCTCGATTTCGTCAATTCTCTCTGCTCACTTCAACGTTACCAAACTTTTCTGCCAGATCAGTGGATTGGAAAAACGGTCGCTAGCCTCGAAGTACCTTCACTTCCACAAGCCGAATCTTTTCTACATTTACGACAGGCGAGCAGTCGCGGCAATGCGCAGGATTCCAAACTTCGTCGGAGGTCTGGAAGAACGCGACCGCCCATTCGACGATGAGTATCGCAAGTTCACTAGCAGATGCATAGGTCTTCGCGACCACATCAAGGAAAACTTTGGAGATATGCTGAATCCTCGTCAGCTTGATAATCTCTTGCTTGAGATCCACTCCAAAAATGCGTGACTCAAACAAGTGGTTGACTCCACCCCCGGCGCATGAGCGCCCTCACCGTCACCCTTGGAGCCGACATCACCGCCCTGAAGCGGGCGATGGCTGGTGCAACCGAGCTTGTCAGCGCATCCGCCCGCCGCATGGGGAAACTCACGGGTGCGGGGCTGGCCGGACTCGGCAGGGGTGGTGCGGTGGCGTTGCAGAAGGGATTCAGCCTCGCCGGGACCGCGTTCAAGGCGTCCATCGGTGCCGCGATGGCGGGGGGTGCTGCTGCGGTTGGGGTGGGTATGAAGTCGGTCACCGCCGCCGCGAACTTCGAGCAGACCAAGGTCGCCTTCGCCACGCTCATTGGTGACGCAGCGAAAGCCGAGGCCACGCTCGCCAAGCTCCGGGAACTCGGGGCCGAGACGCCATTCGAGTTTCCCGAACTGGCCGACGCCGGCCGCAAGTTGATCGCCTTCGGTGAATCCGCCGACACCGTGCCCGACACCCTGCGGCGCATCGGCGACATTTCGGCGGGCGTGCAGGCACCGATCAACGAGATCGCCGAACTCTACGGCAAGGCGCGGGTCCAGGGGCGATTGTTCGCCGAGGACATCAACCAACTCACGGGGCGCGGCATCCCGATCATCGGCGAGTTGGCGAAGCAGTTCGGCGTGTCGGATTCCCAGGTGAAAAAGCTCGTGGAAACCGGCCAGGTTGGTTTCCCGCAGATCGAGCAGGCGTTCATCAACATGACTTCGAAAGGCGGCAAGTTCTCGGGCATGATGGAGGCCCAGAGCAAAACCACCTCCGGTCTGTTCTCCACCCTCAAGGACACGATCAACGAGGTGTTCCTCACCCTCGGCCAGCCAATCAATGACGCCCTCCGTCCGCTCATCGCGGAAGCCATCGCCCTTGCCTCCAAGCTCGCCCCGATGGCAGCGGCGGCTGGCGCAGCGGTCAAGGACGCCATTCAATTCGTTATCGCCGCCTTCCAGAGCGGGCAGGTCATGGACCTCGTTGCCTCTTCGCTGAAACTTGGCTTCGCCGTAGCCATCAACTCGCTGGTGAGCGGATTCCGGCTCGCCGTGTCGTTCTTCTGGCACCTCATCACCGACGGCGCGATGTGGGGAAGCCTCGCCACGACCTTGTTCGGTTTGGTCGCCGGGTTCGGTGCCGCGCTGCTCAACGCCTTCAACACACCGATCATCTATCTCCAGGCGGGAATGGAATGGGTGATCGCCAATCTGATGAAGGGCCTGCTCAAGATCCCCGGCATGAGCGACCTGCTGGGCTTTGAGGCAGGCGACTTTGACGGAAACTTCGACTCGATCCTCAACGGCTGGAAGGAACGGGGAGCCGAGTTGTTCGGGATCAACTTCAAGGACATGGCTGCCGCCGCCGGTGAAATTGTGGGCAGCGGTGCCCCGGTGCTCGGGGAGCGGGTGGCAGAGGCGGCACGGAAGGCGGGCGAATCCGGCACCGCCGACCTGATCGACACCACCGGCCTCAAGGAGAGCGTGGGCAAGGTGATCGGCTCGATCCGCGATGCAATGCCGAAACCCGAGGAGGCGAAACAGGTGGCCAAGGCCGCGGAGAAATCCGCCGACGCCTCCAACAAATCCAACGCCGCTGCCACGACCGCCCGGTTGGCCCCCATCGTCACCTCGCTCGGCAAGGTGGGCGGCGGCGGGTATTCGACCGGCACGCTCGATGCCCAGCGGGAGAACAACCGGCTTACCGGCGAAACCAACCGCCTGCTGACCGACATGACCCGCAAGATCGAGAAACTCGGCGGCACCGGTCAGGCGGCGTTCGGTTGACTTGGGCCACCGGGGCAAGATGCCCCACCATATCGCCATCCAGCCGGGAAAACTCTATCCGCAACCAGGGTACTCCCTCCAGATCGACAAGGAGGGCAAATGGACCGCGACGCAGATCTTCCTCTGCCACCGGTCATCGGCCGTCGCCCTCATGCCGCGCCCCGGCACCCGCCACCCGGAAGTGTCGTTCATCGAAATCTCCCAAGTCACGGCGACCTTCACCGAGGGCGACCTCGCCGAAATCACCTGCCAGTATGCCGGGGCCGAGGAAAAGGACGAGGAAGACGAAAAGGCCAATGCGGTTTACACCATGGGACTGTCGCTCAGCGAGGAACCGCTGCTCTCTCACCTCCGCTACAAGGACATCCCGCAGAAAGAACGCGAGGCGATCCAGCTCATTCTCTCGGGCAAGGACAAGGACGACCAGGGTAACAAGCTGCGCGACAAGGTGGAGAGCGACCGGGGCAAGGAGGCACTCGGCAAGATCGACCGTGGGCAGACGAGTTATTACAGCCCCCGCGTGACCTGGCGCGAAAGCTGGGTGCGCGACAAACCGGCCAGTGCTGCCGAACTCAACGACATCGGTAACATCGCCACCCCGACCGGTCCCGCGCCCGGATTGGCGGGCGGCCGCAACTGGCTCAAGAACGGCATCACCCAGACCCAGGAGGGCAAGGCGTTCCGTCTCGAAAACGAATGGCTCGCCAGCGACCGGGGCGGCTGGGACGCGCAAATCTACAACGACTGATCCACCATGAGACTCCCGCAGAAAAAGAAACCGGGCGATCCGGTCATGGCCGAGGATTGGAACCTGCTGCTCGAAGCCATCGCCGCCCGCACGCCCCGCCCCGGTGACGGACTCAAGTTCATCTCATCCTCCGGCGGGTTCGCCTATGCCGCGCCAAAACCGGTGGATTCCATTCCAGGCCAGCCGCCGTTCTCGGTCATCGGCATTGCCAAAGCGGGCGCGGGCTACCTGGTCACGATCAAGGAAGGCTGGGTGATCGAGCGCCAACCGAAGACCGGATCGCACCCGGCGGTGAAGTTCCACATGCCCGAGTCTGGCGGCAAGGCGCTTGATTCGATCCCCAAGCCGGAAATCCAGATGTCATTCGGCGACATCCTCTGGTGCCGGGTCCAGACCGACGTGGAGGGCCTCGTCACCGGCACCGTCGAACTGCAGGTCGATTCCGACGATCAAAACGGCGTTCACTATTTTCCCGAAGACCCGGAGGGATCTGGCCAACCCGGCGACTACCGGGTGAAGCTCCTCAAGCTGGAAAACGACAACGGCGTGCCACGAGTCAAGGTCTATCAGCAGAGCGACATCGGGCACTGGGCGCAGTTGTGGACCGGCCGGAACCTCGGCACCGGGGCGCGGGTTTACAAGGAGCACGACGAGGCCACCAACATCTACAAGTTCCGTTCCATCAAGGGGCTCGCCCCCATCAAGGCCGAGGAAAACGGCGACGAGATCGAGGTTTCCGCCGATGGTGCCAATATCAACTGGGAGATCTATCAAACCACGTTCTCCCACGACGTGGAAGGGCACCTCGTCGCCACCCGCGCCACCATGCCGGAGTTCACCGTTTACATCCGCCACGGACTGATTGTCGGACTGGTTGACCCGGAGGATGACCCGGAGGATTTGCAAACCATCGCCAGCGACAGGAACAGCGTGCCAGCCGGTTGACAGCCCCCACCGGGTGTGAAGCTCTACGTTGATCTTGAAACGCTCCAACTGATCGAAGCCCCCGGCTTTCGCAACCCGGTCACCGCACTGCGGTTCAAACGCGGCGACGCGGCCTGGCTGGATGTTTCATTTCTTTCGGCAGGACTCACACCATCGAGTATCGGAGACCCTGCCGCCCTGGAGATGACCTTCGGGGTGAAACTCCGGAATGCCTACGCCAGCGATTACCTGGTCCACGCGACCGACTGGACAATCCCTGCGGCAGGAGAGGCACAGGTTTACCGGTGCAATCCCAGCTTCAACACCGAGGCACTGGATTCAGAGTTGGGGATTGGAAGCGGCACCGAGCTTTCCGAAATCAACCTGATGGGTGAAATCACGTGGAGCGAGGGGGCGGGAGGACCGACCAGCACGCGCACATTCTACGTGGTAGTGGAGAACGACGTGAACCGGGGCACCGAGGGAACGCCGCTCGCCCTGCCGGACCCGGAAGAATGGCTGGCAGCGCGGGTGCCCGCCCCGGTCCTTGAGAGAACCTACACCCCTCCGGTTAGCACGGCATACGCCTCCGTCATCATGGAGGCTGGAACGCCCTCCCACGAAATCCTCATCACTTCCAAAGTGCCGGGGACAGCGGGACACGCGATCCAGATTGCCTACGCCGCCGCTACGGACAAGGGTGCCACGGACGTTACGGTGGCAGGGACCCTAATCACCGTGGAGTTGGGGGCGTGGGCGTTTCTTGACGAGGCGGAGTTCGGGCTATCGGACGAATTTGGCGGCTCCATTCCCAGTCCCGGAGTCTTGTTCCATATGGGGGACGAAAACGGGAACCCTGCTTGGAACAATCTGGATGATTCTGCGAGGGTCTGGCACGATGGGGTGTCCAAGTGGAAGCTCGAAGTGAATCCTGACGCGGGAGGGACCTATGTTGCCGAGGTGGAGAGCATGGAGGATACGCCTCATGGTCTGGAATTTATCGCGGTGGCACCGGCGACCGGACAGGCCAGCTATGAGGTTTACGGCTCCACAGTGAGGCAGGTGGTTGATGCGGTCAACGGGCACCCCCAGGCGAACGATATGGTGTCCGCTCTGGCCTTGTATGAAACTCCCGGCAACTGGGATGTTGCCAACGGGGTCGCCGCCACCTCACTGGCCGGGGGCGTGAACCCATCGCCGGAAGCGGCCTCGGTGGGCCAGTTGCTCCGGTTCTCCACCGCTACCATCACCACCGACCCCCCGGTCTGGTATTTTTCAGTGGGGTCCGGGAGTGCCACGGAATGGAAGCCGCTTGCCACGCAGGATGGCGAGGAAACCCTCTCCAACAAGACGCTGGCGGCTCCGGTCATCTCCGGCTACACCGAGTCATCGCTCGCCTCTGGTACGGTGGGAGCGGCCGCCACGTTGTCGCTTGACGGCGGCACCTATCTGACCGCCACGCTCACCGCGTCCACGGCCTGCACCTTCACGATGCCGCCCGTGGCGATTGGCAAATCCTTCATCCTGCTCCTGAAACAAGCGGCCGCGACCGGGAACGGTACCGCCACCTTCACGGGCGTAATCTGGAATCAGGACGGGGCACCGGTTATCACCGCCACCGCCGGGAAGATGGACATCCTCACCTTCACTTCCGATGGCGTGGACTGGTTCGGCTCCTGTTCCCAAGGCTTCACCCCCTCCATTCCCTAACATGCTCGCCTCATTCAAATCATTCCAAACAGCGGGCGGGCCGGTTCCCACCTCCGAGTTCGACTTCACCGCTGGCGGCTATACGGACGCGGCGGGTGCGTTCACTCTCGATGCCAAGCGGGGACCTGCCATCCCTTTCCTGCGTTCCGGGGGTGGGACGATGTGGGACGCGGACGGGAATCTGGTGTGGGCACCGGAGAACATCGTCCCGCGCAGCAATGATTCCATGCACCACATTGCGAACAACGGGTCTGTGGGCACCTCGATCAATGCGGGACCGCTCCCCGGAGTCTCGGGATGCCTCAGGTTTACCGAGGACATTTCCGCCCTATCACACCTGTTCTACTCGAACTCATTCGCGACAGAGTATGGCGAGATCTACACCCTGTCCGCTTACCTCAAGAAGGGACTGCGCGGCTACGCCTTTTTCGGGACTGCCACGGCGGGCTTCCCTATCTGCTTCCTGACCGTCGATCTAACCTCCGGAGCGGTTTCGGAGATTCCCGACTATACTTCAGCCGCACTGGCGTTCGACTGCGTGGATGCGGGCAACGGCTGGTGGCGGGTTTCCCTTACCTTGAAATGCTGGACCAGGACCACCCTGGCGAAGGTCGATGTGCGGGCCAGCACCAACGGCATGTGGAATTCCAGGAATTACATGGGCAGCACAATCAGCCCGGCTCTTTATTACGCCGGATTCATGGTCATGCGGGGATATACCGTCCACCCCTACATTGGCACAACTGCCATTGGTCGCTATGTTCCGCGCTTCAACCACAACCCGGTGACTCACGAATGCGAGGGGCTGCTGATGGAGGAGTCCCGGACCAATCTTATCTCCTACTCTAACATTTTCGGCACATCGTGGGGGCAAGTTTCGGGGACAGTCGCATTCACGCAGGACGAAACCGGCCCGGACGGGATCGCAAACAGTGCGTGGACCCTGACGGATGACAGCGCCGGATCGCTTGAGGGTCTTTACAGAGGCATCCCGAAGACGGCCGGGGTGATATACACCGCATCCGTGTTCGTCAAGAAAACCACCGGCACGCCTGCCAGCTACCCGGGCTTGGTTACGGTGGCGGGGGCGGGACTTGCGGTTGGCGCAGTCCTCAACACCACCACGGGAGAGGCGATTGCCATGACGAACTTCTCATCGCTCGCTATCGCCGCCTGCACCGTGGGAAGTGACGATTGCGGAGACTTTTGGCGGGTGTGGGTCACTCACACACAGGCTACCACATTCACGTCTAGTTTCTATCTGCTCCCCGCCATCTCAACCGTCGATGACGGATCGACCGCAGGCGCGGCCACCGGCACCGCTGTTTTCTATGGGGCGCAGTTGGAGGCAGGGGCCGACGCGACCTCCTACATTCCTACGGGGGATGTCACGGCTGTCCGCGCCGCCGACACGGCGGACATCGCCGCCCTGATTCCGGTGGATGCCCCGTTCAGCTTTGCCATTTCGTTCCACCCGCATTCCATCGGCGCATCCGGCAAATCCTACCTGTATAGCACCGGCACATCCAGCGGCATTCGGGTGAATACCAACATCACCCCGACGACCTTTTTCTGCTACTACAACGGGACATCCATCGGTGGCAGCAACGCGCTTACGGCCTCCAATTTCGACAACAATCCCTTGAGCTTTGCCATCAGCGTCACGAGCGGGGGGCAGCAATATCTGTTCGGTAACGATGGGACGGGCACCCCGCAATACGACAGGGCCGGCACCGTTTCCGGCTACCCAACCCTCACCACCATGCCGCTGATAAATACCGCTGGTTCCTACCCGGCCTCCGCCACGGTCCAAAGCCTGAAAACCTACCCCAAGGCGCTCAATGCCGCCCAACTTCTCACCCAATACTCCAAACTGTAATGGACCTGCTGCTTAGATTTCCCGACAAAGCCACCGCCGTTGAGTTCGGCGTATCCCAAGGCGTCACCTCCGAGGACGAGAACGGCGAGAATCAAACCATTTCCGCTCTTGGCACAATCAACCTGGCGGTGATTGGCGAGCACTACACACCGACGGGCAAGACCCTCAAGGATGAGTTCGGGGATGTCCCTGAGATGACGCCCGTTCCCGGATGGTGGATTCTGGTCCGGGCACCCGACAGCTACCCCATCCCAGATGCGCTTGCGCCCGTCATCGTGTGGAACTCGGCCGACGCAACAGAGGACGCTCCGAACCCCCGCGACCCGTCGTTTCCCCAACTTGTTTTCGTGTGATGAACTACCTCAAGGCCGTTCATGTATTGCCGTGTTCGCCGATTGACAGCCGCCCCTGACCATGCGTGCCCCCCTCAACATCGACCTCGAATACACCGCCAAAGCCATCGTCGGCATCGCCTCGCCGGTGGTGGGCGTCGTCACGTCGTTCCAAGAACAGATCGAATGGCACCTGCGGATCGCCTCGCTGCTGGTGGGCTTGGCCGTGGGCATCCTTTCACTCGTGGCGATGGCGCGGAAAATGCGGCGGAGGTGAACGCCAAGAGTCCTCCGAACCACAAGTAGGGACGGTGGGCGATGAGCTAATGAGCGGATCGGCGTGACACTTTACCTCTTGGTTCTCTGTTATCGCGCTCGGGCCTCAAGGATGAGAGAAAATCGACGATCTGCCCCCAATTTTCACGGTAGCTTTCGCGATCAGGAAGTCGCTTCAAATCGACTTTGCTCCACTGTTCGCTTCGCGGCAGTTCTTTAATCACCCCAACGGGAATCACGAAGTAATCAGGTGACAATACCTCCTTCTTGCCATCCTTCGATCCGCGATTCAGAAACGCTGCGACGACAAAGTCACAAGCGAAGTTGCTGATGGGAAAGCCAGTGGCTCCAGTCCGCCAACGACTTTTAACTTGAATCCTTGCAGAGGTGTTGTGCTCGGGATCTGTGGCAACCAGATCGTATCCAGGCATGTTTGTGTAAGTCTTGTAGGCTGCGATTTTGTGCAAGAGGAGTTGCCCGAGAACGAGAAACTCCGCTCCTTCACTTTCGAGTCGTGTGTTTAGTTTTTCCATATCCTTGGCGAATGTAAAAAGTGCTAGAACTGCAAGTGCTGACTCCGCCCAACAGGGCTTTGACATGTCGTTGCCGCGAAAATCAACTAACGTGCCAGTTCCAGTCCCACAATCAGATTTTTTGATTCCTTTTGGAGGACAGGGTGCCCGGCCCGGCCAAAGTGCCCGTTGACACCGCCCCCTTGGCACCATGAAAGTACTCAAATACCTCAGTTTCGTCGGCAAGATCGCCGGGTTCGTTTCCGCCCTCAACGTCATTCCGTTCGTGGATCCCACAGTCGGGGTGGTCGTGTTCGCCGCCGCATCGATCCTCAAAGACGCGGTGAACCGGATCGGGGACCTGCTCGACGACGGCCAGCCGAACCAGAGCTTCAAGGGCTGAGCGGCAGCCGCATTTTGGGCATCACACAGGTCCGGGGTTGGGAGTCATGATTCCCAGCCCCGGATTTGGCGTTTGGAGCCGCGTAGGAGCACGTTCCGCTCGCACAAGGGATGGCAATATGGCCGGGCGTCTCATCCACCATCCGCGTTGGTTAGGCGCACCGTTAGGCGAAAATCCGCCCCGTTGGCATGCGGATTGTACTGCCTCACTTTGCAGCGGCCCTGCGGCGTGTGATCCTCCGGGGGCGGCGGCCATGGGTAGCGGATGCCTCGAACTGGCCCGGCTTTGGCAGGATGCCGAACCACTTGTCCGCCTGCTCCTCCGTGGTCAGCTCCCGGTAGTTCTTGAAGATGATCGCTGGCGAGTTGCCGGCCTCCAGCGCCACCTGGTCGGCGCTCTTCACCGTGGCGATGCGGTAGCTGATGAACGAGTGCCTCAGAACGTTCCGTGGCCAGTCGATTTTCAGTTTGGCAGCCAGGGCGGCGACGGCGCGGTGCTGGGCTTTGACCGTGGGGACAACCAGTCCCTTGCGCTCCAGCGGATTCAGCCAAGCGGCGAGATTGTCGGTGATTGGAACGACCCGGCGTGAGCCCGTCTTGGCCTGGCCGGCGCGCAGTTCGATGATCCGGCGTTCGAGGTCCACGGCGGACCAGTCGAGGCGGTTGAGTTCCGCCATGCGGATGCCGGAGAACGCCCCGATGGCAAGGATGGGGACAAGATCGGTGGGAGCGGCGTGGAGAAGTTTCGCCATCGTCTCGGGCGGAAAGATATCCATGTTGTCGGTGACGACCTTGGTGATCTTCAGCTTTCCGGCCGCCGTGTCCCGTTCCTCGGGCAGGTAATCGCGGCTGCGGGCGAACGAAAAGAAGATCTTGATGCAGCGCAGCATCGAATTGCGGGTGGTGTGGCTCACACCCAGCGACCGGAGCCAGGCATCAATCTGGTGGGAGTCCACCGCTATCAGCTCGCCCGGAAACTTGGCGGCAAAGCGGGTGAGGGTGGTTTTCAGCAAGCGGAGGTAGGCGCGGCTTGAGCCGTCCTGTTCCCGCTGTCTGAGCATCTCATCCACGATTTCGGCCGTGGAGGCGCGGCGCACCACCTTTTTGAACACCTTCCCGTATTCCGTGGCCATGGCCGCCAGGGATTCGGTGCCGGCCTGTTCGCGAGCCCGCACGTAGTCTTCCACGGCCGCCACCAGAGGGACACCGGATTTCTCAAGCAACCGGACCGCGGCGACGTAGGCCTCGCGCTCATGGGGCTTGATGTCGGTGACCTGCTGCATGCCCGACTGGATTCGCTGCGCCACGAACTGGGCCTCCTTTTTGGCGGCGGCAAGGTCCCGGAAGATCTGGCGCAGGCGCTTGCCGTCGCGGTGGTAGCAAAGGGTGAAGCGGACGCGGCCCCTGGATTCCGTGCGGTAGATTGGCACCACGGCCGAGCCGAATTTCACGGTGGCGCAGGGGCCGCGCTTGCCGGTTTCCTTCTGCGGACGCGGTTGCCGCGCCGTGTCCTGAGTTGTCACCATTTTGTCACCAGCCTCGTCCATGACGCGGGAATGGGTGTCAACTGGGCCAACCTTGGCGTTCGTAAACCTTTGGATTTTAATACTTTGTGAACGCCCACGCCCCAAAGAGGGGGTGGTTGCGGGAGTAGGATTTGAACCTACGACCTTCAGGTTATGAGCCTGACGAGCTACCTGGCTGCTCCATCCCGCGATTGGAACCATGCGCCTTGCGGCGCGGGAAGGGAGGCTAGCACCCGCCAGCCAGCCGATGCAAGAAAAATCTACATCCTTTCTCAAAAAATCCCGATTCCAGGTGTCTCCCCCTCCCCGTTTAGCGGTTCATGAGCCACAGGGTGAGGTTCAGCACGGTGGCGAAGTTCACCCACAACAGGTAGGGCAGCAGCAAGAACGCGGCGGTGCGGCTGACCGGATGGAACGCGCGGAGGGTGGCCACGATGGCGGCCAACAGCGCGAGGATGACCACCAGGGCCAGGCCGGGGCGCTGCAACCCGAAAAACACCGGTGACCAGGCGGCGTTGAAGAGCAGTTGCACCAGATAAATCACCAGTGCGGACCGCCGGGCGGACCAACCGCCTTGCCGCCACACCAACCACGCCGCCACCGC
>JAIPKB010000145.1 GCA_021733795.1 Akkermansiaceae bacterium | reverse complement strand
GGTGGCGGGAGCGGTGTTGACCAGGACCTGCCGGGCCTGTTCACGATGAAGGGCGATGAGGGTGCCGCGGACCTGATAGGCGGTGGGTTCTCCGCTGGGGCTGGTCATCGCCACCTCCACTTCGGTGCCGGCGACAAACCCGAGATCGAGCAAACGCCGCCGTTCCTGGCCGCGGCAACTGCGGGCAAGGCCCAGCACCGTGGCTTTCCGGCCGGTGGCGCAGTTGGCCAGGTGACTGCTGTCCGTCTCGGTTTCCGGCAGCGGGGAAACTTCCACTTGGTTTGCCAGGATCGGGTCCAGAGTGTGTTCGTCGCCGTTGGCGGTGAAGTGCACGCCATCCTCGCCATGGCCGAGCATCCGCACGGTCATCCCCACCCGGAGCCCGAGTGCGGCCAGCCTTAGGTAGAGGGTTTCCGGTTCGTCCTCGAGGTGGGCGAGAATCGCCATTTCGCCCTCGGCCAGGTCAGCCAGCGGGCGGCCCACGTCCTGTTCGAGTTCTCCTGCGGCGCTTGGGATGCGGTCGCCGTGCGGGTCGTGGGTCGGGTTGCCGAGCAAGGCGGCGAGAGCGTCCGCCTCCGCCGGGGTCAACCGGTGCTCCCGGCGTTCCGCCTGCGCGTGCCACTCGACCTCGCGCAGGCCGGTTTGATCGGCCAAAAAGCATTCCCACAAGCGATGGGCGCGGATGATGTGCATCCCTAGCTTGCGGCCGTCCTCGGTGAGGTGGAGTTCGCCGGCGGCAAAGGCCAGGAGCCCGTCTTGCGCCATTTCTTCCAGCACTTTGGCGGTTTCCTCCACCTTCAGTTGCAACACCCCGGCGGCGCTTTGCAAGGTGGGTCGGCGTCCGCCCGCCACGGTTTTGCAAAGGTGCTTGAGCACGTCCTCCACCCGGTTCTGCCGCAGTTTTTGCCGCCGCCCCCGCCGCCATGCCCATAGCCCGTGCTGAGGCCAGCCCACCGCCAACCCCACCAGGCCGCAGCTGGCAGCTATTCCAATGAGGGTGATGAAAGATACTTGGGACATGGGCAACCATCGAGCGCTGGCCACCATTTAGCGGGGTGCGATCAACTTTCCCAACATCGGTTCGCGCCAAATGCTTGTCAAGCCGCCAGCCGGATAATCCGCCGCGCATTAGGATTTGTGATTTCACAAGAAACGGACAATAAGGTCCCTTCTCCCTATTTCACAAGAAAGGGACAATAAGGTCCCTTCTCCCGATTTCACAACTTCTCATGCGCTGCCGGATAATCCGCGAACCTGCGGCGCGGGATGGCCACCCGGACGAGCGGTGCGCGGATTTATTTGTCTTCGTTCTTGTCAGGGCGCGGGGTGGCCGCTTAACTGCGCGTCCACCGATATTTACACCACCGTGAAAGCCCACGAACTCTACACCGCTGTCGATCCCGCCATTGTCACCCAAATGCTCGATTGGTTCCGTGCCAACGACCGCAACGCCTACAAGAGCGCGGTGGCCACCCTCGCCGGCAAGCGCAAGTTGCGCCCGGTCTTTATCCAGAAAAAATCCCTGCCTGACCAGTATGCGTGGATCCACAAGACGTTGAAAATCAATGCTTGCGATATGATCGGCGAGCACCTGTTGCAGGCCTATCTGATGACCGCCCAGCAATCGATGCTGGGGATGTTCTGCGATGGCCTGGGAATCCCGCACGATGGCAAAGGCTCCGTGGTCGGCGACCTGCCCAAGAAGCTCGACGCGGAGCGGCTGACGGAGACCTTGGGCCGCTTGATCGATCTGTTTGATCCGAAGCTGCTGACCCTTTACCTGCACTGTTTCAACATGCAGGTCCCCGGTGGTTGGCCCGAGTTGAGCGACACGCTGGCCACCGACGAGCGCTTGGTGCTGGCCTGATCGCTGCCTTTCCGCCGATAGATGCCCAAAGTACACGTCAGAACCTACGGTTGCCAGATGAACGAACGCGACTCCGAACAGGTCGTGCGGATGTTCGTGGAGGGCGGCTACACGGTGACGGCCGATGAGCGGGAGGCGGATGCGATCCTGATCAACACCTGCTCGGTGCGGGATCAGGCGGAGCAGAAGGCGTTGGGAAAAATGGGGATGCTGGGCGCGAAACAGCGGTGGCGGCCGCATGTGGTGTATGGCTTCATGGGATGCATGGCGCAGTCGCGGGGCGAGGAGTTGTTCGCCAAGCTGCCGCATCTGGATGTGGTGGTGGGCACCCAGAAATACCACCGGGTTTTCGAGTATGTGGACACGATCCTGCGGCAGCGGCTGGAATCCCGGATGGACAATCCGGCGCTGGCGCTGAAAGGAACCACCGTCTGCGATGTGGCGGAGGAGGAGGGCTCGCAGAACACGATCCGCGACCATTTGCCGAAGGTGCGGCAGGCGACCGCCTTCGTTTCGATCATGCAGGGCTGCAACATGCGCTGCACGTTCTGCATCGTCCCGGACACCCGCGGCCGGGAGCGCAGCCGGCCGATCTCCGAGGTGGTGGACGAGGTGCGGCAACTCGCGGCGGGCGGGGTGAAAGAGGTCACCTTGTTGGGGCAGATTGTGAACCTGTACGGGCGCACCGAGTTTCCGCGGGTGGGCGGCAAATCGCCGTTTGTCCAGTTGTTGGAGGCGGTGCATGAGGTCGAGGGCATCGAGCGGATGCGGTTTACCTCGCCGCACCCGATCGGTTACCGCGAGGATCTGGTGCGGGCGTTTGGCGAGCTGCCGAAACTCTGCTCGCACATCCATTTCCCGATGCAGAGCGGCTCCGACCGGATTCTCCAGGCAATGCGCCGACCCTACAAGACGGCGAAATTCATCGAGATCTGCGAGCAGATGCGGGCGGTCCGGCCGGATTTGGCGATCACCACGGACATCATCGTCGGGTTTCCCGGGGAAACCGAGGAGGATTTCCAGGCGAGCATGGCGGTGGTGGAACGGCTGCAGTTCGACAACGCCTTTGTCTTCCGCTACTCGAAACGCCGCGAGACGCCGGCGGCGGAAATGGACGGGCAGCTCGGCGAGCCGGTCAAGGAGGAGCGCAACCAGCGCTTGCTGGAAGTCGTCAACCGGCTCGCAATCGCGAAAAACCAGGCGGTGGTCGGCACGGTCCAGCGGGTGCTGTGCGAGGGGCCGTCCAAGACCAACGCCGCCCGGCTCACCGGACGGACCTCGCAGAACCGGATCGTGGTGTTCGATGGCGAGCCGGAGCGTCTGGCCGGGCGCTTGGTGGACGTGGCGATCACCGAAACCACCGGATTCACCCTCTACGGGACGGTGCTGTGAGCAGGTGTGAAGGGAACCGCGGAGGCGCTGAGGTTGCAGAGAGATGCGCAAAGTCGGGAGGTGGAGCGCCGGCATTTTGCCGGCTATGTGAGGCCGACATCCTGTCGGTCGTTGGCGGCTCCGGAACCACAAGGGTAGCGCGGCACAGCCGGTGCCTCATAAGGAGAGTGGACATTCCTGTCCACCGGCCAAAGAGGCGGGAAAGAAACGCCCATGAGAAGCTCGATGGAACCTGCTTGGGCTCTCCTTTCCCATCCCTTTGTCATGCACTCCCGCCGGCAGCGCGCTAGCCCTTTTTCGCCGGTTCGCATTGCAGGGAAGTGACCGCTGTCTGTTCTTGAGCTGAGACGCTTGTTCATGGGCGTTCCCGTCGCACGACGACAATAAGGTCGTCGCTCCTTATGGTAGGCCACGACGACAATAAGGTCGTCGCTCCTTATGGCAGGTTACGACGACAATCAGGTCGTCGCTCCTTATGGCTGGCTTTTGTTGCCTGCCAGGGCCCCACGATAGCGGAAAATGCGCAGCCGTGCCGTTCCTTCGAAAATTTCTGTATTCAGCTTGAGTGCGGATGGAATCCGACTACTCTCCGCGCGGCGTTTCCCGTTTTACCGGGGGTCTCAACGCATCATTCCACGCCATGCTGAGTCGGTTTGTGACATTTCTGCTGCTGTTCGCGCTCTGGATGACCCTGAGCGGGTTCTTTGACGCCTTTCATCTGACGTTGGGGGTGATTTGCTGTGGGTTGGTGACGTGGTGGAGCGGGGACCTGCTGTTTGAGGAGCGGACGGTTTCGCTCGGAGGACTGCTGCGGCGGGGGATCGGGATGGTGGGTTATCTTTGCTGGTTGTTGTGGCAGATCGTGTTGTCCAACATCCATTTGCTGAAGCTGTCGCTGGGCGATATGAAGGAGGTCAGCCCGCGGATCGTGGAGTTCCGCACCCACCTGAAAACGGATTTCGGGAAATATCTGCTGGCCAATTCGATCACGATCACGCCAGGGACCATTACCTTGAAAATCATTGGGGACGTGTTCTACGTCCACGCGATCAGCGCGGCGGCGGCGGCCGGGTTGGATGGCAGCATGGAGCGGCGGATCGCGGCAGTGGTGGAGCCGGATGCGGCGGCAGCGCGGGAGGTGGGGCGGTGATGGGTTTCCATATGGCCGCAGGCGTGATCCTGCTGTTGTTGATGATTCCGGCGGTCTATCGGATCGTGGCCGGACCCACGCCGATCGACCGGGCGGTGGGAGTGAATGTGATCGGCACGAAAACCGCGGTGTTGCTGGTGCTGATCGGGGCGGTGTTCCAACGGGTGGACATGTTCGTGGATTTCGCGCTGGCCTACGGGTTGTTGAATTTCATCGGGTCGGTGGCGGCGGCGAGATATCTGCACCGGACGCGCGAGCACGCGCTGGCCGAGGATGCGATCGGTGGAGAGGAGGGCGCATGATCGGCCTGGTGTGCGATTGGTTGGGCGCGGCGCTGGTGGTGGCGGGGTTGTTTGTTTTTGTGGGCGCGGCGGCCGGCTTGCTCCGGTTTCCGGATTTCTACACCCGGATGCACGCGGCGGGCAAGGGCGACACCCTGTGCAGCCTGCTCATCGTGCTGGGGGTGGTGGTACACACGCTGGGTGCGGCGGATTGGGATCATTTCCAGTGGGGGCACGTGCTGACGCCGCTCAAGCTGCTGTTGATCTGCGCGTTCATCATGATCAGCAGCCCGGTAAGCACCCACGCGCTGATGGATGCCGGCTACGATGATGGGATCAAGCCGGTGATCGGCGAGGGGGGCGACGCGCTGGGGGAGGACGGAGTGGCCCCGGGCGCTGGCGATGGGACAGGTGGAAAGGGGGGCGCGTGATCTGGCAGTTCGATACCTTGTTGTTGGTGCTGCTAATCGTGGCGGCGGTGATTTCGCTACGGATCAAGGATCTGTTGGCGGCGTCGGTGGTCTTCGGGATTTACAGTTTTTTGATGTGTCTGTTGTGGGCGGTGATGGCGGCGGTGGATGTGGCGTTCACGGAGGCCGCCGTGGGCGCGGGCGTGAGCACCCTGTTCATGATCGCCACGGTCTATCAAACCACCCGGAGGTCGTCCGATTGAAAGCTAAAATGAAACCATTCTGATGCGCGCATTCGGCTTGATCATCGTGTTGCTAACCGGGGGCTTGTTGCTCTGGGGAGTGCGGGATTTCCCGTTGTTCGGCGCGGCGGATTCGCCGGCCAATGGCGGGGTTGTGACTGCCTATTACCTCCAGCACACCATGCAGGACGCCCGGGTTCCCAACGCGGTGACCACCGTGCTGGCGGACTACCGCAGTTACGACACGATGTTCGAGACGGCGGTGATCTTCACTGCGGGAATTGCGATCTTCGCGATCCTGCGGGTGTTCGACGACCGGGGCGGGAGACGGCTGCGGAAATCCCAAGACGCGCCGGTGAAGGGGGATCAATACCGGATCATCGTCGGCACCACCAGCCGGCTGTTGATCGCGCCGATCCAGTTGTTCGCGCTGTATGTGCTGGTGCACGGGCATCACAGCCCGGGTGGTGGATTCCAGGGCGGGGTGATCATCGGGGCGAGTTTCCTGCTGCTGGCGGTGGCGCGGAACCTCCAGACCTCGCTCGACCGGTTTCCCGAGCGGCGGTTTCTGGCGATGGGGGCCGGCGGGGTGCTGATCTATGCGGGCACCGGGTTGCTGTGCATGTTGTTAGGGCGGAATTTCCTGGATTACGGGGCCTTGCAGGCGGTGCTGCCCGCCACCGGGCCGGAGATGGCCCGGTCCCACGGGATCTTTGCCGTGGAAATCGGGGTCGCGGTCACGGTGAGCGCGAGCATGTTTGCGGTCTATGCGATGCTGGCCAGCCGCGGCCGCCTGAAGGACGGACTCTAACTGAAATATTCCATGCCCACCCCGTTCCAAATCCTGCTCCATAACTTCAACTACGTGTGTTACGTGGTGTTGCTGATGATCGGGCTCCACGCGATGATCACCAAGCGCAACCTGATCAAGAAGCTGATTGGAATGTCGGTATTCTCCACGGCGATCATTTTGTTTTATGTATCGATCGGAGTGAACAACGGCGGGGACATGCTGGCCGGTCACGACGGCCGGCCGGTGGGGAATATTCCGGTGCTGGAGCACGGGATCGGGCACGATGCGATCACGCATCCGGAGACGATCGACCCGCGGCGCTACGCCAATCCGCTGCCGCATGTGCTGATGCTCACCGCGATCGTGGTGGGGGTGGCCACGCTGGGGGTGGCGCTGGCGATTACCCAGCGGGTATTCCAGGACTACGGTACGCTGGAGGAGGACGAGATTCTGGCGCAGCTGAACAACCCACAGGAGAACGATGACTGAGCATTTTCCGGTATTCATCGTTCTGATTCCGTTTTTCGGGGCGCTGCTGTGCGGTTTGCTGGGGATGCGCTGGCCGCGGGTTTGTCCGGGGATCGCGCTGGCCGGCATGGGCTTGGCGGTGGTGGTGGCGGCGGCCATCCTGCAACGGGTGGCCGAGGTGGGGGAGTGGTCGTACTTCGTGGGAAAATGGGAGCAGCCGCGCGGGATCGGGATCGAGTTGCGGGTGGATGGGATCAACGCGCTGGTGTTGTCGGCGGTGGCGGTGGTGGGGTGGCTGGTGGCGGTGTTCTCGCCGGGCCGGTTGGGTCGCGATGAGGAGTCGAAACCAACCCAGTTTTACATTTTGTTCTTGTTGCTGATGACCGGGTTGTTCGGGATCACGGTGACCGGGGATGCGTTCAATTTATATGTGATGATTGAGATCAGCGCGCTGACCGGCTACGCGTTGCTGGCGATGGGCCCCCATTCGCGGGCGCGGCTGGCGACGTTCAACTATCTGATCATGGGGACGATCGGAGCCTCGTTCTATCTGTTGGGTGTGGGCTACTTGTATCTTCACACCGGGATGCTGAACATGGCCGGGATCCATACGGTGCTGGCGGCCAACCCGGCCAGCTCGGTGGCGTTGGTGGCCTTCACGCTGATCATGGTGGGGTTGTGGCTCAAGATGGCGTTGTTCCCGCTGGGTGGCTGGCTGCCGAATGTTTACACTTATGGTCCGCCCCTCGCGGCGGCGGCGGCGGCTCCGCTGGTGACCAAGGTGACGGTATATGTGATGGTGCGGATGATGGTGACGGTGTTTGGCTGGAAATGGGTGTTCGGCGGCGGCGGATGGAACGAGGCGGTGGTGTGGCTGGCGGTGGTGGCGATTCTGGCGGGGGCGCTGATGGCGCTGGCGGCAAAGGATTTGAAACGAATGCTCTGCTGCCTGATTCTTTCCGAGGTGGGTTACATGGTGGGCGGGGCCTGGCTGGCGAACCGCTGGGGGATGACCGGAGCGATCTATCACATCCTGGGTGACGCGTTCATGACCCTCACGTTGTTTCTGGCGGCCGGAGTGCTGGCCGGGCGGGCGGCGATTTTCAAGCTGGAGCGCTTCGAGGGGATGTTCCGCCGCCAGCCGTGGGTGATGGCGGCATTCGCAGTGGGTGCGCTGGGGATGATCGGGTTGCCGCCGACCTGTGGGTTTTTCAGCAAGTGGTTTTTGATCCGCGGCGGACTGGAGGCGGGACACTATGGCTATGTGGGGGCCTTGATCGTATCGAGTTTGATCAATGCGGTGTTGTTTTTCCGGATTTTCGAGATTGCGGTGTTTGGCAGCAAGCCGGGGAAACACGGGTATGACGGGCCGCAGGTGGTGGTGGAGCCGGACGGGGTGAAGGCCAAGGGGGGCGACCTGCTGGCGTTGTATGGCGCGGCGGCCATGGTGGTGGTGGTGGGCTTGGGCAGCGGGTGGATTTCCGGCGTGATCCAGCGGGCGCTGGAGGTGAACGGGGTGCCGCTGGCGGCACCGGCGGTGCTGGCTCCCGCAGTGGATGAAACTCCAACCAACGATCATTGAACGATGCCGGAAACTGTTGATAGTCTGAGTCCGTTGTTCGCCTGGCTGGTATCGCTGGCGCTGGTGCCGGTGCTGCTGGTGTTGCGGAAGCGTCCGAACCTGCGGGACGGGGCGTCGCTGGTGGCCGGGGTGGTGAAACTGGCACTGGTGATCTCGCTGGTGCCGTTGGTAACGGCCGGAAAAGTGGTGGTGGTGACCTTGGCGGAGGTGTTGCCGGGGCTGCCGATCCAATTCCGGGTCGATGGGTTGGGTTTGCTGTTCGCCTTGGTGGCATCGGGCTTGTGGATTGTGACCACGTTGTATGCGATGGGTTACATGCGCGGGCTCGACGAGCATTCGCAGACCCGGTTTTACTCCTTCTTTGCGGTGAGTCTGAGCGCCACGCTGGGGGTGGCGTTCGCGGGTAATCTGCTGACTTTGTATTTGTTCTACGAGTTGCTCTCGCTGTCCACCTGGCCGCTGGTGACGCACCATGGCGATGCCGAGGGCCGTAGCGGCGGCCGGACGTACCTGGCGTATTTGTTGGGATCGTCGATCGGGCTGGCGCTGCCGGCCTTGATTTTTTGTTACATGCGGAGCGGGGGGAATATGGATTTCACTACCACGGGTTTCCTGGCCGGTAAGGTATCGGTGGTGGAGGGGACGGTGGTGTTGCTGATGTTCACCTACGGGTTTGCCAAGGCCGGGCTGATGCCGTTGCACTCGTGGCTGCCTGCGGCGATGGTGGCACCGACGCCGGTGTCCGCGCTGCTGCACGCGGTGGCGGTGGTGAAGGTGGGTGTGTTTTGCGTGATCCGGGTGTTTACCGGGGTGTTTGGCATCGAGTTTCTCAGGGGGATTCCCGGGGCGCAGATCGTGGCGGCGCTGGCGGGGATCACCATCGTGGTGTCCTCGTTGATCGCGCTTTCCCAGGATAACCTGAAGCGCCGGTTGGCGTTTTCAACCATCGGCCAGCTTTCATATATCATCATGGGCGTGGCGCTGTTGTCGGATAACGGGACGGTTGGCTCGATCATGCACATCGCGACCCACGCGTTCGGGAAGATCACCCTGTTTTTCTGCGCGGGGGCGATCTACGTGGCGACGGGCAAGAAATATGTGAGCCAGATGGGCGGGTTGGGGCGGCGGATGCCGTGGACGATGGGGGCGTTTCTGGTCGCCTCGCTGAGCATCATCGGGCTGCCACCCGGTGGCGGGGCGTGGAGCAAGTGGTATTTGCTGTTAGGAACGCTGGACGCCGGAGCCTGGTGGCTGGCGGCCGCGCTGGTGGCGAGCACGCTGCTCAACATCGGCTATTTGCTGCCGGTGGCGGTCAGCGCGTTTTTCGGCAAGGCGGCCGAGGGCGATGATGGCGTTGGCGGCGAGGCACCGCTGGCGTGTGTGATTCCGTTGTGCCTGACGGCGCTGATGACCCTGGTATGGTTTGTTTTTCCGGGGCTGCTGAAAACCCTGGCTAGCTTGATGACCTGATGACCCGATCCATGATACCTGAAACCGAAAAACCAATGGCCAAGCCCGCTGCGGAATCCGATCCGCCGGAGGAGGGCGTGGTCTTGCTGGCGGACAGCGGGCGGCGGCACTTGTTTGACAATCCGGCGAATGTGAAGCGGCTGATCCGCGGCTTCTGGGTCGCCTGCGGGTTGTTGCTGGCGCTGGATTTGTTGTTTCTGCCGGGAGTGGGGCCGTTGCACAAGCACATGAGCTTCGCGGAAGGCGTGCTGGATGCTGAGGATTGGCCGGGATTCTTTTGTTTTTACGGACTGGGTGCCTGCGTGGCGTTGGTACTGCTGGCCAAGCTGCTGAGAAAGGTCATCATGCGGAGGGAGGACTACTATGATCGCTGAGCTTCATCCGGCCGCGATTCTGGTGGTAGGCGGGGTGCTGGCATTTTTCCTGCCCGGCCGGTTGCGGCAGGTATGGTGCGTGGGGTTGCCGGTGCTCGGGCTGGTGAACATGCTGGGGGTCCAGCACGGAGCGACCGCTCCAGTGGAGTTCATGGGCCACCACTTGGAGTGGCTGCGGGTCGACAAGCTGAGCTGGTTGTTCGGCCTGTTGTTCCACATTGCGGCGGTGATCGCGGCGATCTACTCGCTGCATGTGAAGGACCGGGTGCAACTTGGTACGGCGATGTTGTATGCGGGGAGTGCGGTGGGAGCGGTGTTTGCCGGAGATTTGCTCACTCTTTTCGTGTTCTGGGAACTGCTGGCGGTAACCTCGGTGTTCCAGGTTTGGGGGCGGCGGAATCCCGCCGCGCTGGGGGCCGGGCTGCGGTATTTGCTGGTTCATGTGGCGTCCGGCCTGCTGGTGCTGATCGGGTTGGCGATGCATTACCGCGCCACCGGCAGTCTCGCATTCGGGCACTTGGGGCTGGAGAGCGAGGGCGGATTGTTGATTTTCATGGGCTTTGGAATCAAGTGCGCGTTCCCGCTGGTGCATACCTGGCTGGTGGATGCCTATCCGGCAGCCACGCCGTCCGGAGCGTTGTACTTGTGCAGCTTCACCACCAAGGTGGCGGTCTATGCGATGGCCCGCGGCTTCGCCGGGGAGGGCGTGCTCATCGGAATCGGAGCACTGATGGCGATGTTTCCGATCTTCTACGCGGTGATCGAGAACGATCTGCGCCGGGTCCTCGGCTATTCAATGATCAACCAGATCGGGTTCATGATGGTGGGGATCGGGATCGGCACCCCGCTGGCGCTCAATGGGGCGGTGGCGCATGCCTTCAATGACGTGCTGTTCAAAGGCCTGCTGTTCATGTCGATGGGAGCGGTGCTCTATCGGACCGGAAAAATCAATGGCTCGGACCTGGGCGGGCTTTACAAGTCGATGCCCTGGACCGCGGGATTCTGCATGGTCGGGGCGGCGTCGATTTCGGCATTTCCGTTGTTCAGCGGATTTGTGAGCAAGTCGATGGTGATGTCGGCGGCGGCGGATGGCGGAATGGTATGGGTTTGGCTGGCGCTGTTGTTTGCGGCGGCCGGGGTGTTCCACCACGCGGGGATCAAGATCCCGTTTTTCGCGTTTTTCGCCCATGATTCCGGGATCCGGACCAAGGAGGCGCCGTGGCACATGTTGCTGGCGATGGGGCTGGGGGCGGCGCTCTGCATCGGGATCGGGTGCTTTCCACAGGTGTTGTATGGCTTGCTGCCGTGGGAGGCGGACTATCATCCCTATACGATCACCCATGTCCTGTCGCAAACCCAGTTGCTGTTCTTTTCCGCGCTGGCGTTCGTTAGTTTGATGTTGCTGAAGATCTATCCGCCCGAACTGAGGTCGGTGAATCTGGACGCGGACTGGTTCTGGCGGAAAGGCGGAGCCGGGGTGCTGCGGGCAGTGGACGTCTGTTTCAATGGCCTGAACCGGTGGGCGCACGCGGGGATGATGCGGACCGTGGCGTGGGTGTCCGGTTGGGGAGGCGACGCGCCGGCCAGACTGGTGGGGCGGGCGGCGGGTGGGTGGTATCGGCTACAGGGGGTGGCTCCCGCCGCGCGTGAGGAGCGGGCCGCGCGACTTGCCCAGCGGTGCCGGGACGGCGGTTTCAGGGTGGGCCTCATGGCCGGAGCGGCGGTGTTGATGGTGGCCGCCGGAATTCTGTGGTTCCGGCGCTGAGGAAGGCGTTCCAAAATCCGGGTTTCTTTCCATCTTGGGGGTCTGTGCTTGACAGGTGGGGAAGCTCCGCCCAATTTCGCAGCGGTTTCCTTCAACAACCCCTATAGCTACCATGAGTGATTCCTCCCGACCCAAACCGTTGTTTTTCGTCGTCCTCGGACTGATTGTTGTCAGCTTGCTCGGCTACGGCTTCCGCAAGGTGCTGTTTCCTCCTGAAAAGACCGACAAGCCCGGCCAGATCACGATGGACGACCTGCGGCAGGCCAACGGCACCGAGGCCCCGGATCCGAACGTGCCCACCACCGTGAAGGAATACACCTTCAAACCGAGTGAGAAACTACCGCCGATCAAGGGTACCAGCGCCTACCAGCCGCTGCAGGAGCGCACGGTGAAATTCGCACTCAACGTGTGGGCCGGGTGGGCCCCGATCATCCTCCAGAACGGCGGCGACCAGGCGGCCAAAACCTGGACCACCCCGAGCGGCGAGCCGTTCAAGGTGGAGCTGGTGCTCATCGACAACCCGGTGGCCATGCGCGACGCCTACGCTTCCGGCAACGTCCACATTGGTTGGGCCACGCTGGACATGATGCCGTTGTTCATGGATGAGCTGAAGAAGGATCCGCGGATCATGCCGCGCGTCTATCAACAGGTGGACTTTTCCAACGGCGGAGACGGCATCGTGATCCGCCGCTCGGCCGCCCGCGATCCGAAACATCCGACGATCGGCGACCTGCGGGGCAAGAAAATCGTGTTGGCGCAGAACTCGCCGTCCGAGTATTTCCTGCTCAACGCGCTGGTCAACGGCGGGGTGCAGCCGGCCGCGGTGGAGTTTATTTACACCTCGGATGCGTTTCAAGCGGCGGCGGCGTTCAGCGCGGACAAAAGCCTGGCGGCCTGCGTGTCATGGGCTCCCGATATTTACAACCTGAGCGAGGTCCCGGCGAATCACCTGCTGGTGAGCACCGCCACCGCCAACAAGTTGATCGCCGACGTGTGGTTCGCCCGCGCGGATTTCGCCCGCGATCATCCGGATATCTGCGAGGGCCTGGTGCGCGGGATTTTCCAGGGCATGGAACTGATGAAAACCGAGGACGGGAAAAAACAGGCGGCCCTGCTGATGTCCAAACTCTACAGCATCCCGGAAAACGAAACCGCAGGGATGCTGGCCGACGCCCATTCGACGAACTATGCGGAAAACCGCGAGTTTTTCATGAACCAGAACAACCCGGCAAACTTCGAGCGGACCTGGAACACCGCCTACATGCTCTATCGGAAAATGAACCGCATCCGGCAGGCGGTGCCGTTTGACCAGGTGGCGGATTTCTCGATCCTCCAGAAGCTGGCGGACGAGGAGCCCTACAAGTCGAGCCGCAACGAATACCAAGTCAACTTCGCGCCCAAGAGCGTGTCCACGGTCAAGGCGGAAGGTAGCGAGATTCTAACCAAAATAGTGACCGTCCTGTTCGCACCCAATTCATGGGACATGCGCAAGAAGGTCATCGTCCGGGAAAACGGCAAGGAGATCGAGAAATTCTATGATCCCAACGTGGACGCGGTGCTCGAGGAGGTGGCCCAGCTCGCCGGACAATACGGCGCGGCCAACATCGTGATCGAGGGCCACACCGACGCCTCAATGCGCGGACAGGCGTCCGAACAGGCGGTCAAGGAACTCTCCGGCAACCGCGCCGCAGCGGTGAAGACCGAGCTGATCAAAAAATTCCCTAACTTCAACCCGAACCAGTTCGTGGTGGAGGGCATGGGCTGGGCCCGTCCGGCCGACCGTGATGATCCGAACAATCACGCGAAGAACCGCCGCGTCGAAATCAAGGTGATCGCCCTGGAAAACCCGGAATAGAACGATGGAGCCACCCTCAAGCACAGGCAGCGGTCCGCCAGATCCCGCCCGCGTTGATACCTCATGGTGGCGGCGTTTCCGCACGCTGCGGGACGAGCCGCCGCAGGTGGAGGGCTGGTTGTTCGGCGCGGCCTCACTGCTCGGGTTGTTAGGAATTTGGTGGCTCGTCACGCTGGGGGCCCCGGTTGACCGGTGGGTGGCTCCCTACACGCTGCCGAGCCCTGGGGAGACCTTCTCTTCGTTTCCTTCGTTGTGGGAGCGGGGGCTTTCGCTCAGCGCGCTGACGAGCCTGCTGCGGGTTTGTGGCGGGTTCGTGATCGCGGCGGGCATTGGGGTGCCATTGGGGTTGCTTTCCGGCAGCTATCCGCGGGTGGGGGCGTTTTTCAAACCCTTCGGGATTTTCGGCCGCAACGTGCCGATCGCGGCGTTGATCGCGCTGACCCTGGTGTGGTTCGGGCTGGAGGAACTGCAGAAGGTAATGTTCATTTTTCTGGCGGCGGTGTCGTTCGTGTTGTTCGACTCCACCATTGCGACGCGGGCGGTGCCGGACCGGTTTTTGGAGACCGCCTACACATTGGGTGCCAAGCACAACTGGACCAAGGGGCTGCGGCTCACGGCGGGGATTGCGGCGGTGTATGCGCTGCTGGCATCGGCCGGGTGGTCGTGGTTGAAAGATGAGGTCACGCTGGCGGTGGCGGTTGGCAGCGGCGGATTCTGGCTGCGGGCGGTGATCGGCTTTCTGGTAGGGTTCGGGTTGTGGTTTCCGTTGTTGAGCCACCAGGTGCTGCGCAAGGTGGTGCTGCCGATGGCGATGCCGGATGTGGTCAACAGCCTGCGCCTGTTGTTCGGGTTGGCGTTCGGCTACATCATGCTGGCGGAGGTGATCAACGCCAAACGCGGGCTCGGGGCGCTGATCATCGCCAGTGAACGGCAGGGCCCCCGCGAACATATCTATCTTTGCCTGATCATCATCGCCGTGCTGGCCTGGGGGATTGACCGGTTCATCCTGATGGTGCAGCGGCAGGCATTTCCCTATTTGAAACATGGCCAGAATTGAGCAGGCAGCGGGTGTGGACCCTTGTGAGCTGGCTTCCCTGCCGGAGGACGGGAGGTTGCGGCGCATCGTGGAGTTCGAGAATGTGACCAAGACGTATCATGCCGGCACGCGCAAGGCGTTCACCGCGATCCGCGATGTGACCTTCCACGTCGAGGACCGGCCGGGAATCGGCGAGTTCATCTCAATTCTAGGGCCCAGCGGTTGCGGCAAGAGCACGGTGCTGCGGTTGATCGCCGGACTGGCACCGCAGTTTCCGGCCACCAGCGGCAGGGTGTTGGTGGATGATCACCCGGTGACCGCGCCCGGTCCGGACCGCGGGTTTGTGTTTCAAGACTATGCGAATTTTCCACACCGCACGGTGTTGGACAATGTCGCGTTCGGCCTGGAGTGCGCCCATGTGCCGGAGAAGGAACGGCTTGAACGCGCCCGCGAGTGGATCGGCAAAGTGGGGCTGGATCCGATCAAGGATGCCGGAAAATTCCCCCATCAGCTCAGCGGAGGAATGAACCAGCGGGTGGCGATCGCCCGCACCCTCATCCTGGGTCCACAGATCATCCTGATGGACGAACCATTTGGAGCGTTGGACCCCAGCACCCGCCAGAACATGCAGGATTTGTTGGTTTCACTCTGGAACGAACTGGAGGCCACCGTGTTCTTCATCACCCACGATGTGGCGGAGGCGGTGTTCCTGGCCGACCGGATCTATATTTTCAGCGCTTCGCCCGGCACGATTGCCGATCAGGTGGCGGTGGCTCCGCCGGACCGCCCGAGCGCGGCCATGCAGGCGATGCCGGCCTTTCAAGAATCCGTTAGAAACATCCGCCGGATGCACGACCAGGCCGGCCAATCCCACCTGGAGGACCCGGCCACAT
>JAIPKB010000144.1 GCA_021733795.1 Akkermansiaceae bacterium | reverse complement strand
CAGCTTTCGCCGCGACAATCCCGCCGACGATCGTCGTTCTGATTGTCGCGTTCCAGGTGGTGCGGTCCTGCCAAACCGAGAGGTGAATCGGCATCGCTCCCAAACCCTCTGGTTTTCACCTTGCCAAAGCCGTGGAATCCCCGTGTCATCCGGCCATGGATCACTTGGCCCGCGCCCGCGCTGTAATCGAGATGGAAACCGACGGCCTCCTGCGGATGTCGGAGCGGCTGGACGGGAACTTCATCAAGGCCGTCACCCTCCTGCACCAGACCCTCGACCAAAAGGGGAAAATCGTTGTCGTCGGCGTCGGCAAGTCGGGTAACATCGGCCACAAGATCGCCGCCACGCTCAATTCCACCGGAGCCACCGCCGTGGTGCTCAATTCGCAAAACGCCCTCCACGGCGACTTGGGCCTGCTTTCCGATGGCGATGCGGTGCTGGCCCTTTCCTACTCCGGTGAAACCCGCGAACTGTTGGACCTGATGCCGTTCATCAAACGCTTCGAGGTCGCCGTCATCGCCCTCACCGGCAAGTCGGACTCGACCCTGTCCCGGCTCAGCGAAACCACGTTGGACACCTCGGTCGAGCGCGAGGCCTGCCCGTTCAACCTCGCACCCACCAGCTCGTCCACCGCGATGTTGGTGATGGGCGATGCGCTGGCGATGGTGTTGTTGGAGGACCGGGGATTCACCGAAGAGGACTTCGCCCGCTATCATCCGGGAGGTTCCCTGGGCCGGGCCTTGCTCACCCGGGTTTCCGAAATCATGCGGGCGGATGCCGCCCTGCCCACCGCCGGAGAATCCGCCACCGTGATGGACGCGCTCCATGCGATGACCCGCGCCCACGCCGGGGCCTGCCTGATCCTCGCCGCCGACGGTCGCCTCGCCGGGATCTTCACCCATGGCGATTTCGCCCGCGCCTTCCAACGCGACCCGATGTTGGGAAACAACCCGGTAACGGGCTTCATGACCCGCAACCCGATCACCGTCTGCGCCGACTCGCTCGCCGTCGAAGCCGTCAAATCCATTGGCCAGAACCGGATCGATGATGTGGTCGTGCTCAATGCCGAGGGCGTCCCGGTGGGGCTCATCGACACCCAGGACCTCGCCCGTCTCAAACTGGTCTAACAAGCAATCGCCCGCCTCCAACCCTCCAGTCCGGCCCTCTGAACACGGAACCCATCCATTTCGATCTGGCGGTGATCGGCGGCGGTCCGGCCGGCCTGCGGGCGGCGCAACTGGCGGCCGCGGCCGGCCTGCGCGTGGCCGTGTTCGACGCCATGCCCTCGGTGGGCCGGAAACTGCTGGTGGCCGGCAAGGGCGGGCTCAACCTCACCCACGGCGAGCCGCTGGAAACGTTCGCCGGACGCTACCGGGGACCAGACCAACCCCCGGAATTCTGGCAGCAGGTGCTGGCGGATTTCACTCCCGCGGACCTCTGCAAGTGGGCCGTCGGGCTGGGTGTGGAAACCTTCCAGGCCGCCAACGGCCGGATCTATCCATGGTCACTCAAGGCCGCCCCGTTGCTCCGCCGCTGGGTTCAGCACCTCCGCGACGGCGGCGTGCGGTTCGCCATGAAACACCGCTGGGTTTCACTGGAGCCGGGCCGCCCCCACCGGCTGGGGTTTGCCAATGGGGCATTCGTCGAAGCCCGCGCGGTGTTGCTCGCTCTCGGCGGCGGCTCATGGCCGCAAACCGGGTCGGATGGTGCATGGACCGCCGTTCTAACCGATCTTGACGTCCGCTGCCACCCGCTGACCCCTGCCAACTGCGGATGGGAGCACCCGTGGCCACCTGCGGTGCTGGAGGCAGCAGAAGGCAAACCGCTGAAAAACCTCCACGTCAGTGCGGACGGCACCAAGGTCGTCGGCGAGCTGATGCTCACCCGCTACGGCCTCGAAGGCGGCGCGATCTATCAACTCGGCCACCTCCTCCGCGAGATGCCACAGCCGGAACTGGTGATCGATTTCAAACCCGCCCACAGCGAGCCACAACTCCTCGCGAAATTGCAGTCCGTGCGCCGGGATTTCCTAACGGCCGCCCGCTCCGCCTGGAAACTCGGCGACGCCGCCCACGCGATCCTCGCCCGCCGGTCGTGGCCGGACGCCGTCTCGCTGGCGCACGAAGCCAAACACTGCCGCATCCCGCTCACCGGCCCCCGCCCGCTCGCCGAGGCGATTTCCTCCGCCGGTGGAGTTTGTTGGAGCGAGCTGGACAGCCACCTGATGCTCACCCGGCTGCCCGGCGTCTTTGTGGCCGGCGAGATGATCGACTGGGAAGCCCCCACCGGCGGCTACCTGATCCACGGCTGCCTCGCCACCGCCACCCGCGCCGCCCGCGCCGCGATCGGCTGGCTCTAACGATTCAGCGAATGGCAAACATCGCCCGGCACCGCCGGGCTCCATAAGGAGCGTGGACATTCCTGTCCACCCGCCAAAGAGCCGGAAAAGAGGCACCCAAAAGAATCCTGCCAGACTCTGCTTTGGCTCTCCTCTCCCTTCCCTTTGTCCTAGGGTTGCGTCCTTACTTCCCGAGCCAGGATTTTTCAGCCGCAGCAATCTTCTCGTCACTCAGGCCGAAAGCCCTTAGAATCCCCTTGGCCATCATGATATTGCCCAGGGTGTTCATGTGGCAACCATCGGTAGTCAGTTTATTCTTGATGTTTCGCTTATAATTGGGCTCACCAAACATTTTGGCACTTCCCTCAACATCAGGCATTTTTTTGAGCATCTCATGCATGTCCTTGCTCAAGTCCGCCAGGATGCATTTCTTTGCCGTGGCAATTTCTCTCAAAAATTTGTTATAGGGAATCAAATTCTGATTCAGTTCTCCCTCGGGATCCTCACCAATCATGGTGGAAGTCAAGATGATGACTTTGATATTGGCCGCCTGCGCCTTGTCGATAATGGCCACAACATTGGTTTTGTAGTCTTCCAAGGGCACTCCGGTGAACGTACGTTTGCCCAGCCGTAGTTTGAAATGCCATACATCATTGACACCGCAGCTCAGGGTCATCCATTGCGGTTTCTTACTGATTACATCCTGGTCCAGACGGGCCAGCATATCATTTGACCGGTTTCCCGATTTTCCGGCTGGGATACTTGTGAGATTGAGTCCCTCCTTGTTAAGCGCATCCATCACCAACGTCACATAGCCATTTTTCCCGGTGCCTCCTGCGGTGATCGAGTCACCCATGAAAGCGATCTCCTCACCAGCCTTTACTACCAATGTCCGGCTTTCAGCTGATGCCGTGTTCAATGCAAAGACGCTGAAAGCCACCGAAAATGCCATCGCTAACCCATTCTTTAGATTACTGCGCCAAGGAATTTGCTTTTGTGGAACAAGCCGGTGGCCGGAGCGGAAGGCGGGAAAAAGGGAGGTGATTAGTTGTTCAATCATGGTGGTTAGTGATGTTTGGTTAGGAGATTGCAATTTGGGTTGGGTGGATTTCGCTGGAAATCCTGGTGGGAATTCGTGTGGCTGTCAAGCTCGCACGGATGAAAAACACCGGTTTTTACCGTAGCTTCCGGGCGTGGTCGCCTCATGGCGGCGCGGGCGTTGAATTGATTCGCTGCGCTCACCCTTCGGGCAGGCAGCTCCGCTCCTGTCCCATGTCCGCTTCGCTACGGTTCGGCGCTGATACGCCTTCTGGGTTTTCTTTTTGACAGGGTGTTGGGTTGGTGGATTCTCGCCAACCCGAACACCTCCCCAACCTAATTATGCCCTTGGCTCGGTTTTGGGGGTCCGAATCACCTCTTTCCAATATTCCGGAGTCGCCACCGGCCTGCGAAATTTGGTCTGTCTTTCTCCACATTTTCTGAAATCATCCCTCCGAGCCGCCAGTGCTCCATCCACATGTCCTTCAACGAAGACGCCAGAGTCAAAATCCCTGCGATTCTCCACCTCACGAGACTCGGGTATGCCTACCTCTCGCTGAAAGACGCTACCTGGGATCCGGCCACCAACATCTTCCCCGCCCTGTTCCGCGCCAGTGTCGCGGCGATCAACCCCGGCGCTTCCGCCGACGACATCGACCGCCTGCTCCAGGAAATCTCGCTTCTCCTCGAAAACGAGGATCTCGGCAAGGCCTTCCACGAGCGCCTCACGCGGACCTCGGGCCTCAGGCTCATCGATTTCGAAAACTTCGACCGCAACTCGTTCCACGTGGTGACCGAACTCACCTGCCAGAACGGCGACGATGAATTCCGGCCGGACATCACGCTGCTGATCAACGGCATGCCCCTCATCTTCACCGAGGTCAAGAAGCCCAACAACCGCGACGGCATCCTCGCCGAGCGCAACCGCATCAACGCCCGCTTCCGCAACCCGAAGTTCCGCCGCTTCGTCAACCTCACCCAGCTCATGGTGTTCTCCAACAACATGGAGTATGAAAACAACTCGCCCGAGCCGCTGGAGGGGGCCTTCTACGCCTCGCCGTCGTATGAGGAGCCGGTGTTCAACTACTTCCGCGAGGAGGAAACCCGCGACCTCTCCCAACTCCTCGCGCCCGAGGACCCGGCCACCGAGGATCTGGTGCTCGCCGACAACAATCTCGCCAGCATCAAGCACTCGCCGGAGTTCGCGACCAACAAAAGCCCGCTCACGCCCACCAACCGCCTCAGCACCGCCCTGTTCTCGCGCGACCGGCTGGCGTTTCTGCTCCGCTTCGCCTTCGCCTACGTCCGGACGGAGACCGGCTACGAAAAGCACGTCATGCGCTACCCGCAGATTTTCGCCACCATGGCGATTGCCCGGTGCCTCGCCGCCGGCACCCGCAAGGGGATCATCTGGCACACCCAGGGCAGCGGCAAAACCGCGCTCGCCTTTTACAACGTCCATTACCTCACCGCCTGGTTCCAGCGCCAGGGCATCGTGCCGAAGTTCTATTTCATCGTTGACCGGATCGACCTGCTCCAACAAGCCAGCCGTGAGTTCCGCAGCCGCGGCCTGATCGTCCACACGATCAATTCCCGCCACGCCTTCGCCCGGGACATCAAATCCGCCAGCGCGATCCACAACGATTCCGGCCAGCCGGAAATCACGGTCGTCAATATCCAGAAGTTCCAGGACGACCCGGATGTCGTCCGCGCGTCCGATTACAACATCAGCCTCCAGCGCGTCTATTTCCTCGACGAAGTCCACCGCAGCTACAACCCGCAGGGCAGCTTTCTCGCCAATCTCAACGAGTCCGACACCCGCGCCATCAAGCTCGGTCTCACCGGCACCCCGCTCATCGGTGATCACAAATCCAAGGCGCTCTTCGGCAACTACATCCACAAATACTACTACAACGCCTCGATCGCCGACGGCTACACGCTCCGCCTGATCCGCGAGGAAATCGAAACCAAATACAAACTCGAACTCGCCAAGACCCTCGAGGAAATCGAGGTGCTCAAAGGCCGCAACCACCGCACCCTGCTCTACGCCCATGAGAAATTCGTCGCGCCGATGCTCGATTACATCGTCGCCGATTTCGAAAAGGCCCGCCTCACCCACAACGACCCCGGCATCGGCGCGATGGTCATCTGCGACTCGGCCGATCAGGCGAAGAAAATGGCGGATCTTTTCGTTAGCAAATACGCATCCGTGCCACCGCCGATGCCCGAAGCCGCCACCGACGACCGGCTCCTGGCCGCCGACGACATCGTCCCGTTCCGCTTTACGCCGAAGCCGGATCGCTCGGTGAAATCCCACGCCCTGATCCTCCACGATGTCGGCACCAAGGACGAGCGCAAGCAATGGGTGGAGGATTTCAAGGCCGGAAAAATCGATCTCCTTTTCGTGTACAACATGCTGCTCACCGGCTTCGACTCCCGGCGGCTCAAAAAGCTCTACCTTGGTCGCGTCATCAAGGCGCACAACCTGCTTCAGGCGCTCACCCGCGTCAACCGCACCTATAAGCGCTTCCGCTATGGCTACGTCGTGGATTTCGCCGACATCCAGACGGAATTCGACAAAACCAACAAGGCCTACTTCGACGAACTCCAGGCCGAACTCGGCGATGAACTGGAACATTACTCGGACCTGTTCAAGTCCCCGGATGAAATCACCGCGGAAATCGACGCGATCAAGGACGCCCTGTTTCACTTCGACACCACCAACGCTGAAATCTTCTCCCAACAAATCACTGCCATCCGCGACCGCACGCAGATGCGGGCCGTCCTCAAGGCGCTCACCGACGCACGCAATCTCTACAACCTCATCCGTTCCTCCGGCCAATACGATCTCCTCGCCCAGCTCGATTTCCGCGCGCTCGCCCGCCTCGCCACCGAGGCGGAAAATCACCTGGCCCTGCTCAACCAGCGCGAGGCGCTCGAAAACGCCCACGACAACACCAACCTGCTCAACATCGCCCTCGAGGACGTGCTGTTCACCTTCCGCAAGGTCGCCGAGGCGGAAATGGTCATCGCCGACGAACTCAAGGACACGCTCCGCCGCACCCGCGAAGGGCTCGCCAGCAACTTCGATCCCCGCGACCCGGAGTTCATCACCCTGCGCGAGGAACTGGAGCGGCTGTTCCGCAAAAAGAACCTCAGCGAAATCACCCAGGCGGACATGGTTGCCAACATCGCCGCGCTCAATGACATCCACGCCCGCGCCCGCGAGTTGGAACGCCGCAACCAATTGCTCCGCGCCAAATACGCCAACGACGCGAAATACGCCCGCCTCCACAAGCGCCTCCTCGAAAAAGGCGAACCCACCCCCAACGAACGCAAGTTGTTCGAAGCTCTCTCCGCCCTCAAAATCCAGGCCGACGCCCGCATCTCCCAGAACGCCCAACTCCTCACCAACCCGGCCTACACCGAGGCCATGATGCTCGGCCTCATCGTCGAGCAGTTCGCTAAACTCCACCACCTGCCCCTCACTCCCGAAAGCACCCGCTTCATCAACGCCCTCGTCATGAAAGAATACCTCGACGAATTCAACGGCCAACACCCGGCATGACCTAACTCCATGACCCGCGACTTCCAAAAACAAGCCATCACCCTCATCGACGACCTCAAGGGCGTCTGTGCGAACTACGGCCTCGGCAACGATGGCAATGAGTTCAAGATCATCACCCAGATCTTCCTCTACAAGTTCCTCAACGACAAGTTCGCCCACGAGATCAAGCAAATCGACCCCAAGCTGGCCAAGGCTCCGTCGTGGGAGGACGCGCTCCGGAAAACCAAGAAGGCCGATTACGAAATGCTGCTGCTCCAGCTCGGCGGCGGCACCGCCCGGCTCCGGCCGGAGCATTTCCTGGCCAGCCTCTACGCCCGCCAGAACGAACCGGACTTCGCCAAAACCCTCGATGCCACCCTGCTGTCCATCGCCGCGCTCAATTCGGACATCTTCTCCGTCATGACCGACGATGGCGAGAAGCAGCCGCTCTTCGATGCCATCACCGAGTTCGTCTCCTCCAAGCGCAACGACTTCGCCCGCGCCCTGGTCAACAAGCTGGTCAACTTCAGCTTCGAGCGGCTGTTCGCCGAAAAGTTCGACTTCTTCGCCACGCTCTTCGAATATCTCATCAAGGACTACAACAAGGACGGCGGCGGCAAGTACGCCGAGTATTACACGCCCCACGCGGTCGCCAAGATCATGGCGTCCTGTCTGGTGACCCGGGAGGTGAAAAACGTCACCTGCTACGATCCCTCGGCGGGGTCCGGCACCTTGTTGATGAATCTCGCCCACGCCATCGGCGAGGAAAAGTGCAGCATCTACTCGCAGGACATCTCCCAGAAATCCTCCAGCCTGCTGCGCCTCAACCTGATCCTCAACAAGCTGGTCCACTCGATCCCCAACATCATCCAGGGCAACACCATCCTCCACCCCTACCACCGCGACGACCGCGGCGCACTGCGGAAGTTCGACTACATCGTCTCCAATCCGCCCTTCAAGCTCGACTTCTCCGACTTCCGCGACGAACTCGACACCAAGGCCAACCACGAGCGCTTCTTCGCCGGCATTCCCAAGGTCACGCCCAAGGCCAGGGACAAGATGGCCATCTACTCGCTCTTCCTCCAGCACATCATTTATTCCCTCGGCAAGAAGGGCAAAGCCGCCGTCGTCGTCCCCACTGGCTTCATCACCGCCCAGGCCGGCATCGACAAGGGCATCCGCCAGCATCTCGTCGAACACCGGATGCTCGCCGGCGTGGTCTCCATGCCCAGCAACATCTTCGCCACCACCGGCACCAACGTCTCCATCCTCTTCCTCGACGCCACCAACCAGGGCGACATCGTCCTCATCGACGCCTCCAATCTCGGCACCAAGGTCAAGGACGGCAAAAACCAGAAAACCCTCCTCTCCACCGCCGAGGAAGACCAAATCATCCGCGTCTTCAACGCCAGGGAAGCCGTGGAGGACTTCTCCGTCGTCGTGTCCTACGAGGAGATCGCCGCCAAAAACTACTCCCTCAGCGCCGGGCAGTATTTCGACGTGAAGGTGGAGCACGTGGCGATCACGCCGAAGCAGTTCGAGAACGAACTCGCGACACGAACCGGGCGGCTCAAATCCCTGTTCGGCGAATCGCGGAAACTCGACCTCCAAGTGGAGAAGCAACTTGCAACCCTCGCCGTGTCGCCGGCAAAAGGCAGGGACCGCTCTCCGCAGCGGTCCGGCGAATGAACCGCGAATGATATAATCCATGAACCGCCGCAACGTCATCCCATGGTCTCCCATTCGCCATCCATTCTCACGGACCGCCCGGAGGTCGGTCCCTGCCTGTGTATCCCGGGGTGGCGGGACGTTTAAGCCTGTCGTTTTCGCCCCCCCCAATCTAACCCCATTTCCATCATGCTGCCCGAATCCCGACCCGAACGCGAATCCCGTGGCGCGGGGCATGTGCCGCCAGACTGGGTGGCTCCCCACGCCACGTTTTTCCTCACACTCAACTGCCAGCTTCGTGGCAAGCCCCAACTCACCTGCGGCGATATTCCCGGCGGGCTTTTCCAAGCGGTGGCGTTCTATCATGAACAACACCGCTGGTGGCCGGAGATTTTCCTCCTCATGCCGGACCATTTGCATGCGCTGGTTTCCTTTTCGTGGGAAAAGAACCACGGAATCAACCGCGTCCTGGCGGATTGGAAACGCTACACCGCCCGGGCTTTCGGGATTCAGTGGCAACGCGATTTTTTCGACCACCGCATCCGCAACGACGCGGACCATCAGGACAAATGGTCCTACGTCCGGGAAAACCCCGTGCGGAAAGGTCTGGTGGAAACCTACGACCAATGGCCCCATGTTTGGTTCCCGGACCGCATCGGCTGGCGGCGGGACGGTTCAGGTGGCAGGGACCGCTCTCCGCAGCGGTCCGGCGAATGAATCGCGAATGACCCAACCCATGAACAGCCGCACCGTAATCCCATGGTCTCCCATTCGCCGCCCATTCTCACGGACCGCCCGGAGGTCGGTCCCTGCCTGCGTATCCCGGGGTGGCGGGACGGTTCAGGTGGCAGGGACCGCTCTCCGCAGCGGTCCGGCGAATGAAATGCGAATGACCCAACCCATGAACAGCCGCAACGTCATCCCATGGTTTCAAATTCGCCACCCATTCTCACGGACCGCCCGGAGGTCGGTCCCTGCCATGGTTCACCACTGGAGAGGAACTGAATCATGAACGCTAACTGGAATCCCATCACCCTTGGCGACTTCGTTGCAATGCAGCGCGGACACGACCTCACTGCCTCCGAACGCCGTCCGGGCACTATTCCCGTATTTGGGGCGGCCGGCCAGAACGGCTTCCACGATACAGCCTTGGCCAAAGGACCAGGGATCGTGATCGGCCGCTGCGGCGGATCGTTCGGTCAGGTTCACTTCTGCGACACCGACTTCTGGCCGCACAACACCGGACTCTATGTCACGGATTTTAAGGGCAATGATCCATACTTCGCCTACTACCTGCTCAAGTGGTTGGATTTCGACAGCTACAATTCCGGCAGTGCCCAGCCGTCGTTGAACCGCAACTTCATCTATCCGATCCGCATCCGCGTCCCAAACCCTCGGGAACAGCATAGAATAGCCGCCGTCCTCTCCGCCCTCGACGCCAAGATCGAACTCAACCACCGGATCAACGCGGAGTTGGAGGGGCTGGCGAAGTTGCTGTATGACTACTGGTTCGTGCACTTCGAGTTCCCGCTGACCGCCGCCCAAGCCGCCGCCCTCGGCAAACCCAAGCTCGCCGGCCACCCCTACCAATCCTCCGGCGGCCCCATGGTCCATGACCCGCAACTCAAACGCAAGATTCCGAAAGGGTGGAAGGTCGGACCGATTGCGGATCTCTGCCACCTGAACCAGCGCGCCTGGGGAACCGCCAATGCCCCGGCGTCAGTGATCTATCTCGACCTCGCGAATGTGAAGAATGGGGAAATCCTGGACTTTCAAGAATACGAATGGGTCAAGGCTCCCAGTAGGGCACGAAGAATTCTCACTCACGGTGACACGATTATCGGAACCGTCCGGCCAGGAAACCGATCCTTTGCCATGGTGCCGAAATCCGCCGAGATTCTCACCGGAAGCACAGGCTTTGCCGTCCTCACGCCGCGAGCCGAAACCTATCGGGAATACAACTACCTCGCCCTCACCTCCGATGTGAACATCGAGCGGTTGACCGTCGTGGCAAGCGGCGCAGCCTACCCAGCCGTGAATCCAGAAGCAGTCGCCGCCCATACCATCGCCCAGCCCGATCAAGATTCGATTTCCCGTTTCCATTCGGCGGCCCGCTCCGCCTTTAGCCTCATCGAAAACAACAACCAGCAAACCCAAGAACTCACCGCCCTCCGCGACTGGCTCCTCCCTCTGCTCATGAACGGGCAGGTGCGGGTGGGGTGACGAATGTTCAGGCCCGCTTAATCCGCCCGAAAGAATCAATTCGCCCATTACTCGAATCTCAACCACTATTACCGCCATGACCTCTGAACTGAAGAAAATGCTCGAAGCCGCAAATTCCCTTCCATTTTTGTTTGTCGGATCTGGCTTCACCCACCGGTATCTGGGCACGGCTGATTGGAAGGGGCTTGTGACTCATTTCGCAAATCAGTCAAAACCTGAGATCGATTTTCCCTTTGAATGGTATAAGAATGAAGTGGCATCAGTCGGCAGCACCGATGATCAAATTCTGCCGGCAATCACCCAACTCGTTGAGAAGGATTTCGCCAGACGCTTTCTTTCCGACGAGTCATTTCGCGGTCTTCGCACACGGTACGAGGCTGAGATCAGAGCAGGTGTCTCTCCCCTCAAAATCGGCGTTGCCGATTTACTACGCACCCAGGAAGTCGGCTTTTCAGCACCAAATCATCCTGAGGAGATTTCCGCGTTGGGGCATGCCAGGAAGAATGTTGCGGGCGTTATCACGACGAACTTTGACCGCTATCTGGAGCAACTTTTCCCCGAGCACGTCATTTACGTCGGGCAGGACCAGTTGCTGTTCAATCAGAGCTACGGAGTCGGCGAGATCTACAAAATCCACGGATGTGTCACGGAACCATCTTCGTTGGTGCTCACCCAGTCAGATTACGTGTCTTACATGAACCGGAACGCGTACCTGTCCGCCAAACTGCTGACGATCTTTCTCGAGCACCCGATCATTTTCATCGGCTACTCGCTTACGGATTCCAACATCCGCCTCATCTTCAATGACATCGCGAATTGCCTGAGTGAACCCCAACTGGCAACATTGTCAGACAGGCTGATTTTCGTGCAGCGTTCCAATGCCGGACGCTCCGAGGGATCGAGCACGGTCCGGGAGAGTTTCGGCACGCAGGTCATCGAATTCAAACGAGTGGTGCTGTCCGACTTCTCCAAGCTATACAAGGCCATCGCTGGTCTCAGGTCGAGCTATCCGCAGAAGATCCTGCGCAAGCTTAAAAAGGATGTGTATGACCTCGTATTGACCACCTCCCCCAAGGAGCGAATCCGGGTGATCGATATCAACGATGCAACGGACATGGAAACGGTCGAATATGTGATGGGAGTTGGCATTAGCAAACAATTGGCGGGACAAGGCTATGGCGGACTCGAGGTCAACGACCTGATCAAAGACTTGATATACGACGAGACATCACTCGACGCGAAATCGGTGGTGGAGATTGTCCTGCCGAAACTTGGTGTGCAGATATCAAATAACCTTCCGGTCTTCAAGTATCTCTCCCGAGCGAATGATGCGGTAATGGCCTCAAAACTCTCAGACTACGTCGCCGCCGTCCGGTCCAAGGGAATTGATTTCTGGATAACCAATAGCATGAGGAAATCTCAAAAGGGGAAACCATTTCCTCAAAGCATTGAGGAAATCCGCGGAAAAAATGTCAGCGTAACCGCCAAGGAAGCGCAACAGATGCTAAATGACCTGGCTTTTGTGCCGTCCGGCCAACTCGATTTGGAAGCGTTTCGGAATTTACTTGTTGAAATCTACGAGCGCTTTGATCCAATCCAGAACAAGTCCGAGCAGGCGGTGACCACGAATTTCAGGAAGGCCGTCCGGATTTTCGACTGGCTAAAATACGGCAATAAAAAAGCACCTGAAGTGCCGAAGGGAACAGAAGCAGATTGAACTGCCGCCGACCGTATCAGAACCCGGTGCCTTTTTGGCGCTTGCAGCATCAGGATCCCTTTGACAGGATACCGGCGCAGCTCGTGCCACGGGGAACATCACTCAGAGCCCACTTCTTGGCAACAAATATTTTCATGAAAATTTTTCTTGACAAGCGTCTTGGCCCTCAACCATCCACTACTCCCGCAACCTAGTGAACCCTCTTTTCACCATCGGTCACTCGACCCACGAATTTCCGCAATTCATCGCCCTCCTCAAGCAGCACGGCATTGAGGTGGTGGCGGACGTGCGTTCCCAACCTTTCAGCCGCTTTCCTTGGTTCAGTCGCCCGGCGCTGGAGAAGGAATTGAAGGCGAATGGTCTTCGCTACGTATTTCTGGGCAAAGAACTGGGTGCCCGCCGTGAGGAACGGGAATGCTACATCGGGCTGCGGGCGGATTACGGCTGGATCGCCCAGACCCCGGCATACCAAAAAGGGATCGACCGACTGAGGGACGGCGTAATCACCTTCCGAATCGCCCTGATGTGCGCGGAGCGGGATCCGCTCGACTGCCACCGCACCATCCTCGTCTGCCGCCATGCCAAGGAGTTTGCCGAAGTGTTCCATATTCATGCAGACGGTCACCTTGAAACCCACGCGGAAGCCGAAACCCGCCTGCTGTTCCGTTACCATCCCAACGGCCCGGACCTGTTCCGGTCGCCAAGCGATCTCCTCAATGAGGCCTACCAGCGGCGGGGAGAGGAAATCAACTACGTCGAGCAACCCCAATCTCCGGCCATCGTAAGAGACGAACCCCAAAGCGATGAACCCTGAAACCACCGTACACACCATCGGCTTCACCAAGAAGGCCGCCGCCGGGTTTTTCGGACTCCTCCGCAAGAGCCGTGCCAAGCGGGTTCCGGACCCATGCACCGCCCCATTTGACATTCGAAATTTGGCATTCGAAATTTGGCATTCAAAATTTTCACCGCTGCCCTCCGCGAATGGCTCCTCCTCCTGCTCATGGTAAGCGTGGTCCGAGGCACCGTATGAATGATCTCGCCGGCCCGGTGGGTCGCGGTCATAGTGGCGGCTTCTATGACCGCTATGAGTTCACGCCACCTGCTGCCGCAGGACTTTTCCCTCGCGGGTTGCCTGCCAGGCGGCCGGGGTGAGCGCGGCCGCCTCGCTCGCCGGCATCCCGGGCAGGCGAGTCAGCACGTCCACAAGGTATTCGCGCGGGTCGATACCCAGGCGACGGCAGTTGACCAGGATGGTGTAAAGAATCGCGGAGGATTTGCCGGCTTCCTCGCGCCCTATGAAAAGCCAGTTTTTGGCACCGAGTTTGGTTGGGCGAATGGCATTCTCAACCAGATTGTTGTCGATCTCCACCTGCCCATGGGTCAGGAAGAGCTCCAGATGCGGCCACTGGGCCAGCGCGTAGTGGATGGCTTTGCCAAGCTTGCTCATGGGCAGGATGGATTTGCGCAACCCCAACCGGCCGATTACCCGCTTGAGCCGTTGGAAAACCATCCGCGATTCGGACGCCCGCACCGCCGCGCGCAGCGCCGGGCCCGCCTTGTTGGTCCGCAACCGTTCTTCGATCTGATAAAGCGCGGCGTATTGGCGCACGATCCAGCCGACCAGACCGGGCGCTTGTTCCATCGCTTCGACGAACTTGCGCCTGGCGTGGGCGTTGCAGCCGGGCAGTTTGATCCATGGACGTTTCGACGCCCAGGCGCGGTAGGCACTGTAGCCGTCGCACTGGATAAGGTGGACGAGTTCCTCGAGCTGGGCTTCGGTGGGAGCGTCGGGAATCTCGGGGTCATCACCGAAGAGCTCGGCCGCGCCGTCGGCTCCGCGTCCGGTACGCCAGTGGAAGAGCACGCTGCCGCCAGGTATGTTGCTCACCCAGAAGTAGCCTGTTTGAGCCTTTCCGGTGCCTGGTTTGAGGTAATCGATGGGGGTTTCGTCAAATTGTCGGTATCGACATCGCCGGTGTTCGTTTTGGATTTGCCGATAGATGATGGCGAGCCATTCGGCACCAAGCATGGCGTGGTCGCAGAGGGTCTTGCGGTCGAAACGCGCGCCGAGGGCGGCGAACATTTCGGCCTGGCGGTAATAGGGAAGGTGCAGGCCGAAGCGGTTGTAGATGATCTCGGCGATGAAAGTGGCATCTGCCGTGCCGCGCTCCAGCAGGCAGGGTGGCAGCGGGGCGATGACGGGCTTGGCGAAAGTATTGTCGATGGCGGCGTATTTGCCGCGGATCAGGTGGATGGCGCTGAACTTGCCGGGAGTGAAGACGACGCGCTTGGTGACTTCCTCGCCGATGCGGCGGAATGCCTCCGGGTTGGCGATGACTTCGGGCGGATCGATGATTTCCTCGGTGAAGGGGAGGTTTTCCGGGATGCGCGGGGCGCGCTTCTTGTTAGTGCGTGGAGCGCGGGCCGGCGGCTGGAGCCCATCCGGCGCGGCGGCTGGCGGAGGAGTGGCGGGACGACCGAGTTGGCCGAGCACGAACTCAAGCTGCGCGGGGTCGAGCTTTTCACTCGACTTGCCGAAAATGCGGCGGCTCAGGGTATCCACCGCCTGTTGGAGCTGCTCGTTGTGCGCGGACAGCTCGGCGATCCTCGCGTGGAGCGAGGCGATCTTTTCGAGCAGGATGTGTTCTCTGTCAGGCGGCATTTCCTAGTTGTATAGTAGATAACGCCGCCGCCGCCGGATTTGTTTCACAAAAATCAAACTTTTCGAAATATATTTGTTTTAAACTATCGTATATGTATCGCAGGCCCGGAGCATCCACGGATCGGACACGCCGGTGGCATCTATCCGTCCAACTGATACCACGGCCTGCGGCAGCCGTCGCGCATGTCGATGCCGTCGAGCAGCAGGGCCAGGGCGGTGGTGTTGAGGCGCAGCTTGCTGTCCGCCGCATCGGCCGGGAGCGGCCACGAGTAGGTGCCGCGCTCGAGTCTTTTTGCCAGAACCCAGAGCCCGGTCCCATCCCAATAGAGTATCTTGAGGAGATTGCGGCGTTTGTTGGTGAAGGCGAAGACCGCTCCGCTGCGGGGATCCTCCTTCAACCGGTGGCTCACCGCGTCGTGCAGGCCGTTGA